>NZ_JBEXSX010000047.1:0-79102 GCF_040613835.1 Streptomyces sp. NPDC006207 | reverse complement strand
GGTGGCCGTTTGACTATGCGGGCACCAACCCAGACGCCGGAGCAAACCCCCGCATCAGGTCCAACCCGCTACACCACGTCCAAGGACGCAACCGGAGCGTCGCGAGCCAGGCGGGATTCATCAGACACGCCCTAACTCCAGGGGAGCTCCGCGCGGTGCCGCCAGTACGCCGGGGCCGGTTCGGCCAGGGCGGCGAGCCGGGCCAGGTGCTCCGCGTCGAGGCCGACGGAGGCGGCCCGGGCGTTGGCGGTGACCTGGCCGGTCGTCGCGGCGCCGGAGAGCACGACACGGGCCCAGGGGCGGCGCAGGACCGCGGCGAGGGCGACGGCGTCGGGCGTGGCGCCGGTCCGGGCGGCCACCTCGGCGAGGGGGGAGTCGGGATCGGCCGTGGCCAGGCGGCCGTTGGCCATCGCCTCCTTGACGATCACGGTCAGTCCCGCGTCGTGCGCCTCGGCCAGGGCGGGCCCGGCGGAGGGCTCCAGCAGGTTGTAGGTGGCCTGCACGACGGAGAACAGGCGCCGCCCGTCCACCGTCACTTTCAGCGCCGCGCGGATCGCCTCGGCCTGCAGCGGACCGCTGGTGGACAGGCCGACGGCCACCCCGTCGGCCGCCAGCCGGGCGAGGCGTTCGTGGAGGTCGCGGTCGGCGAGGGCCGGGCTGTCCGGGGTGACGGAGTGGATCTGGTAGAGGTCGAGGCGGTCGCCGAGCAGGGCGCGGGTCTCGGCGATCTGCCGGTCGTAGGTGGCGGTGCCGTGGTCCTTGACCTCGTGCACCTCGGCGTCGGGCCGCCACCCGGCGGTGTAGGTGTAGCCCCACTTGCTGCCGATCACGACGTCGGTCGCCTCGGGGTGGGCGTCCAGCCAGCCGGCCAGGAACTCCTCCGCCCGGCCGTAGGAGCGGGCGGCGTCGAAGTAGCGGATGCCGAGCGCGTAGGCGGTGTCGAGGACCGCGTGGGCACGGTCCCGCATCGCCTCGACGGTGCGGTCGGCGGGCAGATCGGCGGCGCGGCCGAGGTCGATGTAGGCGGGACGGCCGACGGCGGCGAGGCCGAGACCCAGCCGGGGCAGGGGGGCGGTGACGAGTCGTTCGAGGGGCACGGTCGCCACCGTACTCCCGGTGCAGTACGCCGATCCGGTGCCTGAGGCGGACGTCGCGGGTGATCACCGGAATGCATAGTGGGACCGTCACACTCGTCGTCCCCGTCCGAGGATCACGCATGCGATTCGCCCTGCCCAGGACCTGGCGCACCCGGCGGCGGCTGGCGGCCGGCGCCCTCGCCGTGCTCGCCGCAGGCGGCGCCGTCACCCTCGCGACGGCCGACGCCCCCGCGCCCGTGCGCCGCCAGGACCGGGTCTTCTCGCTGCCCGAGGCCCCGGGCAGTACCGCGAAGGTGCGGATCGACACCTCCTACTTCACCTCCGGCGGGTCGGCGCCGCGCCCGGCGGTCCTGCTCGCGCACGGTTTCGGCGGCACCAAGGACGACGTGCGGGCCGAAGCCGAGTCCCTCGCCCGCAGCGGCTACGCCGTACTGACCTGGTCCGCGCGGGGATTCGGCGCCTCGGGCGGGCGGATCGGGCTCAACTCCCCCGACGCCGAGGTCGCCGACGTCTCACGGCTCATCGACTGGCTGGGCCGGCGGCCCGAGGTGCTGCGCGACGGCCGTGACGACCCGCGGGTCGGCGTCGCGGGGGCCTCGTACGGCGGAGCCATCTCGCTGCTCGCCGCGGGGTACGACCGGCGGGTGGACGCCATCGCGCCCGCGATCACCTGGTGGGACCTGGGCGAAGCGCTGTTCCCGCAGGGCGTGTTCAAGAAGCTGTGGGCGGGGATCTTCTTCTCCACCGGCTCGCGCGGCGCCGCCTGCGGCTTCACCGCCGAACTGTGCGCGATGTACGACCGGTCGGCCGTGGCCGGCCGCCCGGACGCCGCGACGCTGCGGCTGCTGACGCGCTCCAGCCCCTCCTCCGTGGCCGGGCGCATCAAGGTGCCGACCCTGGTGGTGCAGGGCCAGAACGACTCCCTCTTCCCGCTCGACCAGGGCGACGCCATCGCGCGTGCCGTCGCCGCGAACGGCGCGCCCGTGGCCGTCGACTGGTTCTCCGGCGGGCACGACGGGGGCGACCAGGAGACCTCGCGGATCGAGGCGCGCACCACGGCCTGGTTCGACCGCTGGCTGAAGAAGGACGAGGGCACCGACACCGGGCCCGCGTTCCGGGTCACCCGGACCGGAGGCGTCGACACCACCGACGGCAGGGCCGTGCGGCGCGGTGCGGACGCCGACGCGTACCCGGGGCTGGAGGGCACCCGGACCCGGACGGTCCCGCTCGGCGGCCGCGCGCGGACGGTGGCCAACCCCGCCGGCGGCAGCCCGCCCGCCATCTCGGCGGTGCCCGGCGTGGGCGCCCTCTCCCAGCTCTCCGACCTCGGCCAGGGGCTGTCGCTGTCGCTGGACTTCCCCGGTCAGCGCGCCGCCTTCGACTCGGCGCCGCTGACCTCGTCGCTGCGCCTGACGGGCGCGGCGACGACACGGGTCACCGTCGACACGGACGCGCCCGCCGGTGCGGTGCTCTTCGCGAAGCTGTACGACGTGGGCCCGGGCGGCAACGAGACCCTGCCGCACCAACTGGTCGCGCCGCTGCGGGTCGCCGGCGCCGGCACGGTGCAGGTGCGGCTGCCCGCCGTGGACCACGAGTTCGCCGCCGGACACCGGCTGCGGCTGGTGCTGTCCACCACCGACCTCGGCTACGCCTCCCCCGTCGCGGCCGCCACGTACCGGGTGTCCCTGCCCGCCGGCGCCGCGCTGACGGTGCCCACGGACCCGGAACTGACCACCGCCCAGGGCACGCTGCCCGTCTGGGTGTGGCTGCTGCCGGTCGCCGCGCTCGCGCTGGCGGCGGCGCTGCTGCTGACCGGCCGCCGCCGGGCGGGCGCGGTGCGGCAGCCGCCGGACCCGGCCCTCACGGACGTACCCCTGGAGATCTCCGGGCTGTCCAAGCGCTACCACGGCGCGGCGGACCGCTACGCCGTGCGGGAGTTGTCCTTCCGGGTGGAACGGGGCCAGGTGCTGGGGCTGCTCGGCCCCAACGGCGCGGGCAAGACGACGACGATGCGCATGATGATGGGCCTCATCCGGCCCGACGCCGGAACCATCCGCGTGTTCGGCCACGCGATCCGGCCGGGCGCGCCCGTGCTGTCCCGGGTCGGGGCCTTCGTGGAGGGCGCGGGCTTCCTGCCGCACCTGACGGGGCGGGCCAACCTGGAGCTGTACTGGCGGGCCACGGGCCGGCCGGCGGCCGACGCCCACGTCGAGGAGGCCCTGGAGATCGCCGGCCTCGGCGAGGCCCTGGAGCGCGCGGTGCGCACCTACTCGCAGGGCATGCGGCAGCGGCTCGCCATCGCGCAGGCCATGCTGGGCCTGCCCGACCTGCTCATCCTCGACGAGCCGACCAACGGGCTGGACCCGCCGCAGATCCGCGAGATGCGCGACGTGGTGCGGCGCTACGCGGCGGCGGGCCGTACCGTCCTCGTCTCAAGCCACCTGCTGTCGGAGGTCGAGCAGAGCTGCACGCACCTGGTCGTCATGGACAAGGGGCGGCTCGTGGCGGCCGGTCCGGTGGGCGAGATCGCCGGGAGCGGGCGGACGCTCTTCGTCGGCGCGCCGGGCATGGGCGACGAGGAGCGCGAGGCGGTCGCCGCGAAGCTGTCGGCGCTGCCCGGCGTCGAGACGGCCGAGTCCGCGGACGACGGGCTGCTGGTCCGGCCGGGCACCATGACCGTGCCGGAGCTGCTGTCCGAACTCCTGCGGCTCGACGTGCCGGTGGAGCGCGTCGGCCCGCACCGCCGCCTGGAGGACGCGTTCCTGACCCTGATCGGAGGTCCCGCGTGACCGAGACCCTGGAACTGGCCGCGGGGTACCGTCCGGGCCGCACCCTGCCGCTGCGGGTGGAGGCGGTGCGGCAGTTGCTGCGGCGCCGCACGCTCGTCGCGTTCGCCGTCGTCCTCGGGCTGCCCGTGATCGTGTGGGCGGCCTTCGCGATCGGCGGCACCCCGCGGGGGCGGGACTCCGGCCCGACGATGATGGACGTGGCCACCGCCTCGGGCGTCAACTTCTCGCTGGCGGTGCTCTTCGTCTCCTCCGGCTTCCTGCTGACGATCCCCGTCGCCCTCTTCTTCGGCGACACGATCGCCTCGGAGGCCAACTGGTCCTCCCTGCGCTACCTGCTGGCCGCCCCGGTGCCCCGGGCCCGGCTGCTGGGCTCCAAGGCGCTGGTGTCCCTGGTCTTCAGCGCCGCCGCCGTGCTGGCGCTGCCCACGGTGGCGCTGGGGGTCGGCACGCTCGCCTACGGATGGGGCGACCTGGAACTCACCACGGCCGGCTCGCTGCCCCCGGGCACCGCGACGGGCCGGCTCGCGATCGCCGCCCTCTACGTCTTCGTGGGCCAACTGGCCGTCGCGGGCTTCGCCTTCTGGCTCTCCACGCTCACCGACGCGCCCCTGGGGGCGGTCGGCGGGGCCGTGGGCGTCGCGATCCTCTCCAACATCCTGGACGCGATCACCGCCCTGGGCTCGCTGCGGGACGTCCTGCCGACGCACTGGCAGTACGCCTGGATCGACGCGCTCCAGCCCCGCCTGGAATGGTCGGGCATGCTCAAGGGCACCTCGGTGTCGCTGTCCTTCGCGGTGGTGTTCTTCGCGCTGGCCTTCCGCGGCTTCCGGGGGAAGGACATCGTGTCCTGAGGGCGCGGGCGCGGGAGCGCGAAGGGGGGACGGTGGAGGAGCCGGGGTACAGCGTGCTGCTGACCGGGGCCGGGGACGCGGACCGGAAGCTGGACGTCGTCCGGGCGCTGCGGTCCGTGACGGGGCGGAGCGCCTGGCGGAGCAGGCAACTGCTGGATGCCGTGCCGCTCGTGGTCGTGGAGCAGACCCGGTGGAGGCGGCCGAGGACGCCGCGGCTGCTCGATGCGGCGCGCGCCGGTGCCCGGGCGCGCTGCACATGGAGCGGGTGCGTCTTCGCCCCCGGCACCGGGCCCGGCGACGAGCAGCCGTGCACACCTCCCGCATGGTCGGCGTCAGGCTGACCGCCGGCACACCGCTTCCTCCGCGGCTGAGCCGCTACACCGGGCCGCCCGCCGCCCCGGCGGGCGACACCGCCGCGGCGGACGGATCAGCTGACGGATCCGCGCTCCAGGCGGCGGCGCACAGGGCGCGGGAGAGTTCGTCGACGTAGACGGCGGCGGCGAGCCAGGCGAGGGCGAAGCGGTCGGTGTCGGCGGGCAGGAGGCGGCCGAAGGGGTCGCGGCCGCGGTCGGCCGCTGCGCGGTCGAGGTCTTGCAGGAGGTCCGCGGCGGTCGGAAGGGCGGCGCGGCGCAGGCGCCGGGCGTCGGAGGCGGAGTTCGTGGGGAGGGCGAGCACACGGCGGCCGCCGGAGGCGGCCTGGTGGACGCGGCGGAGCAGCAGGTGGACGGGGGCCTCGTCGGGAGCCGCGGACGGCGGGAGCGGGAGTGGGACCGGGGGTTGGACCGCGGGGAGGTCGGCGCGCTGCAGGCGGTCGAGGCCGGTGTCCACGCGGGCCTCGGGGTCGGCGGGATGACTGGTGGCCAGCAGCAGCGCGCGCGGGTGCGGGGCCGGGTCGAGCCGGGCGATGATGCGCAGAGGGGTGCCCGGCACGCCCGCGAGCAGCCGCAGGTTGTCGCGGTGGGGCAGCGCGGGATGGTCGAGCGCGGCGGCGAGCCGGAGCGTCAGGCCGTCGCATTCGGCGAGCAGGCAGGCGCCGCCGGCCTCGCGGACGGTGCCGATGAGGGTGACGTCGAGGAAGAGCAGGCCGTCTCCGGTGGTGAGGGCGCGCACGGCCTGTTCGGCGACGGGCACCCGCCACAGGCGGTCCAGAGGTTCGGCCGTCCAGGCGGCGCCGGGGGCCCGTACGGCGCGGACGGCGGCTCCCGCGCCGAGCCTGCCGGTAGGCGAGACCGTCGCTCCGGACACGGCGAGGCCCGCGCGGGACAGTTCGCGGTGGCTGAGGGCGGTGTCGCCGATGCGCACGGCCCGGTCGGCGGCGCCCGTGGCGCGGCCGGGGCCGCCGGGCGCGACGTCGGAGACGGTGTAGAGGCGGCCGTCGGCGTCCGCCGTCCAGGTGACGGCGCCCGCGTAGCCGCTCGCGGTGAGGACGGGCTCGGAGAACAGGCCGTACAGCCGCAGCGAGCCGTCCGGGGTGTACGGCTGTCGCGCGGTGCCGCGCACGGCGGCCAGTTCGGGACCGGTGGCGTACGGGACCCGGTGGGCGGTGCCGAGGAGTTCGCGCAGCGCGGCGACCAGGTCGGCGAGGCGGTGCCCGGGGTCGGCGGCGCGGGCGGCGCGCAGCCGGGTGACGACGGACACGGCCGCCGCGGCTGCGCGCGGCAGCCCGCTCAGCCGGGCCGAGTGCGCGGCCCGCAGCAGTTCAGCCTGGACGACGGCGCCGGAGCCGTCGATGCCCGCGTCGAGGACGGCGGCGCCCGCGGCGCGCAGGGCGTCGGCGGCGGCGTGTTGCTGCGGGGTGGCGTTCTCGGGCTCGGGCCCCTCCTCCCCGAGGGCCTGGGATGGGGCTCCTTCGGCGGTCGGCGCCGTTGCCTCGGCGACGGGTGCGGCCGAGGCGGCCGCGGCGCGGTGCAGGCAGTCGGGAGCGAGCAGGCAGCCGCAGCGCACGTCCTCCGCCCGGGTCACCGTGCCCCCGGGGGCGTGCAGTTCCAGCTCGGTGTCGTCGTCCACGGCGATCCGCACGGCGTCGCCGTCGACGACGACCGGGCGGGCCGCGAGCTTGGCCACGCCGGCGTCGAGGCGCTTGCGCAGCCGGGGCGGAAGCGCCCCGACGAGTTCCGCGGTCACGGCCGGTGCGACCGGGGGGAGTTGCTGGCTCATGTGATCTTCTCCCCTACCCAGCGGGCGAGTTCGAGGGGGCTGAGGGCGGCGACGGGCATGCCCGCGGCGACGAGTTGTCCGGCGACGCCCGTGGAGTAACGGGGGCGCCCGGCGTCGTCCAGGCTGGCGCAGCCCAGGACGTGACAGCCGGCGCCGACCAGGGCGCGGACCTCGGCCAGGAGGCCGCCGAGCGGATACCCCTCCTCGAAGTCGCTGACGACCACGACGAGGGTGCGCGAGGGCACGGTCACCAGTTCGCGGGCGTGCCGGAGCCCGGCGGCGATGTGGGTGCCCCCGCCGACGCTCACCTCCAGGAGGAGGGAGAGCGGGTCCGCCACGTGGTCGGTGAGGTCGATGACCTCGGTGGAGAACGTGAGGAAGTGCGTGGCCAGGGTGGGCACCCCGGCCAGGACGGAGGCGGTGAGCGCGGCCCAGATCGTGGAGGCCTCCATGGACCCCGACACGTCCGTCACCAGGATCAGCCGCCAGTCCGCGGCCCGCTGGGCCCGGGCGCGGAACACCGGCCGCTCCGGGATCACCTGGACGGTGCCGTCGGGACCGCGGCGTGCGGTGGCCAGGTTGGCGCGCAGCGTACGGGCCAGGTCGAGGCCGCCCCCGGGGCGCCGGCTGGGGCGCGGGAGCGCGGTCCCGTGCAGCGCCGGGCGCAGCTGTGTGGCGAGTTGCCGGGTGAGGGCCTCGACCAGGCGCCGTACGAGGGGGCGCAGCGCGGCCAGCCGGGCCTCCGGCAGTCCGCCCGCGTGCCGCAGGACGGTGCGCAGCAGGTCCACGGAGGGGCGCACGCTGTCGGGGTCGAGTTCGGCCACCACGTCCTTGCGGCCGGACGCGGCGGCGGCCGCCAGCACCTCCTCGCGGATACCGGGCCCGAACAGCGCCGCCAGCTCCTCTGACCACTCGCGCACCCCGGGGTAGGGCGCCTCGCGGCCACCACGGCCACCGCCGGCTCTGCCGGCCCCGCCGTGCCCGCCGAGGTCGCCGCGGCTGCCCTCGCCCCGGCCGTTGCCGTACAGCTCGTCCAGCGCGGTGGCCAGGGCCCCGGCGGAAGGCGGCAGCCGGTCGCCTCGCCGGCCCAGCACGAGGCGCCACCGGTCGGCGGGCGCGAGGGTGCGGGCCGCGGCGGCGGGGGCTTCGCCCGGTGCGCCGGGGGCGGTGGCGGGCTGCTGCGTGCCCGGCGACGCCGCGTCGGCGGACCGTACGGGCGTGGTGCCTGCAGCACGGCCGGCGGACGAATCCGGGCCCGCGACCAAACCATCGTCGCGAACGGCCGCGTCGGGGGTGGTGGCACCGTGCGGTGCATCCGGCGACGCCGTGGCGGCGGGGCCTGCCGGGAACACCGTTGCCGCCGGGCCGGTGGGGCTCGAAGCGCTGTCGGCCGTTGGGGCCGCCTCGGGCGTCTCGTGCGAGAGCAGGCCGAGCCGGGACAGGGTCGCGCGGGCGGCGAGGTCGGCGCGGGTCCAGGTCGCGAGGGCGACGGGGTCGACGCCCGCGGTGTCGGCGATGCCGTCGGCGTCCAGACGTTCCTCGACGGCCGCAAGGAGGCGGTCGCGGGCGGCCGGGCTGAGGGTGTCGAAGCCGCCGCGCAGAGCCGGGAGCCGTGACAGGAAGGCCTGGTCGGGCAGGTCGCGGACGCGGTCGAGCAGGGGTTCCAGGGCGGGGGCGGCCGCCTCGAGCAGCGGGCCGGCCGCCGTCAGCAGCCCGGTCAGCCGGGCGGTGAGGGCGGCGCGGGAGTCGGGGTCGCCCGCGGCGTCGACCCAGGAGGCGACGCGGGCGCCAAGGGTCTCGGGCGCCTCCTGGCCGAGGAGGACCCTGACGGCACCCGCCGCACCGCGCATCAGCGGGGAGCCGTCCGCGGCGAGCCGGGCGAGGGCGTCGGTGAGCCGGATGCCGCCCAGGAGGTCCGCGCGGTGGGCGAGTTCGAGCAGCGCGTGTGCGTCGGCGGGGTCCTCGGACCCGGTCAGGCCGTCGACCTGACGGACCGCCGCCGCGGTGAGCAGCTCGGCGACGGCGGTGGCGCGGGCGGTGCGGGCCTCGTCGGCGCCGAGGCCGGCGATGTGGCCGGCCCGGACGCGATCCAGCAGGGCGAGTCCCGCGAGGAGTTCGGGGAGGGTGCCGGAGGCGGGGAGCACGTCGGCGGTCTCGGCGAGACGTTCCCCGGCGAGCCCGGGTAGCCCGCACTCCGCGGCCCGGGCCAGTCCGGCGAGGGTCTGCGCCGCGGTGGGGCCACCCTCGTCCGTCTCCTGGCGGCGGCGTTCGCGCAGCACGCCCTCGGCGGCCTGGGCGGCGGTGACGCCACGGACCCCGGCCGCGGTGAGCATGGCCGCGGTGGCGGGCGTCCAGCGGACCTCCCAGCGGGTGGTGAGGCCCTCGGTGCCGGCCGCGCCCGTGACGTCCTTCGGCTCGGCGTAGGGCACGCCGCAGACCGACAGCCTGCGCAGCAGGAGTTCGCGGCGGCGGTCGAGCTCGGAGCGCAGCGGATCCAGGCGCAGGTCTCGCGCCTCGGCCGGGGCACCGGAGTCCGGACCGGGGGCGGGCAGGCCCAGTGCGGCCAGTTCCGCCTCGACGGCGGGGGCCAGGCCGCTGCGGGGCGCGTCCGGTGCGGGGCGTCCGCCGCGGGTGCCGACCAGCACTCGTTCCATGGCGCGCGCCACGGCCCGTCCGCGACCGTACGGCTCGCCCTGGGCGAGCACGGTCTGCACCGCCTCCACGAGCTCCCCGCGGCCGGCCGCGGGCAGCCCGCGCAGCCGGGAGAGGTCACCGGCGAGCCGGCTGATCTCGCGCGCGTCGGCCGGGCCCGACGGGTGGCCCTGGGCGCGCAGTTCGGCGCAGATGCGGACGGCGGCGCGGGTGAGCGCCTCGTCGAGCGCGGCGGGGTCGCCGGCCGCCTCCAGCACCATGTGCTGCCACTCGGGGTCGCGGATGCCCGCCGGATAGCCGGAGCGTTCGTCCAGCAGCGGGTACGCGTAGGGGATCAGGGAGGTCGTCCAGGTCGTGCCGCCCTCGGGTGCGGGCGCCGCCTCCGGGCCTTCCACGGGGGCGGTGCCCTCCGGCCACGCGTCGGCGGGGACCAGGGCGGGCGCGTGGAAGGCACCGACGACGACGGCCGCGCGACGGCCGTCCGCGGTGGCCTCGGCTATGCGGGCCCGCATCCACTGCTCGCGGCGCAGGTCGAGTACGGGGACCCCCGCGCCCTCGGCGGCGTCCCGGCGCAGCGCCCATCCCGTCAGGAGGGCGGCACGGCGCAGCGCTTCGGGCGGTGAGCCCGGGGCGGAGGCCTCGACGAGACGGTCCCACAGGTCGTCGCCGGGGCGGCCGGTGAGCCGGGCGCGCAGGGCCCCCTGCAGCCCGGGACCGGAGTCGCCCGGCGTGGCCGTCGTGCGTCCGGCGTCCCAGGCGCGGTCGGCGAGCGGCAGGTCGCAGGCGACGACGGGGACACCGCCCCGCGCCGCCCAGCGGACGGCGGCGAGTTCGGGCGAGAAGTCGGCGAAGGGGTAGAAGGCGGGACCGCCGCCCCCGTCGCCGGGGGCGGCGGCGAGGGCGACGGGGGCCCGGGTGTCCTCGTGGGCGAGCCAGGGCAGCCACTCCTGCATCTCGCCGGGGAGTTCGACGAGCAGCACGTCGGGCTTCGCCCCGTCGAGCAGGGCGGGCAGCGCGGCCGCCAGCGACGGGGCGTGGTGCCGTACGCCGACGAGGTAGGGCGCCGCCGGGTCGGTGAGGACCGTGACGGCCTCGTCCGGGGTGAGGGACACGGGCTCAGCCTTCCAGGACGGCGCGCAGCTCCCACAGGGTGCGCCAGGTCGGGGAGCCCTGCTCGGCGCGGCGCCGCACGGGGCCGTCCCAGTAGCCGAGCAGCCGGGCGGCGTCGGCCGGGTCGTCCTTGCGCACGACGCCGAGGAGGTGGCCGGGCAGCAGGCCGAGCACGTCCCGGTCACCGGGGAAGTACGCCGCGGCCAGGCCGAGCGCGCCGGCGACCGCGACGGCCTCCGCGGTGCTCATGACCGTGGAGGGCCGTTCGACCTCCCAGCCTTCGGCGGAACGGCCCTCGCGCAGGTCGCGGAAGGCGGTGACGAGGGCTTCCAGGACGGCGTCGTCGACCTCGTAGGGGGCACCGGCCCGTTCGACGGCGGCGCGGGACTGGCTGCGCACGAGCGCCGTCTCGGCGTCGAGGTCGCCGATGGGTCCGACGGTCTCGAAGTTGAAGCGCCGTTTGAGGGCGGCGGACATCTCGGAGACGCCCTTGTCGCGGAGGTTGGCGGTGGCGATCAGGTTGAAGCCGGGCGCCGCGTGCGCCAGGGCGTCGTCGCCGCCCGCGAGTTCGGGGACGGCGATGCGGCGTTCGGAGAGCAGGGAGACCAGGGAGTCCTGCACCTCGGGCAGGCAGCGGGTGACCTCCTCGACGCGGGCGATGGCGCCGCGCGACATGGCGGTGAGCACGGGTGAGGGGACGAGCGCCTGCCGGCTGGGGCCCTGGGCGAGCAGCAGGGCGTAGTTCCAGCCGTACTTGAGCTGGTCCTCGGTGGTGCCGGCGGTGCCCTGGACGACGAGCCCGCTGGTGCCGCAGATCGCGGCCGACAGCAGCTCGGAGAGCATCGACTTGGCGGTGCCGGGCTCGCCGACGAGGAGCAGGCCGCGTTCCCCGGCGAGGGTGACGACGCACCGCTCCACCAGGGCGCGGTCGCCGACGAACTTCCCCTCGACGACGAGGCGGCGCGGTACGCCCTCGGGCACCTCGGCGTCGTCGGGCAGGCGCAGGGCCTGGCCGTCGCTGCCCATCACGAAGGTGACGACGGCACGCGGGGTGAGCCGCCAGGCGGGCGGACGTGGTCCGCCGTCGTGGGCGGCGAGGAAGGCGAGTTCGGTGGCGTACCGGTCCTCGGGCGGGGTGATCTGCCGCGCGACGGGGACGGGGGCGGTGGTGGTCATCGGCGGCGGCCCTTCCGGGTGGCACGGGTGGTGAGTTCTTCGAAGCCGGGGGCGTCGCCGGCGCGGACGCGTTCCCAGGCGCGGGCGAACAGCTCGGGCACGGGCAGCAGCGGCACGACGCGGGCGTGGTCGCGGACCGGGTAGAGGCCTTCCTTCCAGGTCTCCACGGGAAGGGCGGGTGCCTTGAGGTCGCGCCAGCCGCAGGGCAGGAAGAGGGTGCGGCCGGCTCGGGGACGTTTGGCCTCGACGACGAGGCCGGTCGCGGCCAGCTCGGCGCGGGCCTTCTTCATCCGGGCAGGCTTCCAGTCCGTCCAGCGGGCGCAGTTGCGGTCCGTGGGGTCGGGCAGGGCGAGCAACTGGAGGTAGAGCGCGGCGGCGTCCTCGCCCAGGCCGTGGGCCGCGGCGACCTCGGTGACCAGGGCGGGCACGGAGACCGTGGGGTCCTGGGCGTGACCGGCGGGTGCGCCGGGCGCACCGCCCGCCGCGACGGCGCGGGCGAGGTCGTCGCCGAGCACGGCGCGCAGCGCCTGGATGCCGCCGCCCCGGAGGCCGACGAGGCCCTCGACGAGGCCGAGGACGGGGTCCTCGGAACCGGTCAGTCCGGCCGGGCGGACGAGCACCGTCTCGGTGTCGCCGTACCAGGGCCGGAGCACGAGCGCGTCGCCCGCGTGGGTCAGGCCGTGGGCGTCGGCGCCGCCGGCTGCGGGCAGCCCGTACGCCGTGCGGATCCGGACGGCGGTGGGGCCGCCCTTCTCCGTCCAGGCGATGTCGAGGTCGACCAGCAGCCCCGGGTCGGCGATCCGCCGCCGCAGCGCCGCCAGGCCCTCGGGGAGGGCGGCGCGCAGCGGATGCCCGTACGGCAGTCCGTAGGCGAGCCCGGCGAGCACGGCGACGGCACCGGTGATGTCGTGCCGGCCGGGCAGGGCCGAGGGGTCGGCGGGGACGAGGTTGCCGTCCTTGTCGGGGCGTTGCACGGTGGTGCGGCTCAGCCAGGGCGTCAGTGCGGGGTTGAGCACGGCCTCGGCGGACGCGGTGGTGACTCCGGCGAGTTCGGCGGCGACGTCCTCCGGCAGGCGGACGACGGAGCCGAGGCGCTGCCCCCACACGCGGCCGGCGGCGGCGGTGTCGGGGCCGCTGCCCCACAGGTCGGCGGGGTCGTCGGGCAGCAGGGCCCCGAGGACGGCCGCGTGGTCGTCCTCGGAGAGGGAGCTCAGCAGGCCCTCGCCGAGGCCCTTCTGGCGTGCTTTCAGGTCGATGCGGGCGAGGGCTTCGGCGTCCGGCTCCTGCGGCCGCCCGGCGATCAGCAGGGTCGCCTGGACGGGACCGAGGCCGCCGCGGGTCGCCGCCGCGAGCGCGGCAGGGGCGTCGGGGCGCCAGGGCGCGGGGCCCTTGTCGCGGATGAGGCGGCTGACGGCGGTGAGCCGCTCGGCGGGGAAGACCGGCGTACGGTCCGTCTCGTCCTCCAGGGTGAAGTGGGCGACGGCGCCGAACGCGCCGGTGGGATCGTGGTCGAGAGCGAGCCAGTGGACGCGGTCGCGGTCGCCGTCGACGCTCTGGCAGCCCAGGATCACGACGGTGCGCCCGTCCTTGCGCAGGACCTGGCCGGCGCGCCGCTGCTTCCCGTGCTTCTCCACGAGGACGATCTCGCGGAGTCCGCTCCCGGGCACCGCCAGCGGGCCCTCGGTGATCGCGTCGAAGAGCAGCAGGAGGGCCTCGCGTGCGGCCTGCGTGATGGCGGGCGACGCCGCCCGGTAGGCCAGCGGCCGCAGCGCGGACAGGGCGGGCAGCCACCCCAGGCCCATGCCGGGGACGGTGTGTTCGTCGCTGTGCCAGCCGTCGACCGGGTCACCCAGTTCCGCCCGGTCGGGCAGCGGCTTGCCCTCTGCCGCCTTGCCGGACAGGACGTGGTTGACCGCCCGGATCTGCTGCAGGGCACTCCACTGGGGGCTGCTGCTCCACCAGTGACCGCTCCGGCCCGCGATGCCGTCCAGGGCGGTGCGCAGCGTGCCGTCGTCACCGTGCGGCGGCTTGTGGTCGGCGAACATGTCCTGGGTGCGCGGGAGCGACTGCCGCGGCTTGTCGGTGGGCGGGGCGACGAAGGAGGCGACGGACTCGGCGTGGCGCAGCGTGCCCCGGACGAGGGCGGTGACGCCGATGATCAGCCGCTCGTCCGCGAGGGCCGGCAGGGCGGCGGCGACGGCGGCCCGCGCGACGGTCTCCGCGGACGGACCGGTGTACTTCTTCGTCCTGTTCACCTCGGCCTGATGCTCCGCCAGGGCGTGGGCGGCGGCGCGCAGCGTTTCGGCCGCCTGCTCGTCGGTGAGGGCGCGCAGCACCGCCGAGGCCCCCTCGTCGCGGGGGCGCAGGGCGTGCCAGTACGCGAGCGGCGGTACGTAGCGGGTGCCGGCGGCGAACTCGCCGCCCTGCTCGGTGAGCGTCACGCTGCCCAGCTCGTCGTCGCAGGTGACGTCGCCCGCCGCGTACAGCGACACCTTCTGGTGGGTGAGCGCGACGACGGGCTCGGCCCCGTCGGGCAGCCGCAGTGCGCCGAGCGGTACGCGGCGTGCCCACCCCTGCTTACGGGTGGGGAGGGCGACGGTACGGCCGTCCGGGGTGCCCGCGACGGTGCGGGACCCGCCGCCCTCGCCCTCGACGCGGACCCAGCGGCCGAGGACGGTGCCGTCGGTGCCGAAGGGGCTCCGCTCGAGCCCGGGTTGCAGCGGCAGGACCTCGCAGTCCTCCTGGCTGAGCCGTGCGCCGTCGAGGATGCCGGAGCGGAGGAAGGCGGGCAGCGAGGCACGCCCGTGGGTGCCGGAGGCCGGGTCGTACTCCATCCACACCTCGTGGCGGCCCTGCTTGCCCTGGCGCCAGAGCGCGGTGCCGTCGCCGAGGACGGGGCGGCCGGCCGGCAGCACGGTGTCTCCGGCGTGCAGGGTGCGGCCGCCGGTGGCGCGGCCGCCGCCGGGCAGCGGGATGGACGGGGCGGCGATGTGGCCGTGCCACCAGTGCGGGAGCTGTTCGCCGCCGAGGGTGAACACCTCGGCGGGCCGGGCGGACCAGTAGCCGAGCTGCTTGTCGTCCTGCCGCCACATGACGAGGAGTTCACCGTCGGCCCAGCGGAAGTGGGGGCGGTTCCAGCGGTCGAGTTCGACGGGGATGCGCAGGTCGTGGTCGAGCAGCACCTTGTCGGGCCCGACGACGACGGCCTTGTCCCCGCGGGCGAGGATCAGCGCGGGCCAGGCCTCGGCGACGGCCAGGGCGTGGTCCCTGTTCTTGGCGACCGCGGCGTCGAGCAGGCGCAGGCCCTCGTCGAGTGCGGGCCAGCCCAGTTCGTCGAGGATGCCCTCGCGCAGCGTCCGGCCGAGCAGCGGCGCGATCTCCTGCGCGGCGACCCGGGCCACGGCCTGCGGGTTGACCCGGGCCGCGACGGAACGGAACGGGCGCAGCCGGCTGATGGCGCTGCGGGCGGCGGGCAGGCCCGTGGCACGGGTGAACTGCGCGGCGGCCTCCTCCAGCCATGCGTGCAGGACGTCGCCGAGCACCGGGTGGCCTGCCAGGGCTTCCAGCACGCCGGCCAGTCCGCGGTCCTCGCCGAGGCTGCCGACGGCCTTGTGCAGCAGGCGGCGCAAGCGCGGGTCGGCACCGGTGGCGACGAGGTCGCGGCGGGCCGGGTCGGCGGTCTCCAGCCAGCGGTGGAGCGGCAGGTGCACGGTCACGTCCTCAGCGGGGACGGTCAGCGGCACACGCTCGGCGGCGCACAGGTCGAGCAGGTCGAGTTCGGCGCCGTGGTGCCAGCGGCCCGTGAAGAGGTCGACGGGCCTGCCGTCGGCCCGCAGCCGGGGCGCCATGCGGCTGACGAGGTCGAGGGTGGCCGCGGAGCGTTCGGGGGCGCTGGAGCCGTGCTTGCGGTGGCTCGCCCAGCGGCTGAGCCAGTCGGCCGCGTCGACGGCCCGCGAGGCCTCCCCCGCCTCGCCGGTGAGCAGGGTGTCGGCACCGGTCTCGACGAGCAGGGCGAGCCAGAACTCGTCGCCCTCGGCGTCGCGGCCGAGTCCGGCCGGCATGATCTCCAGCAGCCGTGCCCGGACGGCCGGTTCGCGCTCGGCGAGGACGGCCAGGGTGGCGCGGTAGGCGGTCCAGAAGGAACCGGGGGCACGGACGACGGCGGGCGAGGCGACGAGGTCGGCGACGAGGGCGCACTCCTCGGTGACCCGGTCGAGGCCCGCTGCCTTGATCAGGCTGCGGGCGTCCTGCGGCAGGGACGCGTACGGGGGCATCCCGGCGGCGCAGCGCTCCACCGTCAGCTGCCGGAACTGCCGCCAGGCCTCGGCGGGGTCCAGCCGCCGTGCGAGGTCCTTGACGTGCTCCTTGAGGGCCTTGACGGTGAGGGCGCCGGCGAAGGCGAACTCCAGGAAGACGGCGCGCTGGCGGTCCTCGTCGACGGTGAGGCCGTGGACGCGCTCGGCGGCACGGGCCTTGCCGAAGAAGGCGGCGGCGTACGTGGTGTTCTCGTGCTGGAGGAAGACGCGCGCCGCCTGCTCGTGGAAGGTGGGCAGGAAGTGCGGTACCGCGCGGCCCAGACGCTCGGCGAGCGCGTCGAAGCCGTCCTTGGCGGCGCCGGCGCGGGACTTGGCCATCCGGGCGAGCCGCTCGACGTCCTTGACCAGGGCGAGCGCGTGGTGGCCGTTGGCCGGGTCGTTGACCAGGGCCCAGGCGGGGAACCCGAGGGTCTCCCGACGGACCTGGCCGACCTCGGGGGCCTCGTCCTCGCGGGTCAGGCCGAGGAAGTCAAGGGCCAGGTCCTCGGCCTCACCGAGGGTGCCGGGCACGAGGCGGACGACGCGGCGGTCGTCCAGCACGGGGTGGGTGTAGGTGCGGACGGTGAGCGTGTCGGCGTCCTCGCGGGTGCTGGTGCCGGGCGGCAGCACGGCGCCCGCGTCGAGCAGCGCGGCCGTGGTGGTGGGGTCGTACGTGGTCATGCCGCCTGCTCCTCGTCCTCGATGTCGCGTCCCGCGTAGAGCGCGGCCGCCATGCGCATGCCTTCCGACCAGGCGACGGCGCCGACCTGGGCGAAGGTCAGGGTCTTCCCGGCGGTGTCGGTCCAGGACAGGGATCCGGTCTCGGTCTCGCTCCAGCCGTCGTAGTCGCCGATCCAGATGCGGGCCTCGACGGCGCGGCCGTCCTCCAGAACGGGGCAGACGCTGTGCCCGCCGCGCACGCGGTAGCCCAGCGAGGTGGCGCGGCCGTGCAGGAAGCGCAGCTCCTTGAAGGTGCCGCCCGCGTACTCCTCGACGAGCGTGCCCTCGGGGTCGAGCCCGGCGGGCCGCCGCCACACCTCGCGGAAGAGCTGCTGCGCCGTCTGCTCCACGCCCAGCTCGACGGCGAACTCCCGCAGCTCCTCCAGGTCGTCGAGGAGCACGGGGTGCGGGATGCGGACCATGTCCGGGGCGATGCGCACGGTGTCGCCGTCGAGGTCGACCAGGCCGAGTCCGCGCTCGGTGTCGGCGTCCCGCAGGAAGCCGGCGACCTGACCGTCCTCCCCGGTGACGACGAGGTCGCGCAGGGCCGCCCGCCACGCCGGGTCGGGCCACACGCGGCCGATCACGGCGAGGGGCACGGGCAGCGAACGCACCATCCAGCGCTCGACGTCGGCCAGGCACCGGCGTTCGTGCCGTTCCAGCCATTCGGCGAGCTGCCGCAGTCCCGTCACCGCCGGGTCGTCCGCCAGCTTGGCCGGCACCGACTTCAGCCGGCGGCCGGCCGCGTTGCGGCACACGACCTTCCCTTCGTGGAGGGCGACTTCGTAGTCGCCCGCCGTGACCCACCCCATGCGTGCCTCCCTGCAACGCCGTGATCAAGTGACCGGAACACTAGGCGAGGCCACCGACAACGCCCCCGTCACCTTGTTGACAAGGCGCCGGGCCGCAACCGGAACGAGGCGGAGGCGGACGTCGGCGAGGGCCGTGCCGGACCGCCGGCGAGGGCGGGCCTACACTCCGCACCATGAGCACCGTGACTGCCGCCGTCGTGAGGGACCTGGCGCCGACGGGCGTCCTGCGGGCGTCGATCAACCTGGGCAACCCGGTGCTGGCGCACGGCACCGCGCAGTCCCCCGGCGGAGTCACCGTCGACATCGCGCGCGAGGTGGGCGCCCGGCTGGACGTGCCGGTGGAACCGGTCTGCTTCGACGCGGCACGCAAGTCGTTCGAGGCCATGGCGTCGGGCCGGGCCGACATCTGCTTCCTCGCGGTCGAGCCCGCCCGGGAGGCGGAGGTCGCCTTCACCGCGCCGTACGTGGTGATCGAGGGGGTGTTCGCCGTGCCCCGCGACTCGCAGGTCGGCGCGGTGGACGAGGTGGACCGCGCGGGTGTCCGGATCGGCGTGAAGCGCGGTTCCGCCTACGACCTCTTCCTGTCGCGCACGCTGCGCCACGCCACCGTCGTCCGCGGCGACGAAGGCGTGGACGTCTTCCGCGCCGAGGGCCTGGAGGTCGCGGCCGGGATCGGGCAGCCGATGGCCGGATACGTCGCGCAGCACCCCGACCTCCGCCTCGTCGAGGGCGCGTTCATGCAGATCCGGCAGGCCGTCGGCACGACGGTGGACCGGCTGCCGGAGTCGGTCGCCTTCCTCCGCGAGGTCGTCGAGGAGCTGAAGGCGGACGGGTTCGTCGCCCGGGCCCTGCGCCGGGCCGGGCAGTCCGGCACGCTGGTCGCCCCGCCCGCCTGACCGATCCCCCCTCGGTGCGATCCGCCCCCATGCGTCGCACGACACCCCCCGCACGCACGGGAGTTGACGGTGTGACGATTCGCCATCCCCGCACGGGCTTGGTGATCTCCGGTTGCGGGGATCACCACAAGAGCACACAAGGGGGATGTGACGGGGGGATGTGCCATGGGGACGGTCTTCGCCGCGCCCGCGGCCGCCGGGGACGGCGGCCCGTGGCCCCAGGGGTTCTGGGAGCAGTCCGGGGGCACCGCCGTGTGGGTGCTCGGCATCTTCGCGGTCGCCGTGTTCATCGGCCTGGTACGGCTGGGGTCGGGGCTGCTGCGCCGCCACCGCGGCAACCGGCTGCTGCCCGTGGTGGTGTGCGAGGACCGCGGACTGCTCGGCGGCCACGGCAACGGCCACCGCGGCAACGGCGCCGGCCCGGGCGGCCCCGACCACGGCCACGAGTCCGCGGCCACGGCCGAACTGGCCGCGTACATCACGGAGCACATGGCCGCCGACGCGCTCGGCCCGAACGTCCTGACCCCCGGCAGCGGCACGACCATCGGGCCCGATCCGGCGCCGGAGACCGCCTCCTCCCCGCACGGCTGGGTGGACGTGATCAAGCGGCTCGCGTTCTTCCGTCCGCGGGCGTACCACGTGATGCTGCACTGCCTGACGACGGGCGATCAGCCGACCCGCTTCTCGGTGCGGATCCTGTACGTGCCGAAGAACACGGTGGTGGCCGCGGCCATCATGCAGGGCCGCGCGCCGGAGCCCGGCGCGGCGGACGGCGGCAGGCGCGAGGCCGACCGGGAGCTGTACGAACGCGTCGCCTGCTACTGCACCGTCAAGATCCTCGCCGACCCGCGCTCGCAGGACCGCATCCCCCGCTGGGAGAGCTGGGGCGACGACCCCGACGCGTACCGCTGCTACCGCATGGGCACCAAGGCGCAGGAGGACGCGCTGGCCGCGAACAAGCGCCGGGACGTGGCCGGGGAACGGGCCGGGCACGAGCGGGCCCTGGAGCGCTTCGAGGAGGCCGCGGCGCTGGTGCCGGGGAACCTCACCGTCCGGCTGCACCAGGCGGGCGTCCTGGAGCTGATGAGCCAGTTCCCCGGTGTCGCCGAGCCCGGTGACTACATCCGGCAGGCCGTGGAGATCTACAAGTACTGCGTCCAGCTGTGGCCCGAGCACATGGAGACGGCCTACCGGCTCTCCATCGCCCGCGCCGAGGAGAGCCGCCACCCGGCGCACAGGGACGAGCGGGCGAGGCGCCGCGAACCCCGTTCACGGGAGCACCTGCGGCTGCTGCTCGGGCGGCTGTCGCGGCGCGCCATCCTGCGCCGGTACGCCCGCACCTGGCTCCCCGGCCGCCGCAACCTCGGCGAACGCCGCTACTGGCGGCAGTGGTGGGCCATGGAGCGGCCCCGTCCCGCCCTGCGCACCCGCCGCCGCTCCTTCCGCGCGGCGGTGCGGATCGCCAGCGCCGCCGAGGTGCTGCGCGAGAACGTCTCCCCCGGTCCGCGGGAGCTGCGGACGGCGTTCCGCGACGTGGCGAGGGAGGTCACCGGGGGCTGGGCGCGGTGGGGCCGGCTGTGGGGCGGGCCCGACTGGGGGCTGCGCCGTCTGCTCTACGCCGACCACCCCACGGGCGCGGACCACACGGGTGGGGACGCCCACCGCCGGGCGGGCATCGCCGGTTCCGCGCCCAGGCACCGCGGTTCGAACCGGGCCGCCGCCGGATACCTCGTCAACTACAACGCCGCCTGCTTCCTCAGCCTGGCACTGGCGGCGCGGCCCCCCGTCGGCTCCGCAGCCTGGACGGACGACGAATGGCGCGAGGACTGTGCGCGGGCGGCCGTCGTCCAGCTCAACACCAGTCTCCGGGTCACCCGCAGCCAGTTCTCGGCGGCCTGGGCAGAACGCGACACGGACCTGCGCCCGCTGTTCACGGGCCGTCTGGGCGGCGGACCGGTGGCGGGCTGGAGCGAGATCGGACGCAACTGGGCCCGGTTCACGGGCATCGACGTCACGGAGGATCCGGCCGGCGCCCACTCGTGAGGCACCGCCCGCCCACGAGGCACCCCGTGGCGCGCGGGCGGCGGGGCGGCGTACTCCACCGCCGCCCGCGGCGTCGTTAAGGTCGCGGCATGTTAGCTGTGTTGGTCAACGGACTGCCCGGAGCGGGGAAGACGACCCTCGCCCGGATGCTCGCCCGCGAACTGGAGCTCCCGCTGTTCAGCAAGGACTCCGTGAAGGAGACCCTGGCCGACGCGCTGGCCGCACTGCGCCCGGCGCAGGGCGGCGGGCGGGAGTGGAGCCGCTGCCTCGGGGCCGCGGCGGGCGAGACGTTGTGGACGCTGCTGGCCGACGCACCGGTCGGGGCGGTGCTGGAGAGCCCGTGGCTGGCGCACATGCGTCCCGTGGTGGCCGCGGGCCTGACGCGGGCGGGCGCGTCCGAGGTGCACGAGGTGTGGTGCGCCGTGCCGCCCGACACCGCGCGCCGCAGGTTCCGGGAGCGGGCGCCCGCGCGGCACCCGGTGCACACCGAGGGCGCGCGCTTCCCGGAGGAGGAGTGGCGGTTCTGGACCGAGATGGCCGAGCCGCTGGGCCTGGGCAGCGTGCACCGGGTGGACACCTCGCGCCCGGTGGACGTCGCGGCGCTGGCCCGCCGGATCGCGGGCGGCCCGTCCCCGGCGCCGTGACGTCCGGCGGGGGTGTGCGTGAAGCGCTTGTCCGGCTCCCGCCCGGCGCCTAGCGTGTGTTCCCGTCGGCGGCGGCACGGGAGGGGGACCCGGGGGTGGAGCGGACGTCGCGTGCCCTCCGCGCGGCCGCCCGCGCCGGGCCGCGCGGGCCCGGCAACGCCCGCGCGACAACCGCGGGCGGCGGGTCGCCGTCCCCACCGCGCGCCCTTCCGCCACCTACCTCCGGGGAGCGCCGCGCCGACCGCACCCGCGCGCACCGGCGGCACACCGCAGCGAACGGCAGACCGGCATCGAGGGCCGACCGAGGAGTCGTATGACCATGCCCGCGCACCCGTCCGGCTCCCCGGCCGCGCGGCCGGAACTCCCCTACTACGAGGACTTCTCCCCCGGCCACGGCGCCCTGCCGCCCCGGGCCTGGGTGCCCGCCTCCGACGCGGCCCGGCTGAACCTGGGCGGCATGTGGTGGTTCCGGCTCTCGCCGACCGCCGGGGCCGAGGACACCTCCTTCGCCCGGCCGGACTTCGACGCCTCGCGCTGGGACATCCTCGCCATCCCCGGCCACTGGGTGCTGGGCGGCCACGGCGCGCCCGCCTACACCAACGTCCGCTACCCCTTCCCCGTCGACCCGCCCCGGGTCCCCACCGAGAACCCGACCGGCGACCACCGGCACACCTTCGCGCTGCCGGACGACTGGCCCGCCGGCGGCGAGGCCGTGCTGCGCTTCGAGGGCATCGAGTCCTGTGCCCGGATCTGGCTCAACGGCCGTGAGGTGGGGGTCTTCAAGGGGAGCAGGCTGCCCGCCGAGTACCCCGTCGGGCACCTGCTGCGGCCGAAGGGGAACGTGCTCGCGGTCCGCGTCCACCAGTGGTCCTCGGCCAGTTACCTGGAGGACCAGGACATGTGGTGGCTGCCCGGCGTCTTCCGGGACGTCACGCTGCTGCACCGGCCCGCCGGCTGTGTCGCCGACTTCTTCGTGCACGCCGCCTGGGACCACGCCACCGGCGAGGGCACCCTGCGCGTGGACGCGCCGTCCGGCGGCCGGGTCACCGTGCCGGAGCTGGGCGTCGACGTCGCGGCGGGCGAGCCGGTCACCGTGCCCGCCGAGCCGTGGAGCGCCGAGGTCCCGCGGCTGTACGAGGCCGTCCTCACCGGCCCGGGCGAGCGCGTCCCGTTCCGCGTCGGCTTCCGTACGGTCGCGGTCGAGGACGGGGTGCTGAAGGTCAACGGCCGCCGGATCCTGTTCCGCGGGGTCAACCGCCACGAGTTCCACCCCGAGCACGGCCGCGCGCTGGAGATCGCCACCATGCGCGAGGACCTGCTGCTGATGAAGCGTCACAACATCAACGCCGTGCGCACCAGCCACTACCCGCCGCACCCCGCCTTCCTCGACCTGTGCGACGAACTGGGCCTGTGGGTCGTCGACGAGTGCGACCTGGAGACCCACGGCTTCGCCGTGACCGGCTGGGAGGGCAACCCCGTCGACGACGACCGCTGGACCCCGGCGCTGCTGGACCGTGCCGCCCGCATGGTCGAGCGCGACAAGAACCACCCCAGCGTGCTCGTCTGGTCGCTGGGCAACGAGTGCGGCACCGGCCGCGGCCTGACCTCCATGGCGCGGTGGATCCGCGACCGGGACCCGGACCGGCCCCTCCACTACGAGGGCGATCCGACCTGTGCCGACACGGACCTGTACTCCCGCATGTACGCCGGGCACGCCGAGGTCGAGCGGATCGGCAGGCGTGAGGAGGCGCCGCTGGACGATCCCGCGCTCGACGCCAGACGGCGCGCGATGCCCTTCCTGCTGTGCGAGTACGCGCACGCCATGGGCAACGGACCGGGCGGACTGGGCGAGTACCAGCGGCTGTTCGAGACCCACGAGCGGCTGCAGGGCGGTTTCGTCTGGGAGTGGATCGACCACGGCATCGCACGCCGCACCCCCGACGGGAGGCGCTGGTTCGCCTACGGCGGCGACTTCGGCGAGGAGCTGCACGACGGCAACTTCGTCTGCGACGGGCTGCTCTTCCCGGACCGGACGCCCTCGCCCGGCCTGGTCGAGTACAAGAAGGTGATCGAGCCGGTGCGGATCGAGGGCGACCCGCTCGGGGGCACGGTCCGCATCACCAACCGCCATGACGTCGCGGATCTTTCGCACCTGCGCTTCACCTGGTCGTACGAGGCCGACGGGGTGGCCGTCGCCGAGGGTGACCTGGAGGTGCCGCCGCTGGCCGCAGGCGGCACGACGGAGCTGAAGCTGCCGGAGCCTGCGGCGGCGGAAACGTCCGGGGAGGCGTTCTGGCTGGTGCGGGCGGTCCTGGCGCGGGACACCCCGTGGGCGGCGGCCGGTCACGAGGTGGCGTGGGGCCAGTGGCCCGCCGCGGAACGCCCGGGCGGCCGGCGGACGGCCCCCGAACCCGGGCGCCCGCACCGCCCCCGGCACGCCGAGGGCGGTGTGGTGCTGCTGGGCCCGGGCACCTTCGACGCGGCCGGCGGCGAACTGCGGCTGCTCGACGGCTTCGCCCTCGCCGGCCCCCGGCTGGACGTGTGGCGGGCCCCGACGGACAACGACCTCGGCGCCCCCTGGCAGTCCGACCCGCGCTTCGGCCTGCTGTGGCGAGAGGCCGGACTGCACCGGATGCGGCACCGGGTGGACGGCGTCGAGGCCGAGGACGACGCGCTCACCGTCACCACGCGGGTCGCCCCCGCCGCCGCCTCCTTCGGGCTGCGCACGGTCTACCGGTGGACCGCCGACGGCGACCGGTTGCACCTGACGGTGGACGTGGCCCCCGAGGGGCGGTGGACACTGCCGCTGCCCCGGCTCGGCGTCCGCCTCGGGCTGTGCGGCACGCTGACCCGGGCCGAGTGGTACGGAGGCGGCCCCGGCGAGGCCTACCCCGACACGCGGGCCGCGTCCCGGATCGGGCTCCACACGGCGACGGTCGACGCGCTGCAGACCCCGTACGTCCGTCCGCAGGAGAACGGGGCGCGCGCCGACGTGCGCCGGGTGCGGCTGCGCCGGGAGGACGGGACGGGAGTGGCGATCGAGGGCGGCCCGCCCTTCTGGTTCACCGCCCGTCGCTGGACGGGCGAGGAACTGGACGCCGCCGCGCACACCTGCGACCTGGTGCCGGGGAACATCCTGTGGGTCAACCTCGACCACGCCCTGCACGGCATCGGCAGCCAGTCCTGCGGGCCCGGAGTGCTGCCCCGCTACCGGCTGGCGGCCGCCGAGGCCTCGTTCGGCTTCACCTTCACCACCCTCGCGGACGGCCGGTGACCGCCGTCCTGCGGGAGACCACGCCCGCGGCGCGGCCCTTCAGCCGGCCCGCGGTGGTGGCGTCCTGCGCCGGGTTCGTGCTCATCGGCGCCCTCCAGGCGCTGTACGGTCCCGCGCTGCCCGCCCTGCGGCAGGAGCACGGGCTGTCCCCGTCCATGGCCGGACTGGGGCTGAGCGCGCACTTCGTCGGCGGCGTCGCGGGGGTGCTCGTCTTCGACGCGGTGCGCGGCCGGATCGGCGACCGCAGGCTGCTGACGGTGGCGTACACGCTGATGGCGGCGGGCAGCGGGGCCTTCGCGCTCGCGCCGGACTGGCCGTTCGCGCTGGGCGCGGCGCTGCTGACGGGGCTCGGCTTCGGCGGCATCGACTACGGCCTCAACCAGCTGTTCGCGGTGGGTTTCGGGGACCGCGGCGCGGCGATGCTCAACGTCCTCAACGCCCACTTCGGGATCGGCGCGGTCGCCGGGCCCGCCCTGCTCGGCGCGCTGGGTCCGGACCGCTATGCGTCCGTGTTCGCCGGATGCGCCGTCCTCGCGGGCGCCCTCGCGCTGTGCACGCGCGGGGTGCGGACACAGCCTCCCGGGCCCGCGCCCGCCGCCCGGCCTGGGGCGCGGGGGCGGCTGGTCACGCCGGTGCTGCTGGGCTTCGTGGTGCTGTACGTCCTCCATGTGGGGGTGGAGGCGGGGGTCGGCGGCTGGGAGCCGACCCATCTGCAGTCGCTCGGCCACCCGGTGGCGTACGCCGCGTCCGCGACGGCGGTGTACTGGCTGATGATGACCGCGGGCCGGTTCCTCGTCGTCCCGCTGGCCCTGCGCTACCCGGCGCCGCAGATCCTGCTGGTGTGCTGCGCCGGGATGACGGGCTGTCTGGCCCTGGCGGCCGTGCCCACGCTCGCGCCGTACGCCTACGCGGGCGTCGGCCTGTTCATCGCCCCGGTCTTCCCGACGGGGCTGCCGTGGCTGGCCCGGGCCGTGCCCGGGGCGCGGCGCGCGGGGGCGTGGGTCATCGCCGCGTCGATGATCGGCGGTGTGGCCGCTCCGCCGGCGCTTGGCAAGGGCATCGAGGCCTCCGGCATCGGCGCTGTCCCCCTGCTGCTGCTCCTGCTGTCGGCGGCGAGCCTGGCGGCAACGGCCTGGCTCACGCGGGCGGCGGGCGACGGCTGACGGCTGACCGCCCGTGCGGGAGGGGACGGGTACGGCAGGCGCCCCGCCCCCTCCTCGCTCACGACCGGCTCACGACCCGCTCACGCCGGGGCGCTGTCCGGCTGCGGGGCGGCCGGCCGCGGGTCGTCGGTGAGCGCGGGCCAGGTGCGGGCGGCGGCCCCGTGCGCGATCGCCCGCCACCAGGGGTCGAGCGGTACCCCGGCCGCGGGCTCGAAGGGCTCCCCGGGGCGCGGCACGGCGACCCGGGCCCCCACGGCGCGCGCCGCGGCAACAGTGCCCTCGGCGGGCTCCTCCCACGGGTGCGGGGCCAGGTTGAACGTGCCCCAGTGGATGGGGAGCATGAGCCGGCCGCGCAGGTCCTGGTGGGCGCGGACGCCCTCCTCGGGGGTCATGTGGATGTCAGGCCAGAAGTCGCTGTACGCGCCGATCTGCACCATGGTGGCGTCGAACGGCCCGTAGGCCTCGCCGATCTCCGTGAAACCGGGGAAGTATCCCGTGTCGCCGCTGTGGAAGACGCGGTGCTCGGGCCCGGCGACGACCCAGGACGCCCACAGGGTGTGCTGGGTGTTGCGGATCGCCCGGCCGCAGAAGTGCCGCGCCGGGGTCGCCGTGAGGGTGAGCCCGGCGACCTGCGTCGACTCGTGCCAGTCCAGCTCGGTCATGCGGTCCGCGGGGACGCCCCAGCGTTCCAGGTGGGCGCCGACGCCCAGCGGCACGACGAAGCGGGTGCCGGTCCCGGCGAGCGCCTTGATCGTGGGCATGTCGAGGTGGTCGTAGTGGTCGTGCGAGATGACGATCGCGTCGGCCTCGCCCAGCTCCTCCAGCGGTACCGGCGGCCGGTGGAGGCGCTTGGGGCCGACGAAGGAGAAGGGGGAGCACCGCTCGCCCCAGACGGGGTCGAACAGGACGCGGCGCCCGTCGATCTCGGCGAGCACGGTGGAGTGGCCCATCCAGGTGAGGCGCAGGCCCGAGGCGGGCGGTGCGGCCAGGTCGGCGAGGGTCGTGGCGTGCAGCGGGATGTCCCCGGCGGGGGCCCTGCGAACCCGCTCCTCCTTGCGGAAGTACGTCCGGGCGAACCGCAGCATCGATCCGGAGGGCGCCGTACGTGCGCCCAGGGGGTTGGTGAACACCCCGTCGGCGAAGTTCGGCGACCGCCGGATGCGCTCCATCCTCTCCCCGTAGGGGTTGTCTCCGAAGGCGGGGATGAGGCTGGAGAGCAGGGAACGCTTCGGACTGGAGCCGGACACGGCACCTCCCGTTGGTCGGCGGTCACGAACGTGCCGTGAGCCGTCCGGGCCCCGGCAGAACCAGTATGTACAGCGACAACTCCTACACCGGTCATTCCGGTTCCGCGCCCCTTTGTGGGATCGGCCGCCGGCGGCCCACCGGCTCCCGCCCACGACCGGCGGGACGACTGTGACCAGGCGGTTCCCCGGTGCGGGAGACCGTCCCCGCAATGTCGCGCAGTCTCGCGCAGTGTCGATGCTGCCACCGTCGCGGGCCGCATGCCGCCCGCCCCCACGGGGAGCGGGCGGCGGGGGCGCACCGGAGGGGCGGCTACGCGCCGCGCGGCTGGCCGTACGCGCGCTCGACGTGGAGCTTCAGCACGAGGCGCTTGTCGGCGACCATGGCGCGGCGGTAGTCGTCCCAGTCCGGGTGCTCGCCCTGCAGGGCTCGGTAGAGGTCGACGAGCTCCTCGACCGTCGCGTCGTCCCGGTCCGCCGCGACGGGGGTGAGTTCTGCGGTGCCCTCCGCGACCGTCCAGGCCCAGCGGTCGTCCGTGGTGACGTGGTAGCTCGCGCGGGGGTCACGGCGCAGGTTGCGGGTCTTGGCGCGGTCGTCGGTGAGGGAGACCCGCAGCACCCCCGTGTCCGGGTCGTAGTGGTGGATGACGTTGGACATCTGGGGGCGGCCGTCACGCTTGATGGTGACGAGCACGCCCCCCTTGGTGTCGGCGAGCAGGCGGAGGAGGTCTTTGTCGCTCATGGCAGCCTCAACGAGCGTCCGGGGGCGAGGATTCCACGACCGCGTCCGCCGTGGTCAGCCGCGCCCGGTGCGTGGCTCCGTCGGCCCAGGTGACGGTCACCTCGTGGACCCCTGACGGCGACACGGCGACCTCCGACCGGACGAGGGCGGACAGCGGCTCCGCGTCGGCGGCGCCGGTGAGCCGGGCCGCGCAGAGGAAGAGGTCGCCGCGGCTGCCGCCGCCTTCGGTGGTCTCGCCGGTGAGGACGGGGGTGACCGCGCGTCCGGTGCACGCGGTCGGGGCGGGCGGCAGGCCGGGGGCGGCCCGCAGGCCGTGCTGGGGCAGCAGTTCCGAGGTCAGGCCCTCGCCCGCGGGCCAGCCGGTCTGTCGTACCTTCGAGCCGGGCGGCGCCCCGCTGACCAGGTGGGCGCGGATCTCGGCGGCACCCCTGGCCATCACGAGGCTCACGACGCGGACCCGGTCACCGGCGCGGGAGCGCGAGGCGGCCCATCCCTCGCCCGCGCCGAGCGGGGTGAGCCCGGTGCGCGCGGTGACACCGCCGTCGCCGTCCAGGAGGCCGAAGTGGTTGTCGGGGGGCGTGTCCCCGGTCAGCGGAGCGGTGGCCGTGGAGTAGGCGAACCGCGTGTAGTGGGCGGCGTAACGGGTGTCCTCGCTGCCGTGGTTGTGCAGACGTACGAGGCCGTCGGCGGTCGTCGACTGGATCAGCCAGTTGGGCGCGGGCAGCGTGGTCAGGGCGTCGCCGCGTTCGACGGGGGCGGGCTCCTCGGGCGCCGTCCACACCGCGTGTCCGGGCGGCAGCAGCAGGCCGAGGAAGCCCTTGCTCGCCCAGTACGGGGAGCCGGGCCCGGAGTAGTCCTGCAGGACACCCGCGTAGGGACCGTGCCAGCCCAGGGACAGCAGTCCGTCGGGGCCCGCCGCGCCGCGGTCCAGGAAGTGGCGCAGGGCGCCGGAGGCCAGCCGCCGTGTGGTGCCGGGGGCGAGCGGGGTGTGTCCGGTGAGGGCGCCGAGCCACAGCGGCGCGGCCGCGGCGACGCGGTAGGTCAGCGAGCGGCCCTGGTGGAGGGGCGAGCCGTCGGCGCCGAACAGGCGGGACTGATCGGCGAGATGGATCCGCAGCCGCTCGCCGTAGCGGTCCAGCAGGTCGGCGTCGCCTGAGAACCAGGCCTCCAGCACGGGGTAGAGGTGCAGCGCCCACCCGTTGTAGTGGTCAAAGGCGGGCAGGTCGCCGTCGGTGTACCAGCCGTCGCCGACGTACCAGCGCTCAATCCGCCGCAGTCCGCGCGCCACGGCGTCCCGGTCGCCGAGGAAACCGCCGACGGTGGCCGGGAACATCTCCCAGTTGTTGGGCCACGCCTGCGCGGCGGCCGCCCGGGCGAGCCAGGCGGTGGCGCGTTCGCGCACGGGCCCGTCGAGCCGGTCCCACAGCCAGCGGCGGGTCAGCCGGAGCCCGATGGCGATGGACGCGGCCTCGACCAGCGGCTGTGTGCGGTCGGCCACGACGGGCCAGTCCTCCGGCCCGTCCCCGCCGGGCCGCGCGGTGCCGGCGGCCAGGCCGTCGGCGTACCGCCACGCGGATCGCGGCGAGCAGGAACGTCCGCGCGTACCCCTCCAGGCCGTCCGAGCGGGCGCCAGAGGCGCTGTTGCGGTCACCGGGGAGGTGGTAGAGCGCCCCGCCGGGGGTGGCGTGCGGGGCGACGGCGGCGAGCAGCCCGTCGGCGACCGCCTCCCAGTGGGCGCGGGTCCACCCCGTGTACGGGCTCAGCTCCCGGTCCTCGGGGGGCAGTTGGAAGGGGTGCGCCGGCGCTTTCCGGGTCACGGTTCGCATACGGCCTTTCCGGGGTCGGGGAACGGCTTCTGCGCCGGACGCCGGGCCTCCCGGCGTCGCCCGGCCGGCGGGCGACTCTACCGCCGCGCCGCAAACGCTTTCCAGAGCGCGTCGGCCTCAGCCGGGGCCGTCAGGGCCCCTCCGGGTCCGTGGAGAGCGTGCCCGGACGGATCACGGCACGCCCCACGCCGAGGGCACGCAACAGGACGTCCAGTGCCTCCTCGTGGTCGTCCACGGAATGGTGGACCCAGGCGTATGTGCCGTACGAGCCCCCGTCGAACTCGTGCAGCGCGTACTCCGTCCTGCCGATGCGGAAGACGGCGACCCCCACGTCGCCGAGGTCCTGCCAACTGCGTTCGACGGACAGCCTCAGCCGCGCGGCGAACGCCTCCAGGGGCGGATCCAGCCTCGCGAGACATCGGAAGTCACAGGCGACCCAGTCCCACAGCCCGATCTGGAGGGCGGGGTTGCGCTTGCCGCCCTGGTACTGCGGCGCGGGCTCCCAGTCGGCCTCGGGGCCGGGCACCTCCATGCGACGCTCCTCTCCCACCGGCGGCACACCGCGATCCTCTCAGCCCCCGGCCGTCGCCGGCGCAGACGTCCCGCGTCCCAGGTACGTCAGGGGGCCGGGGTCCGGGACCGGGAGCTCACGGAAGCCCATCCGGTCGTAGAAGGCGCGGGCCGCGGTGTTGGCGGTCACCATGCCGAGGTGGACGGCGCCGACGCCCCGGGCGGCCAGCGCGGCCAGGAGACGCCCCATCAGTTCCCGCCCGTAACCGCGCCGCTGGTACTCGGGCAGCAGGTCGATGTGCAGGTGCGCGGGGTACCCGGCGAGTTCCGGCACGATCATGCGCTCCGGGCGGTGGAGCAGGTCCGCCATCTCCTCGTCCGGGGTGAAGGGCGGCCCGGACGGCTTGGGGTGGCGGTGTTCGAGCCGGGGCAGCCACTCGGCGCGGAAGCGCCGCACGAAAGCGGCGGTGTCCGCGGTGCCGACGATGTAGCCGACGGCGCGCGCGCCGTCGTCGACGACGAAGGCGAGTTCGGGCTCGAGGTGGGCGTAGGGCCCGGCGAAGTTGTCCGGCAGCAGGTCGTGGTCGGTGTAGAGGTGCTGCGCGTCGCCGCCCTCGTGGCCGGTGCGCACGCAGATGTCGTAGACGGCGGCCCGGTCCTCCGGGCGGTACGGGCGGATCACGGCGCGTGGGGTCATGCGGGCATGATGACGGCCATGGGAGCGCTCCCACAACCCCTGTGACGTACCGCGTTAGGCTGAACCACATGGGGGCCCACAGGCCGAGGGAGGTCGCCATGGCCCCGGCCGCCGAGGCGCTGGCCGTGTCGCACGGCCCCTACCGGCTGCACGCCGAGATCACCCCGGGCCCCGGCGCGCCCGCGGTCCTCATGCACGGCTTCCCCGACAGCAGCCGGCTGTACGACCGCCTCCTGCCCCACCTGGAGGGCAGGCTGCCGGTGGTGCGGTTCGACTTCCTCGGGTGGGGACGCTCCGACAAGCCGTCCGGCCACGCCTACACCGTCGCCCAGCAGGTGGACGACCTCGCCGCGGTGGCCGACGCCCTCGCGGCGGGCCGCACCGCCCGGCGCCTGGTGCTGGTGGCGCACGACGCCTCGGGACCGCCGGCGATCGACTGGGCGCTGGAGCACCCCGACCGCGTGGCCCGGCTGGTGCTGCTCAACACCTACTACCACTGGACCCCCGCGCTGCGCCGCCCTCCGGCGATCGCCCTGTACTCCACCCCGTTGCTGCGCTCGGCGGCCCGCGCCGTCGCCAGGCGCCGGCCCGGCCTGGACCGCAGGCTCTACGCCTGGCAGGTGGGTGCCTTCATCCGCGACCCGGAGCTGCGCGGGACGTACGTCGAGCGGCTCTACGCGCAGTACCCCGCCGCACGCCCGGCGTTCTGGGGGCTCAACGACGAGCTGCTGCACGCGGTGCTGAGCCGCCGGCGGCGCATCCCGGAGATGCGGGAGTTCCAGCCACCGGTCCGGGTGGTCTTCGGCACCCGGGACCGGTGGCTCAACACCCGCGTCGCCCGGCAGTTCTCCGTGATCTTCCCCCACAGCGAACTGCGCCTGCTGATGCGCGCCGGGCACTACGTGCAGGTCGACGAGCCCGAACGGGTCGCCGACGCGATCACCGCCCCGTGAGCGGGGCTGCCGGGTGACGCGGGCCGGGCCCCTTTCCCGCCCGGGGCCCGACCCGCGGGGCGCCGCGGGCTACGCGCCGGGGCACTCCTTCCACGCCAGGTGGTACGTGGTCCTGATGCTTCCGTCCGTGGAGTCCATCGTCATGAAGCTCGTGGTCCGCGACGGGTCCGAACTGCCGGCACTGACCCGCAGTTCGGTGTTGATGTTGAAGTTACGCAGTTCGCCGCAGGGCGCCCAGACCAGCGCGGCGACGTCGACGCTGTCCGTGGTCTGCCAGTTGTCGTCCAGCGCGCCGCGGAAGGTGTGGCTGATGGCGTTGGTCTCGGGCGAGCCCTGGAAGTAGTAGCTGGCCTTCTCCACGCCGGAGGCGCCGCGCTCCAGGTGCGCGAAGCCGCGGTAGTCGGCCGCGGCGATCGCGTAGGTGAAGCCCTGCGGCACGTGCACGTTCAGGTTGAGCTGGCAGTTCTTGCGGAAGTCGGTCGGCTTGGAGCCGACGCCCACCTGGGCGACGTAGGCACTGTACGTGACGGTGAAGGCCTCGTTGTCCGGCGAGACGGCCACGGCGGCGGTGCCGGCCGGACAGCCGGAACCGTTGACGGTGGCGACGTCGATGACGATCCGGTCCGGCGGCGGCAGGGTGGCGCCGCCCGGCTCCCAGGCCTGCGGGCCGAGCAGCGAGGCGGCCGCCACGCCGCTCATGGCCAACGCACGTAACGTCATGGGGGGATTCCCTTCAGGTCGTTGAGGGGTCGCGACACCGGGTCGTGCACCCCGTTCCGGTGCCGCGTACACGACACCATGCGTCACCGTTCACGTACAGGATCCCCACAGGTTCCCCACAGGAATGGCCGACCGCCGTCACCCCTGGCGCGGAAGTGACGCATGAGATCCGGACAGTCACCCGGCGTGACGAGGGTCGGCTTCCCGCCATTCCCCCGCCGCGGCCGCCTCGCGCGCGAAGCCGCCGAAGTCGCGCGGCCCGCGCCCGCCCCGGCACCCGCCGTACGTCGTCGGTGACATGGGCGTTGCGGCCGTCGAACAGGTCGCCGAAGAGCCCGGTGAGGAAGCCGGCGACCTCGCCCGGCAGGCCGGACCGCTCGAGCAGCGCCCCGTGCTCCCGGGGCGGGACCGCGGTGTAGCGGACGTCCCGGCCCGTCGCCGCGCCGATTTCGGCCGCCGCCTCGCCGAACGTCAGCAGGCGCGGTCCGGTCAGCTCGTACGTGCGGCCCGCGTGGCCGTCCCCGGTCAGGGCGGCCACGGCGACGTCCGCGATGTCCCGGGTGTCGACGAAGGGTTCGCCGACCGTGCCGGCCGGGAAGACGATCCCGCCGTCGAGGACGCCGTCGCGGAGCACGCCCTCGGTGAAGTTCTGGCAGAACCGACTGGCCCGGAGCACCTTGCAGTCGGCGCCGCCGTCCCGTACCGCGCGCTCGGCCGGCAGCGCCAGGTCCTCGCCGCGGGCGGAGAGCAGGACGGCCTTGCGCACCCCGCGCGCGGCGGCGAGGGCGGCGAAGTCGCCCAGGGTGGCCGCGGCCGCGGGGTCGCCATGTCGGGGTGGTAGGCGAGGTAGGCCGCGTCCGCGCCGTCGAGCGCGGGCTCCCAGGTCTCGCGGTCCGCCCGGTCGAAGCGCGGCACGCCGCCGCGGGAGGCGGTGCGCACCGCGAAGCCGTGCGCCGCGAGGGCCGTCGCGACGCGGCGGCCGGTCTTGCCGGTACCGCCGAGGACGAGTGCGGTCCCGGTCCGGTGCCGTGCGGATGTCGGTGTCATGGCCTCAGTCAAGCCGCGCCGGCTGAGACGGACCATGGGTGAACGGCCCGTTCCCATACGCGGATGTCTACGCTGGGGGACATGGACGCACTCTCGGGCCTGCTCGACGGACCCCGTGCGCGGGGTGCCTTCCTGCTGCGCATGGTCATGGAACCGCCGTGGTCGGTGCGGATCGAGGACCGGGCGCCGCTGTGCGTGATGACGGTTGCGCGCGGCGGCGCCTGGGTCGTGCCCGAGGAGGGCGCGCCGGTGCGGCTGCGGCCCGGGGACGTGGCCGTGGCGCGCGGCCCCGTGCCGTACGCGGTCGCCGACCTCCCCTCGACCCCGCCGCACGCCTGGATCCTCCCCGGTGCGGTGTGCCGCACAGCGGACGGCCACGACCTGGCCGACGCGATGGCGCTGGGGGTGCGGACCTGGGGCAACCGGGCCGACGGCTCCGACGTCATGCTGGTCGGCACCTACGAGGTGGACGGCGCGGTCGGCCGCCGGTTGCTGGACGCGCTGCCCCCGCTCCTGGTGCTGCCGGCGCGCGAGTGGGAGAGCCCGCTGCCGCCGCTGCTGGCCGAGGAGATCGTCAAGGACGATCCGGGGCAGGAGGCGGTGCTGGACCGGTTGCTCGACCTGCTGCTGATCTCCGTGCTGCGGGCGTGGTTCGCCCGGCGCGGCGAGGCGGCCCCCGCGTGGTACCGGGCCTTCGCCGACCCCGTGGTGGGCCGGGCGCTGCGGCTGCTGCAGAACAACCCGGCCCACCCGTGGACGGTGGCGGGGCTGGCCGCCGAGGCGGGCGTGTCGCGGGCCGCACTGGCCCGGCGCTTCGGCGAACTGGTGGGCGAGCCGCCCATGGCGTACCTGACCGGCTGGCGGCTGGCGCTCGCCGCCGATCTGCTGCTCGAACCGGACGCCACGCTCGGGGCGGTCGCCCGCCGGGTCGGCTACGGCAGCCCCTTCGCGCTGAGCGCCGCCTTCAAGCGGGTGCGGGGGGTGAGCCCCCAGGAGCACCGCGTCGGCGCGGCCCGGGCGGAGTGACACTGGAGAGAGGAGTCATGAACGGTTCGGTCGTTGTGGGACGCGTCTTCGGGGTTCCGCTCCGGATGCACTGGAGCGTCCCCGTCCTCGTCGTGCTGCTCGCCTACGGGCTCGGCCGCGAAACGCTGCCCGCCTGGGTCCCGGGCCTGTCGGCGACCGCCTACACCGTCGCGGCGGCCGTGGGCGCGGTCCTGCTGATGGCGAGCCTGCTCGCGCACGAGGTCGCCCACGCGGCGACGGCCCGGCGCGAGCACCTGTCGGTCGAGGACGTCACTTTGTGGGCCATGGGCGGCATGACGCGCATGGGGCGGCCCGGCTCCGCGGGCGCGGCCTTCCTGGTGGCGGTCAGCGGCCCGCTGGCGAGCCTGGTCATCGGCGGCGCCGCGCTCGGCGCGGGCATCGGCGTCGACGCGGCGGCCCACCGCTCGGTGCCGGGGGCGCTGCTGATCTGGCTGGGCTGGGCGAACCTGCTGCTCGGCGTCTTCAACCTGCTGCCCGCCGCGCCCCTGGACGGCGGCCGGGTGCTGCAGGCGCTGCTGTGGTGGCGGACGGGGGACCGTGACCGCGCCGACCGGGTGGCCGGGCGCGGTGGGCAGGTACTCGGCTTCCTCTTCGTGGTGGCCGGGTGGCTCGCCTTCGCCCGCGGCATGGCCGGCGGCCTGTGGCTCGCCCTGGTCGGGCTCTTCATGGCCCTCACCGCAGGCGCCGAGCGCCAGCGCGCGGTCATCAGCGCCGCGTTGCGCGGCGTACGGCTCGCGGACGCCATGTCGGCCCCCGTCGTGACCGGCCCCGACTGGCTGCCGGTGGACCGCTTCATCGACGAGGTCGCGGTGGCCGCCCGCCATTCCACCCTGCCCCTGGTCGACTTCGACGGCCGCCTCAGCGGGGTGGTGCAGCTGCGCCGGCTCACGTCGGTCCCCGCGGACCGCCGCGCCGACGTGCGGGTCCGCGACGTCGCCGTCCCGCTGTCCAGGACCACCACCGGCACGCCGGAGGAACTCGTCAACGACGCGCTCGACCGCCTCCAGCCCGGCGCCGGCGGCGTCCGGGTCGTCGTCGTCGACGGCGGCCGCCCCATCGGCATCGTCACCGGCACCGACGTCACCCGGCTCGTCGAGCACCGCCGCATGACGGGCGGACGGCCCCCCGTCTGACCCGCCCGACGGCTGCGCGCCCGGCGCGGGCGGTCCAGGATGGAGCCATGCTGCTCGCGGAGCTCGCCCGGACGTCCCGGGAGGTGGCGGCCACGTCCGCCCGGTCGGAGAAGGTGGCGGCGCTGGCCCGGCTGCTGCGTACCGCGGAGCCCGACGAGGCGCCCGTGGTGATCACGTACCTGGCGGGGCGACTGCCCCAGCGGCGCACCGGGGTGGGCTGGAGCACCCTGCGGGAGCGGCAGGAGCCCGCACCGGTGCCCCGGCTGACGGTGCACGAGGTCCACGGGACGCTCGATCGGATCGCCGCGGTCACCGGCAAGGGGGCGGCGGCCGAACGCAAACGACTGGTGGCGGAGCTCATGGGTGCGGCCACGGAGGAGGAGCAGGCGTTCCTGCTGGGGCTGATCGGCGGGGAGCTGCGGCAGGGGGCGCTCGACGCGCTCGCGGTCGAGGCACTCGCCGTGGCGGCGGAGGCGCCCCCGCAGGACGTGAGGCGCGCGGTGATGCTGGGCGGTTCCCTGGGCGCCGTCGCGCGGGCGCTGCTGGCCGGGGGGCCGGAGGCGCTCGCGGCGTTCCGGCTGGAGGTGGGGCGGCCGGTGCAGCCGATGCTCGCGCAGACCGCGAAGGACGTGGACGAGGCCCTGGACCGGCTGGGCCCGTGCGCGCTGGAGGAGAAGCTGGACGGCATCCGCGTCCAGGTGCACCGCATGGGCGAGGACGTGCGCGTGTACACCCGCACGCTGGACGAGATCACCGGCCGGCTGCCGGAAGTCGTCGCCGCCGCGCGGGAGTTGGCCGTGGAGGAGGCCGTGCTCGACGGCGAGGTGATCTCCTTCGGCGAGGACGGCCGCCCCCGCGCCTTCCAGGAGACCTCCTCTCGGGTGGGCTCGCGGCTGGACGTCGCGGCCGCCCAGGAGTCGCTGCCGGTGGCCCCGGTCTTCTTCGACCTGCTGTCGGTCGACGGCCGCGACCTGCTGGAGCTGTCCACCGCCGAGCGCCACGAGGAACTGGCCCGGGTCGCCCCCGCACCGCGCAGGGTGCGCCGGCTGGTGGCCGCCGACCCGGCCGACCCGGCCACCCGGCAGGCGGCCCGCGACTTCGCGGAGCAGGTGCTGGAACGGGGCCACGAGGGGATCGTCGCCAAGGCGCTCGACGCCCCGTACAGCGCCGGGCGGCGCGGGGCGGCCTGGCTCAAGGTCAAGCCGGTGCACACCCTCGACCTGGTGGTCCTCGCGGCCGAGTGGGGCCACGGCCGCCGCACCGGCAAGCTGTCCAACCTCCACCTGGGCGCCCGCCGCCCCGACGGCACCTTCGCGATGCTGGGCAAGACCTTCAAGGGCCTGACCGACGCCATGCTCGCCTGGCAGACCGGGCGCCTGCGGGAACTGGCCGTGAGCGACGACGGGTGGGTGGTCCGGGTCCGCCCGGAACTCGTCGTGGAGATCGCCTTCGACGGCCTGCAGCGCTCCACCCGCTACCCCGCGGGCGTCACGCTGCGCTTCGCCCGCGTCCTGCGCTACCGCGAGGACAAGACGGCCGCCGAGGCGGACACCGTCGAGACGGTGCTGGCCCTGCGGCCCTGAGCGTGGCCCGGCGCGGTCGGGGTGACCGCGGCGGGCCGGGATCACCGGTGGGCCACCAGGGCGAGCCTCTCCACCAGTTCGTCGAGAACGGCGTCCACCGTCTCCCGCTGGGCGCGGCTCAGCCGGGGCAGCGCGGTCCGCTCGCCGTCCGGGGCGGACGCTGCGAGGGCCCCCTCGGCGTGGCCCGGCTCACGGTCGGGCTCCGGCAGGTCCCCCCGGGTGCCGTCGGGGGTCGCCCGGGCGGTGGTGCCGAGGTCGCCGCCGCTGCCGAAGCCGGTCCGTCCGGTCAGCTCGAACTGCACGTGTTCTCCAGGATCTCGTGTGCCCGCGGCCCCGGTCGGGCCGGACCCATGCGGGCCTGTGACCAGTCCGCGCCCAGGATCCGGGCGAGTACGCCCGGACGCGAGAGCCGCGGCCCGGGGCCGGACGACGGTATTGCGGGCCGCCCCCGGGGTCGTACGGTGCGTGATCACCTCATGCTAGGCAGGGCTTGCGGTCCCGGAGCTTTCCCAAAGGAATCGATGACCAAGAGTTCCGCGCCGGTTAACCCGCACCACGGGCCGGGCACCGCTCCGCGCTCCGCTCCCGGATGCCGAGGTCACCGTTCACCGAGCCCTTCTCCGGGAAGTCGCGCCGCGAACGCGGCGTAGGCCGCGTCGTCGAAGAGGACGAAGCGGACCTCCTCGACCTCGGTGTCCGTGTCCTGGACGGTGGCGACGGCGATGCGCGCGGCGTCCTCGACGGGCCAGCGGTAGACACCGGTGGAGATCGCGGGGAAGGCGACCGTCTTCGCGCCCACCTCGTCGGCGATCCGCAGCGCCTCGCGGTGGCAGGAGGCCAGCAGCTCGGAGCGGTCCTCGCCGGCGCTGTGCACGGGGCCGACGGTGTGGATCACCCAGCGGGCCGGTAGCCGGCCGGCCGTGGTGGCGACGGCCTGTCCGGTCGGCAGACCGCGCCCGTACCGCGAGGCGCGCAGCGCACGGCACTCCTCGAGGATCTCCGGGCCGCCGCGGCGGTGGATGGCGCCGTCGACGCCGCCGCCCCCGAGCAGCGAGGAGTTGGCGGCGTTGACGACGGCGTCGACGGACTGCTGCGTGATGTCGCCCCGGACGAGGGTGATGCGTGCCATACCCGTGATCCTGCCACCGCGAGGTGCCCGGGCGCCCGGCCGTTCCCAGCGGGTCACCAGTCGCAGGGCACCCGCAGGTCGAGCAGTGAGTCGCAGAACTCCGCGGCGGGCTTCGGCCAGCCCTCGCGGTGCCAGTGCGCGATGCGCCAGCCCAGCCGTTTGGGCCACAGCGGCAGGTGCCGCAGGTCGTCGACGGGGACCCAGACGGGGGCGGCGGCCTCCCCCAGGTCGAGGGAGGAGCGGGGGCCGATCTCGCCGTGCGCCTCGACGAGGAAGTAGTGCCCGGGGTGCGAGCCGCGGTGCACCCGGTTCACCCGGGCGATCTCCTGCCCGACGGTGCCGCTCAGCCCGGTCTCCTCCGCGAGTTCGCGCAGGACGGCCGTCTCGGGGGTCTCCCCCGGCTCGACCCCGCCGCCGGGGATCTCGTAGTAGTCGCCGCGCCGGTGGCGGTAGCGGATCAGCAGCATGCGCCCGTCGCGGATGATCACCGCGCCGGCCCGGGTCCGTTTGGGCGGCCGGCCGAGCGGCTCCTCCAGTACGAGGCGGCCCCGCCACCAGGGCGGGCCGTCCCAGGACCGCAGGATGGCCTCCCACGCCGTCCAGGGCGCGAGCGGCAGGTGCAGGGCCTCGGACCTGCTGAGCAGCCGGGTGGGCGCGGGGCCGGACGGCAGCGGCACGGCGGCCCGGTAGTACAGATGGGTGCCGCCGGTCGCGCGGACCTCCAGGCAGGGCCGGACATCGGTCCTGACGTCGATGCCGAGGCCGTCGCGCGCCGCCGCGCGGGCGGTTTCCGCGGGGTCGCCGCGAGGCGGGACGGGGGCCTGCGGCAGGCTCAAGTCGCTGTGTACGGCGAGGCGTTGGTCGTGGAAGAGGATCACTCCCGCATGCAGTGAGGACATCCCGCCGACGCTAGCAGCGCCCACTGTCCGGGCCCCGCGATTATTCCGGGACATTGCCCTGCGCTCCCCGGCGCGGGTTGCGGCGGCCGTCTGGTGGTCGGCCCGCGCGCGTCGCACCCTGGAGGGGAGGAGGCGAGCTGACATGACACGTCCGGTCGGTATTGACCTCGGCACCACCAATTCGGTGGTCTGCGCCCTGGAGGGCGGCGAGCCCACCGTCATCACCAACACGGAAGGGGCACGGACCACACCCTCGGTGGTGGCCTTCAGCAAGGGCGGCGAGGTCCTCGTCGGCGAGATCGCCAAGCGCCAGGCCGTGACCAACGTGGAGCGGACCGCCCGCTCGGCCAAGCGGCACATGGGCGACCCCGGCTGGCGGTTCCCCGATTCCGGCACCATCGACGGCAAGCGCTTCACGGCCCAGGAGATCTCGGCCCGGGTGCTGCAGAAGCTGAAGCGGGACGCGGAGGCGTACCTGGGCGAGGACGTCACGGACGCGGTGATCACCGTGCCCGCGTACTTCGACGACGTCCAGCGCACCGCGACCAAGGAGGCCGGGGAGATCGCCGGCCTGAACGTGCTGCGGATCATCAACGAGCCCACGGCCGCGGCCCTGGCGTACGGCCTGGACAAGGAGAACGACCAGACGATCCTCGTCTTCGACCTGGGCGGCGGCACCTTCGACGTCTCCCTGCTGGACATCGGCGAGGGCGTGGTGGAGGTCAAGGCCACCAACGGCGACACGGAGCTGGGCGGCGACGACTGGGACCAGCGGGTCGTCGACCACCTCGTGGAGCGCTTCAAGAACGCGTACGGGCTGGACCTGGCCAAGGACAAGATGGCGCTGCAGCGGCTGCGCGAGGCGGCCGAGCGGGCGAAGATCGAGCTGTCCTCGTCCACCGAGACGACGATCAACCTGCCCTACATCACGGCCTCCGCCGAGGGCCCGCTGCACCTGGACGAGAAGCTCACCCGCGCCCAGTTCCAGCAGCTGACCGCGGACCTGCTGGAGCGCTGCAAGGGTCCCTTCCACCAGGCGGTGAAGGACGCGCGGATCAACGTCGCCGACGTCGACCACGTGATCCTGGTGGGCGGTTCGACCCGGATGCCGGCGGTGACGGAGCTGGTGAAGTCGCTGACCGGCAAGGAGCCGCACAAGGGCGTCAACCCGGACGAGGTCGTGGCGATCGGCGCCAGCCTCCAGGCCGGGGTGCTCAAGGGCGAGGTCAAGGACGTCCTGCTGCTGGACGTCACCCCGCTGTCCCTCGGCATCGAGACCAAGGGCGGCATCATGACCAAGCTGATCGAGCGCAACACGACCATCCCCACGAGGCGCTCGGAGATCTTCACGACGGCCGAGGACAACCAGCCGTCGGTGCAGATCCAGGTCTACCAGGGCGAACGCGAGATCGCGGCGTACAACAAGAAGCTCGGGGTGTTCGAGCTGACCGGTCTGCCGCCGGCGCCGCGCGGCATCCCGCAGATCGAGGTCTCCTTCGACATCGACGCCAACGGCATCATGCACGTGACGGCGAAGGACCTCGGCACCGGCAAGGAACAGAAGATGACCGTGACCGGCGGCTCCGGGCTGCCGAAGAGCGACATCGACCGCATGATGCGCGAGGCCGAGCAGTACGCGGAGGAGGACCACAAGCGCCGCGAGGAGGCCGAGACGCGCAACAACGCGGAGAGCCTGGTCTACTCCACCGAGAAACTGCTGCGTGACAACCCCGACAAGGTCCCGGGCGACCTGAAGTCGGAGGTCGAGTCGGCGGTGGCGGACCTGAAGGAGCAGCTGAAGGGCGAGGACTCCGCCGGCATCCGCCGGGCGACCGAGCGGCTGACCGCCTCGGCGCAGAAGATCGGCACGGCGATGTACGCCCAGGCCCAGGCGGAACGGTCCGCGGCGGGCGAGGGCGGGGCCCCGCACGCGGCGCCGCCGGAGGGCGACGAGGACGTGGTGGACGCCGAGATCGTCGACGACGACAAGCGGGAGGGAGGCACGGCGTGAACCGGGCCGGTCCGCCTCCGGGCGGCGGGCTGCGGGCGCGGCTCGTCGAACGCACGGCGGACCTGCAACGGCTCAAGGCCGAGTACGACAACTACCGCAAGCGCGTGCACCGGGACCGGCTGGCGGTGCGGGAGATCGCCGTCGCGAACGTGCTGCACGGACTGCTGCCGGTGCTGGACGCCGTCGACCGGGCGCGGGAGCTGGGCGAGGTGACCGGCGGCTTCCGCGCCGTGGTGGACGTGCTGGAGGCGCGGCTGGCGGAACTCGGCCTGCGGTCGTTCGGCGAGCCCGGGGATCCCTTCGACCCGGCGCGTCACGAGGCGGTCGGCTCATCGGGCGCCTACGGCGCGGGCCGACTCGTCTGCGGCACCGTCGTACGGTCCGGCTACCGGGTCGGCGGGCACCTGCTGCGCCCCGCGGAGGTGGTGGTCACCGGACCTGCGGGGGCACCGGCCCGGGTGCACCCTGGAGGCATGGAGACAACCCACAAGGTCGACGTGGCCCCGCTCGGGGCCGACCACCGTTACCGCAGGGTGCACATCCGGGGTGTGGGCTGGGAGCAGTTGGAGCGGGAGGAGTTCGAGCTGCGGGTGCGCGGGACCTTCCCGGACATCGACGTGTCGGACCCCGACCAGGTGCACTGGGCCGACCACCCCGGCGAGTGGCCGGACTGGCAGCCGGGCGAGGCCTGAGCACGGCGGTCCGGGGGCGGTCGGGCCGCGGCCCGGCGGCGGTTCAGCGGGCGCCGGCGTCCAGGAGCGCGGCGATCCGCTCGACGGCGAAGGCGTAGCCCTGGACGCCGCAGCCCGCGATCACGGCGTCGGCCCGCGCCGAGACGTAGCTGTGGTGCCGGAAGGCCTCGCGTCGGTGGATGTTGGAGATGTGGACCTCGATCACGGGGAGGCCGTCGCAGGCGCCCAGGGCGTCCAGGATCGCCACCGAGGTGTGCGAGTAGGCGCCGGGGTTGATCACGATGCCCGCGTGGTGCTCGCGGGCCTCGTGGATCCAGTCGATCAGCTGTCCCTCGTGGTTGCTCTGCCGGCAGTCGGCGGTCCCGCCGAGCCGCGCCGCCGTCGCGGCGCACAGGGCCTCGACGTCGGCGAGGCTCTCGAAGCCGTAGATCTCGGGCTGCCGCCGACCGAGGAGGTTGAGGTTGGGACCGTTGAGGACCATGATCGGCGCGCTCGCGAGGGTGCGGGTCATGGCCCCAAGGTCTACCACGTGATCACCCGAAGCTGACGGCGGCGTCCATCTCCCAGACCAGCACCTCGGCACCCTCGGCGCCGGCGGTGAGCCGCTGGCCCTCGGCCCCGGTGACGCGCACGGCGTCGCCCTTGGCGAGCAGGCCCGCGCCTTCGACGGCGACCTCGCCCCTGGCGACGTACAGGTGCACCAGGGGGGCGGTGGGCAGGGCCAGGGTCTGCTGCGGCGTCATGCGCGCGGCCTGCAGCGCGGCGTGCTTCTGGGCGATGGAGATGGCCCGCTCGTCGCGGTCGCGGTCCATTCCGGAGGCGACGGTGACCCAGCCGCCGCGGGCGAGTTCGTCGTTGATGTCGAGCTGCTCGTACCCCGGCTTGATGCCCTGCTCGTCGGGGAAGACCCACATCTGCACGAAGTGCACGGGGTCCTTGTGCTCCGGCGCACCGGTCAGCTTCCAGCTGTCGTTCTTCTCGCTGTGCAGGATGCCGGTGCCCGCGCTCATCCGTTGGGCGAGGCCCGGGTAGATGACGCCGTTGTGGCCCTCGGAGTCCTGGTGGACCAGGCCGCCGTCGAGCACCCAGGTGACGATCTCCATGTCCCGGTGAGGGTGGGTGTCGAAGCCGGTGCCGGGGGCGACGACGTCGTCGTTGGAGACCAGCAGCAGACCGAAGTGGGTGTTCTTCGGGTCGTAGTGGTGGCTGAAGGAGAAGCAGTGGTGCGAGTCGAGCCAGCCGGCGCGGGTGTGGAACCGCTGGCCGGCGCGGCGGACATCCAGCTGGGTGGCCATCGGGGATCTCCTTCTGCGGGGTGCGTCTCTGTCGCCCAACCTAACATGTTGAATCTCGAACTATATTCCTTGGATGCCGTAGCTCCGCAGCTTGCGGTAGACCGTGGCCCGCGCGATGCCCAGCGCCTTCGCCGCCCGCGCCTTGTTGCCGCCGTGGGTGCGCAGCGCCTCCAGGATCGCGTCCCGTTCGGCCCGCTCCAGGCTGCCCAGACGGCGGCCGCCGGCCCCGCCGCGCACGGCGTCCGGCAACTCCTCCGGGCGCACCGGACCGCTCAGCCGGCGCTCGTCCGCGAGGGTCCTGACGACCGTCGCCAGCTCGGCGACGTTGCCCGGCCAGGTGTGCCGCTCCAGGGTGCGCCGGGCCTCGACGGTCCAGGTCAGCGGCGGGTGGCCGGGAGCCGGTCGCGGGCTGAGGGCGGCGAGCAGCACCGGGAGGTCCTCGGGGCGCTCGCGCAGCGGCGGTACGGACAGCGAGCGCGCCGCCAGCCGGCCCAGCAGGCGGTCCAGGCACGGGTCCGTACGGTCCCCGGGGGTGTGGGTGGCGGTCAGCCGCAGGACGGGGCGCTGTTCGAGGAGCGCCACCAGCGCGGCCGCGGCACCGCCGTCCAGCGCCTCGACGTGGCGCACGAGCACCCGGCCCGGCACGGGGCGCACGGCCAGCCGCCGCACCCAGTCACGGGCCGCCGCACCGCTCACCAGCGCCGCGTCCAGCTCCACGTCGCCGGCCCGGACGGCCCGGGCCAGCGTCGTCTTGCCGGTGCCGGGCTCTCCCGTCACCAGCAGCGGCCCCTGCTCGCCCCCGAGCCGCACCGCGCGGGCCACCGCCGCGCGCCAGGACAGCGACGCGCCCACGAGCCCGGGCAGCCTCGGCTCGGGGACCGCCGGCGGCCCGCCGGAGCCCTCCGCCGCCGCGGACAGGACGGCGACGGCACCGATGACCTCGCCGGAGTCCAGGACGGGGCTGAGCCGGGCCCGCCAGCCGCCGTCCGGCAGGGGCAGCTCGTACCCCTCGGTCCGGCCGTCGCGGACCATGCCGCCGGCCCGGCGCTCCAGCAGCGCCAGCGACTCGTCGGACAGCCGCCGCGCGGCCTCGGCGCTCACGATCCGCGTCCTGCCGTCGGCCGCGACGACCGCCCGGCCGTTCGGCCGCTCGCGCAGGTAGGCGCCGAGCAGCAGCTCTTCGGGGGATGTATCGGATTGAGACACGCCGGCGGTCTCCCTCTGATCCACGATCGGTTCGTTGCCATTTCAATTATCCGTCAAGGAGCCGCGTTGATGGAGACCGTCGAGACCGACGTGCTGATCGTGGGCAGTGGGCCGGCCGGCGCGAGCGCCGCGCTCGCGCTGAGCACGTACGGGGTGCCGAACATCGTCGTCACACGCTACGACAGGCTGGCCGACACCCCTCGGGCCCACATCACCAACCAGCGCACCATGGAGGTGCTGCGCGACCTCGGCGTCGAGCAGGAGGTCGTCGCCAAGGCCACTCCCCAGCACCTGATGGGGAACACCGTCTTCTGCACCAGCCTCGCGGGCGAGGAGCTGGGGCGGCTGCGCTCCTGGGGCAACGACCCGCTGGTGCAGGCCGCGCACGACCTGGCCAGCCCGAGCCGCATGTGCGACATGCCGCAGAACTGGATGGAGCCGGTGCTGGTCGAGGCGGCCGTGGCGCGCGGCACCCGGCTGCGCTACGGCACCGTCTACAAGTCCTTCGAGCAGTACGCCGACGGCGTGACGGCCGTGGTGGAGGACCGGCTGCGCGGCGACGAGTACGCCATCCGCGCCAAGTACCTCATCGGCGCCGACGGCGGACGCAGCAAGGTCGCCGAGGACGCGGGGCTGCCCATGGGCGGCAAGATGGGCGTGGCGGGTAGCGTCAACATCGTCTTCGAGGCCGACCTGTCCCGGTACGTCGCCCACCGCCCCAGCACCCTGTACTGGGTGCTCACCCCCGGCGCGACCGTGGGCGGCATCGGCGCGGGTCTGGTGCGCTGCGTGCGGCCGTGGAACGAGTGGCTGATCGTGTGGGGCTACGACGTCGAGGGCGCGCCCCCGGACCTCACCGAGGAGTACGCCCTGTCGGTGGTCCGGCAGCTGATCGGCGACGACGACGTCCCGGTGACCATCCGCTCCTCCTCGGCGTGGACGGTCAACGAGATGTACGCCGAGACGTACTCCCACGGCCGGGTCTTCTGCGCCGGCGACGCCACCCACCGGCACCCGCCGTCCAACGGCCTCGGCTCCAACACCTCCATCCAGGACGCGTACAACCTGGCCTGGAAGCTGAAGCTGGTCCTGGACGGCACCGCCGCGCCCTCGCTGCTGGACACCTACACCGCCGAGCGGGCGCCCGTCGGCAAGCAGATCGTCACCCGCGCCAACAAGTCGATCGGCGAGACCGCCCCGGTCTTCGACGCGCTGGACCTGCTCACCCCGCAGAGCCCCGGGCAACTGATCGCCAACATGGAGTCCCGCAAGGACGCGACCCCGGCCGGCGAGAAGCGGCGCGCACGGCTGCGCGAGGCGATCGACTTCAAGCGGTACGAGTTCAACGCGCACGGCGTGGAGCTCAACCAGCGCTACGCCTCGGCCGCGGTCGTCCCGGACGGCACCGCCGACCCGGGCTTCGACCGCGATCCCGAGCTGTACCACCAGCCGAGCAGCCGCCCCGGCGCCAAGCTGCCGCACGCATGGCTGACGGCGGGCACCCGCACGCTGTCCACCCTCGACCTCGGCGGCGGGGGCCGGTTCGCGCTGCTGACCGGCATCGGCGGCGAGGCCTGGGTCTCGGCGGCCCGCGCTGCGGGCGCCGAGCTGGGGCTGGACATCGCGACCGCGGTGATCGGCCCCGGCCGGGAGTACGAGGACCCGTACGGCGACTGGGCGCGCGTGCGCGGCATCGGCGACACGGGCGCGCTGCTCGTCCGGCCGGACCTGTACGTGGCCTTCCGGCGCGCCGACGGGGCCGCCGACGACGCCGAGGCGCGGGCCGTGCTCGGCTCCGCGCTGCGGCGCATCCTGGGACGGGACTGACGAGGAGAGAGCATGGACTTCACCGAACAGAGCGCGACGCCGGCCGTCGTGGAGAGCTTCGCGCGGACGCCCGACCCTCGGCTGCGGGAGATCCTGGGCAGTCTGACCCGGCACCTCCACGACTTCGTCCGGGACGTCGAGCCGACGATGGAGGAGTGGGAAGGGGCGATCGGCTTCCTCACCCGCACCGGCCAGGCGTGCACCGACACACGGCAGGAGTTCATCCTCCTGTCCGACGTGCTCGGGGTGTCGATGCTGGTCGAGACGATCAACCAGCGGAAGTCGGCCGGGGAGGGGGCCACCGACTCCACCGTGCTGGGCCCGTTCCACATGGTCGGCTCCCCCGCGCGGGAGTTCGGCGACGCGATCGACATGATCGGCTCGGGTGAGCCCTGCGTGGTCACCGGGCGCGTGGTCTCCGTGGACGGCACACCGCTGCCGGGCGCCACGGTGGACGTCTGGCAGGCCGACGAGCACGGCTTCTACGACGTCCAGCAGCCGGGCGAGCAGCCCCAGGGCAACGGGCGCGGGCTGTTCGAGGCCGACGGGGAGGGCCGCTTCCGGTTCCGCACCGTCGTGCCCGCGCACTACCCGATCCCGACCGACGGCCCGGTGGGCGACCTGCTGGACGCCACGGAGCGCCATGCGTACCGGCCCGCGCACATCCACTTCATCGCGGCCGCCGCCGGCCACCAGCCGGTCACCACGCACGTGTTCGTCCAGGACAGCCCGTACCTGGACTCGGACGCGGTCTTCGCGGTGAAGAAGAGCCTGGTCCAGGAGTTCGCCGAGGTGGACGACCCGGAGCGGGCGGCCGGGTACGGGGTTCCCAACCCCTTCCGGCTGGCGACCTTCGACATCGTGCTGCAGCGGTCATGAGCCTGGAGTTCGTCCACGAGGCGCTGCCGATGCGGGTCGTCTTCCGCGCCGGGGCCGCCACCACGGCCGTGGCGGAGGAGACCGGCCGGCTCGGCCTGCGCCGCGTGCTGGTGCTGTCCGGCCGGCACGGTGAGGACACCGCGCGCTCCGTCGCCGCGTCGCTCGGGGCGGTCTGCGTGGGCGTCCACCCGGGCGCGGTGATGCACGTGCCGGTGAAGGTGGCCGACGAGGCCGTCGCGGTGGCGCAGGAACTGGACGCCGACGGGCTGGTCGCGGTCGGCGGCGGTTCCGCGGTCGGCCTGGGCAAGGCGGTGGCGCTGCGCACCGGGCTGCCGCTGCTGGCCGTTCCGACGACGTACTCGGGCTCCGAGATGACCCCGGTCTGGGGCCTGACGGAGGACGGCGTCAAGCGCACCGGCCGCGACCGCCGTGTCCTGCCGCGCAGCGTCGTCTACGACCCGGAGCTCACCCTGTCGATGCCGCCGGCGCTGTCCGGCACCAGCGGCGTCAACGCCCTCGCCCACGCCGTCGAGGCGCTGTACGCCCCCGACGCCACCCCGATCGTGTCGCTGATGGCCGAGGAGGGGGTGCGCGCCCTGGCGGACGCGCTGCCCCGTGTCGTCGCCGACCCGGGCGGCCTCGACGCGCGCGGACACGCCCTGTACGGGGCATGGCTGTGCGGGGCGTGCCTCGGGGCCACCACGATGGGCCTCCACCACAAGCTGGCCCATGTGCTCGGCGGCGCCTTCGACCTGCCGCACTCCGCGACGCACACGGTGCTGCTGCCGTACGTCCTCGCCTTCAACGCCCCGGCCGCCCCGGCCGCGACGGCCGCGCTGCGCCGGGCGCTGGGCACCGGGGACGCGGCGCGCGCACTGTGGGAGCTGGGCGGGCGGCTCGGCGCGCCGCGCTCGCTGGCCGAGGTCGGTCTGCCGGCCGACGGCATCGGCCGCGTCGTGGAGCTGGTGGGCGCGGCCTCGTACGCCAACCCGCGCCCGGCGGACGCGGAAGAGCTGCGCGCGCTGCTGACGGCGGCGTACGAGGGGGCGCCGCCGACGGGCTGACCGGATTCCGGCCCGGGCATTCCCCGTACGCACGCGAACACCTTTGCGCTTTTCGACCGTGCGGCCGAGCGCATTCCCCGGCAACGGTCCCGGAATTCCCGGCGGAACCCGTGTTCCGCCGGCGCGCGGGATTCCCTCAGCCCCGGCGCCGGGCCTCCCGGTCCGGCGCCGCGGGCGGCCCGCCGCCGTAGTCCAGCCGCTCCGCCGTCCTCACCAGCCGTTCCAGTGCGGCACCGTCCCGCGGCCCGCCGTGCAGGGCACGGCGGGCCCGCTCCACAACGCCGCACAGGCGTACGGAAAACAGGCGTTTCGCGCTCCAAAACGCCATCCCCCGCCACCCCTTCCGCCGGTTAGAAATATCTACCAAGGTTGAGCGTATGAGAAATGCGGCACCGAAACAGGCAATGGAGTGGCTGGCCGCCGCCGCGGCGGATCCGCGGGCGTGCAAGCGGGAATGGGAGCACGGCGAGAGCGGGACCGTCCTGCTGCCCGCCGGGCGTTTCTGGGACGTGCTCAGCGTGCCCGAGGACCTCGGCCTGCTGGCCCTCGACGCCCTGCTGCGCCTCCCCCGCACGGAACCCGGGCCCACCCTCGCCGACACGGCCTCCCGCCGGGTCGGCTTCTTCCTCCCGCCGGACCCCGTCAGCAGATGGGTGGGCACCGGAATCCGCTACGCCGGCAGGGGCGCCTGGATCGCCGTCCCGCCCCCGTACCGGGCCGCGGGGGCCCTGCGGTGGCTGGTACCCCCCGACGGAACGGGCACCCTCCACACCCCTACCGTGGTGGAACTGGCCCTGTTCCAGGCAGCAGTTGCGGCAGACTGCCGCCGCTGAAGGAGGCCGCGCGCGGTACGTCCGGCCCCGCATAGCCGGGGACGGCGCGCCCGTGGGCCCGCCAGTCGGCGAGGAGTTCTGTGTAGATGGGCGGGTCCATCCAATAGGCGCCGGTGAGTTCGGCGAAGGTCCGGTGGTGGTCCGGGTGGCCCTGGAGAAGGCATCCACGGGTCGAGGATGTGCTGCTGTCCATGTCCCCTTGCAACGCCGCTCGTGCGCCGGTGGTACGTCCGGAGCGGGCAGTGCCACTGGAACGAGTGAGCGCGCCCCCCTCGTTAGGGGCCTTCCACTCACGCTCTGACCCGCTCATCGTCTCATCGTCACGCGACGGCAGGTCCCGGCAGCCCGAGCGCGTGGGCGAGCAGCGGCCACGCCATCGCGAACTCCTGTCGCCAGTATGCCCATTCGTGTCGGCCGCCCTCGTAGTAGTGCGTCGTCACCGGGATGTCACGGAGTTCCAGCGCGGTGGCGAAGACGTGCGTGGCGGGCCACAGGGTGCTCTCCAGCACCTCCGGCAGCAGCTCGGTGCCACCGCCCGCGGCCGGGGCGGCGGCACCGCTTCCGCAGGACACGTACAGCGCGGTGCCGCGCAGCCCTCCCGCGCGCGCCGTGGGGTTGAAGGACCGCCAGGTGTCCCACCGGTCCACGGGGTCGCCCCACAGGGAGCCGGGGCAGAGGCTCTCGCGGAGCAGGAGGGCGTCGAGGGCGGTGGGCACCCCGGCGAAGGTGGTGTCCAGGACACCGCTGAAGGAGGCGGCGGCGCGGAACGCCCCCGGGTGGCGGGCGGCGTGGGCCATGGCGCCGTGGCCGCCGGTCGAGACGCCCGCCACGGCCCGTACGCCGGAGGCCCGGTAGTCGCGGCGCAGCAGCGCGTCGACTTCGCCCAGCTGGAAGGTCTCGTAGTCGGAGCCGTCGAGCCAGTGGCTGGACAGGCCCGCGGGGCCGCAGTCCGGCATGGCGAGGATGAGGCCGCCGCCCTCGGTGAGCCGCTCGACGCCCGCCTGCCGGCTCCAGGCGGTGTGGTCCTCGTGCGGCCCGTGCAACAGGTACAGCACCGGCCAGGTGCGCCCGGGCGCACGCGCGAAGTCCGTGGGCAGGACGATCCGCACCGCCGCCGGGCGGCCGAGCGCTGCCGAGGCGACCGTCAGGTCCCAGGTGCGTGCGTCGACGCGGGTCGCGGAGGGCACCTCGGCGGCGGTCCCTCCGGGCGCGCGTGCGGTGCTGGGGGTCATGGGGTGGCTCCTCACAGGACAGGTGCGCGACGGGGCGCGCACGGACCGGGCGCACTCCCTTTACCCGGGGTAACGGACGGCGGCCGGGAGTGGTTCAACGGCCGCCGCGGTTCCCCTCGGCGCGCCGCAAGCCCGCGACGCACCGGGGGCGAAGTGCGATGACCGACCGGTAGGTTCGGTGCCGGGGGCCCCGCCGCGGGGGCCGGAACCGACGAGGGAGCACTCACGCATGACCTGGTTGCTGTACGGAGCCACCGGCTACACCGGCCGCCTCGTCGCACGGGAGGCCGTGGCCCGCGGGGAACGCCCCGTGCTCGCGGGCCGGTCGGCCGCCGCGCTGGCCCCGCTCGCGGCCGAACTGGGCCTGGACCACCGGGTGGTCGGCCTCGGCGACGCGGCGGCGTTGCGCGCGGCGCTCGCGGACGTGGACGCCGTGGCCCACTGCGCGGGGCCCTTCTCCGCGACGGCGCTGCCGATGGCCGAGGCGTGCCTGGACACCGGCACGCACTACCTCGACATCACCGGCGAGATCGACGTGCTCGAGGCGCTGCACGCGATGAGCGCCCGGGCCCGCGCGGCGGACGTGGTCCTGCTGCCCGGGGCGGGGTTCGACGTCGTCCCCACCGACTGCCTCGCCGCCACCGTCGCCGCCGCGCTGCCCACCGCCACCCATCTGGACATCGCCTTCGTGGCCGGCGGGGCCGCGAGCCCCGGCACGGCACGCTCCGCGCTCGAGGCGCTCGACAAGGGCGCCGGCGGCCGTGCCCGCGTCGACGGGGTGATCCGCGACGTCCCGCTCGGGCACCCCCGGCTGACGGCGTCCTTCCGCAGCGGCCGGCGCCAGGTCGCCGGCATCGCCTGGGGCGACGTCAGCACGGCCTACCACTCGACCGGCATCCCCAACATCTCGACGTACACCTGGCTGCCGGGCGCCCCGCTGGTGGTACGCGTGCTCGGGGTCGGCCCGGTACGGCGACTGGCCCGCGCGGGGGTCGACCGTCTCCTGACGGGCCCCGGCGAGCGCGCGCGGGCGCGCACCCGTTCCCAGGTGTGGGCCCGCGCCCGCGACGCGCACGGCGGTGAGGCCCAGGCGGCGCTGTCGGCCCCCAACGGCTACGCGCTGACCGTCGATTCGGTGCTGCGGATCGTGACCCGGCTGCCGCGGCTCCCGCACGGCACCCAGACCCCCTCCTCGGCCCTCGGCGCCGACTTCGTCCTGGAACTGGACGGAGTACGCCGGGACGGACCCCACGTCAGCTGATCCCCCGCGGCTACGACGGACGCGGCCGAGGCGCGCGCCGGCCGAGGCTCCCGCTACGACGGATCCGCCGCCGCGGGACGCGGTCGCCAAGGCCGACCCGCGCCGCGGTCGGCCGGTCCCTGAAGGGCTAGGGCAGAAGGGCGCCACCACGCGCCCACTCCCGCGACCGGGCGCACGCACCCGCGCCGCAGCAAGGTCCGGACGACGTTGGCCTCCGACAGCCCTGCGGTGAGTCGCAACCGCGGCCCCCGACCCTGCCGCCGAAACCGCGGCACCGGTCCGCGACCGGGCCCCCGGGCCGGCCGGGGCTCCCGCTACGACGGACGCGCCGCCGAGGCGCGCGCCGTGGCGGCGGTGGCCGCCGCCACCGCCCAGCCCTCCAGGCTCGTGACGAACTGCGCCGCGCAGTCGGGCCAGTGCAGCGCGCCGCGGGCGGCGGCGTGGCCGCGGGCGCCCATCGCGCGGCGCAGTTCCGGGTCGTCGCGCAGCCGTCGGACCGCGTCCGCGGCGGCCGCGGGGTCCTCGAAGGGGACGAGGAGGCCGCAGTCGTGCCCGCGGACCAGCTCGGCGGCGAGAGGGTTGGGGGTGCTCACGACGGGGATGCCGTAGGCCATGTACTCGACGACCTTGGTGGGCCGCGAGTGGCGGTAGTTCGCCTCGTCGCGCAGCAGCGACACCCCGGCGAGGGCGCCGCGCAGCCGGCCCAGGGCCGCGTCGTTGGGCAGGAAACCGTGCCAGCGCAGCGCGCCGTCGCGGTCGGCCGCCGCGAGCAGTCCGCGGACGTCCCCGTCGGCGGCGCCGATGAGCTCGACATGGACGTCCGGGGCCAGCAGCCGTGCCATGGCGACCAGTTCCTCGGCGCCGCGGGCCCGGGACAGCTGCCCGAGGTAGACCACGCGGTCGTCGCCCGGCGCCGGCGGGGGGTCCGTGGGGACGGTGACCAGGTTGGGCACCACGGGGTGCGCGCGGCGGAAGCGCCGCTGGTAGGCGTCCTCGGCGAGCAGCAGGTGCAGATGCCGCTCGGCGGCGAGTTCGGCCGCGCGGACCACGAGGCGCAGCGGCGGGCGCAGTGGCCGCGGAACCCAGCCCTTCATGGTGAGGGCGGCCGCGGTGTCCTCGTGCACGTCCCACACCACGGCCGGCCGCCGGGCGCCGGTGCGGTGCCAGTGCCGCAGCGCCCGCGGCAGGGCGAGCAGCAGTTCGGGGTCGTGGAGCAGGACGGCGTCGACGGTGGGCCCGCGCCGCACCAGCAGGCGCCGGGCCGCACGGACGGCCGCACGCCGGTCCCGTCCGGTGGCCCGGGGCAGGTCGACGCCCTCGACCCCGGGGCGGGGCGGGGTCGCCCGCGCGGTGAAGGGCGCGGCGTAGGTGACGGTGTGACCGTGGGTTATGAGGGCGGCTATCTGACGGTGCAGGATGCGCGCGTCCTCGGGGTGGTGCACGACGGTGACGACCAGTACGTGCATCACAGCACCTCGACGTCCGGCCGGAAGATCCGTCCGCGCGTGTCGAACAGCAGGCGGGCCCGGTCCGCCACCACCTGCAGGTCGTAGGCGCTGTGGTCCTGCAGGAGGACCGTCAGGTCGTGATCGCGCAGAGCGGCGGCCAGGTCGCCGGCCCGGGGGACGGGCTCGCCGTCGACCTCCCAGGCCTCCACGAACGGGTCGTGGAAGGAGATCCCCGTGCCGAGCCGGCGCAGCAGCCGCGCCACGGGGACGGCGGGGCTCTCGCGCCGGTCGGCGATGTCGGGCTTGTAGGTGACGCCGAGCAGCAGCACCCGTGAGCCGTGCAGCGCCTTCCCGGCCGTGTTGAGCAGGTCCTGCGCCCGGCGCACCACGTACTCCGGCATCCGGTGGTTGATCTCCCGGGCGAGTTCGACGAAGCGGAACTCGTAGCCGAGCGTACGGACCTTGTACGAAAGGTAGTTGGGGTCGATCGGGATGCAGTGGCCGCCCACGCCCGCGCCGGGCCGGAAGGCCTGGAAGCCGAAGGGCTTGGTGGCGGCGCAGTCGATGACGTTCCAGATGTCGACGCCCAGTTCGCGGCAGAGTATGGCCAGCTCGTTGACGAGCGCGATGTTGACGTGGCGGTAGGTGTTCTCCAGCAGCTTGGCCATCTCGGCCTCGCGGGTGCCCTTGGCCCGCACGACGGTGTCGACGAGCTTGCCGTAGAACGCGACGGCGCGCGCCGCGCACCCGGGGGTGTGCCCGCCGACGATCTTCGGGGTGTCGCGGAAGCCGTGGGTCCGGTTGCCCGGGTCGATCCGCTCGGGCGAGAAGGCGAGGGCGAAGTCCGCCCCGGCGCGCAGCCCCGAGCCCGCCTCGAGGAGGGGCCGGACGACCTCGTCGGTCGTGCCGGGGTAGGTCGTCGACTCCAGCACGACCAGGACGCCGGGGCGCAGCCGCGCGGCGACCGCCTCGGCGGCCCCGGTGACCGCGGTCAGGTCTGGTCCGCCGTCCTCGGACAGCGGGGTGGGGACGCAGATGACGATGGCCTGGGCCTCCCCCAGGCACTCCTGGCCGGTGGTCGCGGTGAACCCGGAGGCCAGCATGCGCCGCAGGTCGTCGTCGCGGACGTCGTCCACGTGCGAGCGGCCGGAGTTGAGGGCGTCCACGACCGCGGGGTCCAGGTCGTGTCCCACGACGCTCAGTCCCACCGCCGCGGCTTCCCTGGCGAGGGGCAGCCCGACGTACCCGAGGCCTACGACTGCGAGATCCACCGTCATGCCGCACCATCCAGAGCGCTATACGGCCCCCAGACCGCGGTAGGCGTCGCGCGTCCGCCCCGCGATGTGGGCCCACGTACGGTCGCGGGCCACTCGTGCGCGGGCGGCGTCGCCCATCATCCGCCGTTGATTTGGACTATAGAGCAATATTTCGAGCGTATCTGCCCAGGCATTTACGTCTCCTGACGGAATTAGCCGTCCGTTCACCTGGTCTTCGACCAGCTCCCCCATCGCCGTGACATCACTTGCTGCAAGGGGAAGACCGCTCGCCATCGCCTCCACCGGCTTGAGAGGGGTCACGAGATGGCACACCCGCTCTCCCGTCCGGGGCACCGCGAAGACGTCCAGCACGGCATGGTGGGCCCGCACCTCGGCGTACGGCACACGGCCCGTGAACAGGGCGCTCCCGCCGAGGCCGAGCCCCGCCGCCTGCCGCTCCAGCGCGGGCCGCTGCGGGCCGTCTCCCACGATCAGCAGGCGCAGCGGCACACCCCGGCGGCGCAGCACGGCCCCGGCGCGCAGCAGGGTGCCGATGCCCTCGTGGGGGGTGAGCGTGGAGACCGTGCCGACGACCAGCTCGTCCGGGCCGATGCCGAGACGGGTGCGCAGGTCACCGGGGTCGGGCAGCGGCTGGAGGAAGACGTCGTCCACGGCGTTGGGCACGACCCGCACCCGTTCCTCGGGGACCCCCCGGGAGACGATCTCCGCCTTCATCGCCTCGCCGAGGGTGAGCACCAGGTCGGCGGCCTTCATGCAGTGCGTCTCCAGGGCGCGCCGCTCCCGGTACGACGCGCTGTCACGGTCACGCCCGGGTCCCTGCGTCAGCCAGGTCTCCTCCAGGAAGCCGCGCACCTCGTAGACGACCGGCAGGCCGAACGATTCGCGCAGTGCGAGCGCCACTCGGCCGTTCGGGTGATCGGTGGCCGCGTGCAGGACCGCGGGGCGGAGCCGTTCGACGAGCCGGGCGGCGAGCTCGGCGTTGCGGGCGAGGGCGGCCGCGGGCGTCCCCGGCATCCGCACCGGCAGCAGGCGGTGGTACGGCACCCCGTCCACGACCTGCGCCGGCCGTCCGTCCCAGACGCCCTGCGCCACGGGGAAGCCCAGCCGTGTGACGACCTGCGGGTCCAGGCCCGCCTCCCGCTGGGCGCGCGCGATGGCGTGCGTCCTGACGGTGTAGCCGGCGTTGCGGTACGGCAGGGAGTTGGTGACCAGGTGCAGCACCCGCCCCGGCACCGCCGTCCCCGGCGCACCGGCCGGGGCGGGCACACCCCGCGGCCCGTAGGCGGTGGCGCCGCCGCGCACGCGGTGCGGATCGCGCTCGGGCAGCCGGGCCAGCGCCCACCGGGCGGGTCGCCGGGCCGGCCCCGGGGCGACCCGCAGGGCCAGGGACGCCGCACGCACCGGGTCGTCCCGCAGATGACGGACCGCCACGGAGGCGGCGAGAATCAAGGCACGAAGAGTACGACGACGCACAATCCCACCCTAAGCACGGCAAGTGAACGGGAGGCACCGTGCTCGGCTCGGTAGTCCACGTGGTCGGTGCCCGGCCCAACTTCGTCAAGGCCGCCCCGGTCGTCGCCGCGCTGCGCGAGGCCGGGCAGCCGCAGTCGGTGGTGCACACCGGACAGCACTACGACGAACGCCTGTCGCACGTCTTCTTCCGGGAGCTCGGCCTGCCCGAGCCGGACGTGGACCTCGGCGTCGGCTCCGGCAGCCACGCCCGGCAGACCGCCGCCCTGCTGACCGCCCTGGAGGACGAGCTGTCGGCCCGGGCGCCCGCCCTGGTCACGGTCTACGGGGACGTCAACTCCACGCTCGCCGCCGCCCTGGTCGCCGCCAAGCTGGGGCTGCCCGTGGCGCACGTCGAGGCGGGCCTGCGCAGCTTCGACATGACGATGCCGGAGGAGGTCAACCGGCGGCTGACCGACCAGCTCGCCGACCTGCTCTTCGTCACCAGCCCGGAGGCGGTGGGCCATCTGGGGGACGAGGGCGTGGACACCGCCCGGGTGCACTTCGTCGGCAACCCGATGATCGACACCCTGATGGCCCACCTGCCGCGCTTCGACCCGGAGGCCGCCCGCGCCGCCCACGGGCTGCGCGGCCGCTACGGCGTCGTGACGCTGCACCGTCCCGCCAACGTCGACGACCCGGCCGCCGCGGCCGCCGCCGTGGCGGCGTTGCGCGGGGCGGCGGAGCACCTGGAGCTGGCGGTCCCGCTGCACCCGCGCGGGCGGGCCGCGCTGGAGGCGGCGGGGCTCGGCGACACGCCCGGCATCCGGATCCTGGAGCCGCTCGGCTACCTGGAGTTCATGGGGCTGCTGCGGGGCGCCGCCGCGGTGGTCACCGACTCGGGCGGGGTGCAGGAGGAGACCACCGTCCTGGGCGTGCCCTGCCTGACGCTGCGGCCCAACACCGAGCGGCCCGTGACGGTCACCCACGGCACCAACCGCCTCGTGGCCCCCGACGGGCTGGTCCCGGCCCTGCTCAAGGCGCTGGACGGCGAAGCCCGAGCCCCCGAAGGCCCCCCGTTGTGGGACGGGCGTTCGGGGCCCCGCATCGCCCGCGTCATCACCGAGTGGCTGGACCACCATGTCTGAGCCGCGCCTGGACGACCCCCTCGCGTACTGGGACAGCCGCCACCGCGAGCACGACGACCTCGCCTCCGGCGGCCACATCGGCCTCGACCGGCCGGGCAACGAGATCTTCTACGCGCTGCGCTTCGCGGAGGTACTGCGCATCACCGGCGACTTCGAACGGGCCAACGACCCGCTGCTCGTACTCGACGCGGGCTGCGGCAAGGGCCACTTCGCCCGGGCCCTGGCCCGCTGCGGCCACCTCGTCGACGCGGTCGACGCCAGTCCCTCGGCGGTGGACCACGGCCGCGCGCTCGGCGGCGGCCCCCGCTACGCGGTGGCGGAGCTGTCGGCCTGGCGCAGCCCGTGGCTGTACGACGTGGTGCTCGCCGTGGACGTGCTCTTCCACGTGCTCGACGACACCGCCTGGCGGGCCGCGCTGGTCAACCTCGCCTCCCTCGTCCGGCTGACCGGCCGGCTGGTCGTCACCGACGAGGACGCGCCCGGGCGCGTGGCGCGCGGCGACTACATCCTGCACCGCCCTGCCGCCGAGTACCGCGCCGCCGTCGAACCGCTCGGACTGCGGTACGGCGGCTTCACGCCGTACGGTTTCCGGGAGAACAGGGTCGGTTTCCACGTCTTCACGAGGACCTCCTGATGCGCCTTCTCGATCTGCTCCACCCGCACCTGGACGGGGTGACCGAGGTCGTCGACGCGACCGGCGGCGGCATCCCGCTCGAACCGTACCTGCACCTGCCGGGCGGCGTCCGGCTGTGCCCCTCCCCGCCCGGTGACCAGGACCCGGTCGGCGAGGGACGGCTGGCCCTGCTCAGTTTCGGCCCCGACCCCGCCCGGCACGGCGACGAGGACGCGTGCCTCGCGGCGCTGCGGCGCATGCGCCCGGGCGGCAAGGGCCTGATCGTGTTCGGCCACGCCGGTGCCGAACTGCCGTACCACCGGCTGCTCGACGCCCTGGTGGCGCACCGCTGCCAGGTGCTGCGGGCGGCCGGCCTTGACTACCTGCACCTGCACGGCGGCGCGGTGTTCACCTGCACCGAGGCGCTGCTCCCGCTCCTGGACCCGGCCGGGCGGCCCGTGCCCGGCCGGGAGACCACCGCGCTGCGGGTGGCCGGCGAGTACGTGCTGGCGGAGTTCGTCTCGCGTGCCGGGCGGGCGCGGGTGCTGGAGCTGGAGCGGCGGCACGAGGAGGACCGTCGCGCGCTGGAGGCACTGCAGGACGGCACGGACGGCGAGCGGACGGCGGCCGTGACGCACGAACGCGACCGGCTCGCGGCCGAGCTGCGACGCGCCAGGGAGCGGATCGGGGTGCTGGAGACCCGGGTCGCCATGCTGCAGGGCTCGACCTCGCTGCGGGTCGGCCAGGCGCTGGTCTCGGCCGCGCGCTCCCCCTTGCGCGGCTCGACGCGGCTGCCGCGCGAGCTGTACGGGATGTGGCGCGGCCGCGGCAAGGGCGGTCGCCCCGCGGCAGCCCGGCCGGGCGCGCCGGCCGCGGCCTCCCCGGCACCGGACGGGGGCGGTCCGGCGGCCGACGGACACCTGCACCTGGCCCACCGGGCGTTCACGGCCGGCCCCCGCGACCGGCTGGTGATCGCCGGCGTCCTGGACGCCACGACCGCCGCCGACTTCGCCCACGACGCCGTCGTCAACCGCGTGCTGCCGCACGACGCACGGCAGGTCGCCGAACGCACCGACCCGGACGTGCTCGTCGTACAGCTCAGCGCCTGCCTTGCCGGGCCGTGGGCGCACACCGGCACGGGCACCGCCCCCGACCTGGACCGGCGGCTGGCCGAACTCCTCGCCACCGTCCACGCGCTCGGCCGTACCGCCGTGCTGTGGCGGGACGCCCCCGCCTCCGCCGCGCCGGGGCTGGCCCCGTTCCCCTGGGACGCCGTGCTCGACGGGGACACCGGGGTGCAGCCGGCCCGGCTGGACCCGGCGTCGGTGGACCGCGGCGACCTGCGGGAGATCTTCACCTCCCGGGCCACCCGGGTCCGGCTGTCGGAGCTCGCCCGGATCGCCGGGGCGGCGGACCCGCTGGACGCCCGGCGGGTGGCCGTGGTGGCCGACCCGCGTGACGGCTCCGAGGTGTCACGCCTGGTCGCGCAGGTGCTGGCGCAGCGGCTCCGCCCCGCCGAGGTGCTGGTGCCCGTTCCCGGGGCGGCCTACGCGGAACTCACCGCGGGCGGGGTCACCGTACGGGCCACGGCGGACGGGCCGGGCGCACCCTGGGTCGCGGACTGGTCGGACCTCGCCGAGGAACGGCCGGCGGTCCACCTGCTGGACCTGATGTGCGCCCAGGAGTGCTCCGGGGCCGACGCGGTGGGCTTCAGCGCGGACGCCCCGGGCTTCGTTCCGCACGTCAACGGCTTCCGCCCGGCCCTGCTGCGCAGGACGCTCTGGCCGTCCCCCGGGGCGGCACGGCTGTTCACGATCCGCCCGGAGGAGGTCCGATGACGGGCACGCGCACGGTCAGGGCGATGGTCTACGGGGACGTGGACCTCAACCTCATCGACGGTTCCGCGGTGTGGGCCCAGTCGACGGTGCAGGCTCTGGCGCGGGCCGGCTGCGGGACCCGGCTGGTGCTGAAGGCTCCGGTGCGCACCGGACGGCTGGTCGATCCGCTGGCGCAGCTGCCGGGGGTGTCCGTCGTACCGACCGGGCACGCCTTGTCCCCCGTCCAGGCCTCGCGGGTGCTGCGCGAGCAGGACGAACGGGAGCCGTGCGACCTGCTGGTGCTGCGCGGTCGCCGGCTGGTGGCGCAGGTCGTCGCCGACGGCGCCTTCGACGGCCGGATCTGGGCCTACCTCACCGACATCCCGCAGTCGGCGGCGCAGATGTCGGACGAGGCGGTCGACCAGCTGACCCGGATCGCCGACGCCTCCCGCTACCTGCTGTGCCAGACCGAGGAGTTGCGCTGCTTCATCGAGGCCTGGGTGCCGGCCGCGTGCGGCAAGTGCGTGCTGTACCCGCCGAGCGTGCCCGTCCCGGACTTCGCGGTGCCGGGGCACGACGCGGCGCGCGACCCCGTCCGCCTGGTGTACACGGGCAAGTTCGCACCGCGCTGGAACACCCTGGAGATGACGGAACTGCCGGCCGCGCTGGCCACCCGCGGGATCCGGGCCGAGCTGCACACCGTCGGCGACAAGGTCCACGACGACCCGCGGCACCCCGGCTTCCACGCGGCCATGGAGCGTGCGCTGCGGAGCGCCACCGGCGTGGTGCACCACGGCGGCACCCCCCGCCAGGAGGCCATGCGGATCGCCGCGGGATGCGACCTGGGGCTGGGCTGGCGTCATCCGGAACTGGACGCGAGCCTGGAACTGTCCACGAAGGTGCTGGAGTTCGGGACGCTCGGGCTGCCCGTCGTGCTCAACCGCACGCCCGCGCACGAGGCGCTGCTCGGCGCCGACTACCCGCTGTTCGTCCCCGGTCGCGGCACCCTCGACGACGCGGCGGAGGCGGTCGCCATCGCCGCCCGTTCCCCCGAGGCCTACCGCACGGCCGCCCGGCGCTGCCGCGAGGCCGCCGCGCACTTCTCACTGGACCGGGCCGCCGAACGGCTGCGCGGCCTGGTCGAACGGGCGCTGCCGGCGGCGCCGGTCGCGCTCGCCGGACGCGGCCGACCGCTGCGGGTCGTCGTCGCCGGGCACGACCTGAAGTTCTTCACCCGTCTGCTGGACCACCTCCAGGCCCTGCCCGGGGTCGAGGTGCGGGTCGACGCCTGGGAGGCACTGGCCCGGCACGACGCGGCCGCCGGCCGCGAACTCGCCGCCTGGGCCGACGTCGTGGTCGTGGAGTGGTGCGGACCGGCGGCCGTCTGGTACAGCCGCCACAAGCGCCGCGGCTCCCGCCTGCTGGTACGCCTCCACCGCTTCGAGCTGTACGCCGGTTACCCCGCGCAGGTCGACATCGACGCCGTCGACCGCGTCGTGTGCGTCAGCCCGCACTACAACCGGCTCACGCGGGAACGCACCGGCTGGCCGCAGGAGAAGCTCGTCACCGTCCCCAACTGGGTCGACGACCGGCAGCTGGACCGCCCCAAGGTCCCCGACGCCCGCTACCGCCTCGGCATGATCGGCATCGCGCCCTCGCGCAAGCGGCTCGACCTGGGCCTGGACGTGCTCGAGGCGCTGCGGGCCAGGGACCCGCGGTGGCGGCTGTCGGTGAAGTCCAAGATGCCCTGGGACTACTGGTGGATCTGGAACAAGCCCGAGGAGCGGGCGCACTACGACGCCGTGCTGCGCCGTGTGCAGTCCGGTCCGCTGGAGGACGCCGTGGTCTTCGACGACTTCGGCCCCGACGTGGCGAGCTGGCTGCGGCGCGTCGGCTTCGTGCTCTCCACCAGCGACGACGAGAGCTTCCACCTCGCGCCCGCCGAGGGCATGGCCTCCGGCGCGGTGCCCGCCCTGCTGCCCTGGCCGGGCGCCGACGCGATCTACGAACGCCGCTGGATCCACGACTCCCCCTCGGCCATGGCGGACGCGATCGCGGCGCTCGCGGCCGACGGCTGGCAGGAGGCGGGCGAGCAGGCCCGCGACTGGCTACGCGCGTCCTTCGGGCTCGACACCGTCCGCGCGGCGTGGACGGAACTGGTCACCGGCTCAGCGCCGTGACGCCCGCGGCGACCTCGCCTTCTACGGGCGGCTGACCCTGGAGTGGGGGCTGCGCTTCAGCAGGATGCAGCAGGAATGGGGCGCCTGGGCGGCCGAGCACATCAGTGACCGGACACCGGGGGACACCGGACGGCCGTAACATGGCGCCGGGGTGGTGACTGGAGGTGCACATGACCACGGAAGAGTCGCCGTACGACGTGCTCGTCGTGGGCGGTTCCGGGGTGGACACCGTCGTGCGGGTGGACAGCCTGCCCGTACCGCTCGTGGACTCCCTCGGGGTGGAGCCGGTCCGGGAGTGGCCCGGCCAGACCGGCGGCAACGTGGCGCTGGGCTGCCGCGCGCTCGGCATGACCGTGAAGTTCCTCGACTTCGTCGGCGACGACTGGATCGGCACCCTGCTCAGGGAGCGCCTGGCCAAGGGCGACGTCGACTTCGAGCCGCTGATCTCCCCCGCCGGGACCCGGCGGGCCGTCAACCTCGTGGACGCCACGGGCCGCCGGATGTCCTTCTACGACGGACGCGACCCGGAGCACCTGCGGATGCCGCGCGAGTTCTACCTGCCGCACCTGCGCCGGGCCCGGCACGTGCACCTGTCGATCTCGCACTTCACGCGCTTCCTCTACGACGACATCGAGGAACTCGGCCTGCCCGTCTCGACCGACCTGCACGACTGGGACGGACTGGCCGAGCACCAGCGGGAGTTCGCCCGCCGCTCCGACCTGGTCTTCCTCAGCGCGGCAGGAGCGGGCGAGCGCATCGCGGACATCATGCGCGCGATCCTGCGCGACGGCCGCGCCCAGGCCGTGATCGCCACCGCGGGCGCGGGCGGCGCCTACCTGCTCGCGCGCGACGGGGGCAGCACGCCCCGGCACATCCCGGCCGTCACCCCGCCCGGCCCGGTGGTGGACTCCAACGGGGCGGGCGACGCCTTCCTCTGCGGCTTCCTCCACGGGCGCATGCGCGGACTGGACTTCGAGTCCTGCGCCCGCCTCGGCGCGACGGCTGGTGCCCACACCTGCACCGCTGGCGGCAACCTCGCCCTCATCGACGCCGCGACGCTGGAGTCCGCTCAGGTCTCCCTCTCCGGCACGTAGTCGGCCTCCTCCAGTCCGAAGGTCCAGGCGACGCCCTCGCGGGCGGTCCGGGTCCGCGGCGGCACCCGCAGCCAGTAGGTGCGGTGGGTGCCGTCCGGCTCCGGCGTGGAGTTGACGACCTCGACCATCACCAGCGGCTCGTCCCCCTCCAGCTCGATCCGCCACAGCACGCCGGCGGCGTCCCGCTGCACGGGCTCGGCCCCGGACTCCTCCAGGTAGCGCTCGTAGCCGTAGTGCTCCAGCATCACCCGGCGCAGCTCGGCGTTCTCCTCCTCGCGTATGCGGCGCGGGGTCAGCCCGGCGAGCCCGTCGAGGAACTCGGCGGGGACCGGCATGCCCCGCCAGGCGTGCAGCGCGAAGCCGTCCGCGTAGGCCAGCGCGGGGCCGTCGCCGCGGTCCAGCCGGCCCGCCTCGTCCCGGTGCAGCTCCAGGGGGCGTTCGGCGACGACCGCCGTCCGCTCGTACGGCCACCACCAGCCGGCGTTCCGGGCGACCGCAGCGATCCCGGCCAGCTCCCGCGTGCCCTCCTGCCCGTCGAAGGCGGCCAGCCACGCCGCGTCGTGCTGCCCGAGCACGGCGTCGAGCAACGCGAGCCGCACGGCCTGCCCGCCGCCGGGCACCCTCGGTCCGGCGTCCACCACGGCGGTCCGTATCCGCTCGGTCAGCAGCACCGTCGTGTCCCACAACTGCGCGCCCGTGACGGCCCAGTGGTCCGCCCACCCGGCCGGTCCGAGCCGGTCGGCGACCCGCTCCCGCGCGGCCGCCCACGGCCGTGTCCGCACGGCGTCGCGGACGCTGCCGCCCGCCGTGCCGTCCGCCGTCAGGCGCACGGCCAGGACCACCGCCTCCAGGGGCGAGGCCGCCCACACGATCCGTTCCGGCTCGGGCAGCCCGGCCAGCCGGTAGGCCAGGCGCACCCCCTCCTCCGCCGCCGCCCGGTCCGCGGGTCCGGTCGCCGCGACGACCTCGCGCCACAGCGCCGTCGTGTCCACCGCCGGCTCCGTCGCCGTACCCGTGCCCGAACCCGTCACCGCGCTCGTCACCGCGCTCGCCACCGTCGTCATCGCTCCGCTCCCCCGTCCTGGTCAGTCCGCCACGACGCGGACCGCGCCGGGCACGTACTCGCGCTGCCGCACCACCCGGTACCACCCCTTCGGCAGCGGTATCGCGGCGTGCTCCTCGTGGACCACCCGCCCGCCGTCCGGGAGATGGAGGTACGCCGCCCCGAACGGCCCGGTCTCGCGCACCAGCGTCCCCGGCCCGACCACCGCGTGGGCGTGCCCGGTCACCTCGCCGAGGGCCAGCACGAGCCTGCCCCGCGCGTCCCTCGCCTGCCGCGGCATCCGGTCCGTGCCCGGCGGCACGGCCGCTTCCGCGACGGGCACGATCAGGACGTCCCCCTGCCGGTACATGCGTGTCTCCCTCCGCCGTCGGCACCCGCCGACCCGATGTCCACGACGCTACGCGCGGGGTGTGACAACGCCCCCGACGGCTTGTGCACAGCCCGCGGCAGGCACTGTCGGAGCGGCTTGGTAGAACTCTTCGCGAGCGAGGCACCACCGCCTCGAAGCACCTCCACGTCAAGGCACCACCACGTCAAGGCACCGCGTCCGTCCACCTCGGGAGACCACCGATGTCCCACGTCGAACATCTGCAGGAACTGAACGGCCTGCCGGCCTTCGACTTCCCCGCGCCCGGCGCGCGGCAGGAGCTCCCGGCGGCGGGCGCGGTGGCGTGGCGGCTGGCCGTCAACCCCTGGGAGGACGACGCGAAGGAGACCTTCGCGCAGTTGTGGGACCGCTTCCTGGAGACGGTCGAGCCCGCGGGCGTGCGGGCCCTCGTCCTGGGCCAGTGGGGCGAGCCGTACGACAACGACTCCGGTGTCCTCGTGCGGCTGCTCGTGGACGCGCGCGAACGGCTGACCGCGCTGGAGGCCGTGTTCCTCGGCGACCTGGAGATGGAGGAGGCCGAGATCTCCTGGATCGAGCAGTCCGACGTGACGCCGGTGCTCGAGGCCTATCCGCGGCTGGAGGAGTTCGGCGTCCGCGGCGGCACCGGACTGCGCTTCCCTGCGACCCACCACCAGCGGCTGCGCACGCTCCGTTTCGAGGCGGGCGGCCTGCCCGGTGAGGTGGTCCGCGGTGTCGCCGCGAGCGAACTCCCGGCGCTGGAGCACCTGGAGCTGTGGCTGGGCGTGGAGGAGTACGGCGGCGACGCCACGGTCGCCGACCTCGCGCCGGTCCTGGCCGGCGGCCGCTTCCCCGCGCTGCGCCATCTCGGCCTGCGCAACAGCGAGATCCAGGACGAGATCGCCGCCGCCGTCGCCGCTGCCCCCGTCGTGGCCCAGCTCTCCTCGCTCGACCTGTCCCTGGGCGTGCTCACCGACGACGGTGTGACCGCCCTGCTCGCCGGCCAGCCGCTGACCCACCTCAACTGGCTGGACCTGCACCACAACTTCGTCACCGAGCCGGTCGCCGAGCGCGTGCGGGCCGCCCTCGAGCCCTCGGGCGTCGAGGTCGACCTCTCCGAACCCGGCGACGAGGACGAGTGGGACGGCGAGGTCCACCGCTACACCGCCGTCGCGGAGTGAGGCCGTCATGACCGTCACACGTCACCTGGAGACCTTCCACGGGCTGCGCGTGCACACGCTGCCCGAGGCCGGCACGGCCGAGCTGCCCGGCCCCGACGCCGTGGCCTGGCGGCTGGACTGCTTCGAGGCCGGCGAGATCCCCTTCCCCGAGCTGTGGGGCCACTTCACCGCGGCGGTCGACACCACGCGGGTGCGCGCGCTGGTCCTCGGCCCCTGGTGGGACGACGAGTACTCCGAACTGCGTCCCGCGCTGGAACTGGTGCTCGCGGACGCGGAGCGTTTCCCCGCGCTGCGCGCCCTGTTCCTCGCCGACGTGACCGGCGAGGAGTGCGAGGTCTCCTGGCTGCAGCTGACCGACGTCACGCCCGTCCTCGAACGCTTCCCGCTGCTGGAGGAGTTCGGTGTCCGTGGCGGCGACTCGCAGGGGCTGGGCGAGGAGCCGCTGTCGCTGCGTCCCGTCCGTCACGAGGCGCTGCGCGTGCTGCGCCTGGAGTCCGGCGGGCTCCCCGGCACGGTGGTGCGGGCGGTCGGCGCCTGCGAGCTGCCCGCGCTGGAGCGGCTGGAGCTGTGGCTCGGCGTGGAGCAGTACGGAGGGGACTCCACGGTCGCCGACCTCGCGCCGGTCCTGGCCGGCGGCCGCTTCCCCGCGCTGCGCCACCTCGGCCTGCAGGACAGCGAGTTGCAGGACGAGATCGCGGCGGCCGTGGCCTCCGCTCCCGTCGTCGCGCAGCTGGAGACGCTGAGCCTGTCCATGGGCACCCTCACCGACACCGGCGCCGAGGCACTGCTGGGCGGCCAGCCGCTCACCCACCTCAAGCGGCTCGACCTGCACCACCACTACCTGAGCGAAGCCGTGGCCGAGCGGCTGCGCGCCGTCGTGGGCTCCGCGGGCACCGAGGTCGACCTGTCGGAGCACCGCGAGCCGCATCACTGGCGGAACGAGGAGTGGCGCTATGTCGCCGTCTCCGAGTAGCGGTACCGGCGGTGCGCTCCGCATCGCCGTCGTCGGCAACCCCGGCAACCGCAGGACGACCCTCTTCGCCGACGCGGTGCGTGCCGCGGGCCATCCCGCGCCCCGTGTGCTGGCGTGGCGCGACGTGCTGCGCGGCCGGTACGCCTTCGCGCCCGGTGAGTTCGTGCGCGTCGACTCGCCCGGCGAGGACGCGGAGGTCGACCGCCTGCTGCGGGGCGCCGACGACCCGGCCAGGGTCGAGGGCACCGCGTTGTGGTACCGCCGCTTCACCGCCGCCGTGCACGAGGTGACGGAGGCGGCCCGCCGGGCCGGCGCGGTGCCGTCGGCGGACGCCGGGGAGGTCGCCGTGCTGTTCGACAAGCGGCGCTGCCACGCCCGGCTGACCTCCGCGGGCGTCCCGGTGCCGCCCGCTCCCGACGGGCCGCCGGTGCGCGGCTGGGCCGAGCTCAGGGAGCGCCTGCGGTCCGCCCGGATCTCCCGGGCGTTCCTCAAGCCCGCGCACGGCTCCTCCGCCTCCGGGGTGGTGGCGCTGGCGATGGCGGGCCCCGGCCGGGTCAAGGCCACGACCTCGGTGGAGACCACCGCCGACGGACGCCTGTTCAACTCGCTGCGGGTCCGCGAGTACCGCACGGAGCAGGAGGTCGCCGCCCTCGTGGACGCGCTGGCCCCGGACGGGCTGCACGTCGAGCGCTGGCTGCCCAAGGCGTCCCAGCACGGGCGGGCGGCCGACCTGCGGGTGGTGGTGGTCGCGGGCCGCGCCACGCACGCCGTCGTCCGCACCAGCCCGCACCCCATGACGAACCTGCACCTCGGCGGCGCCCGCGGCGACCTGGACACGGCCCGCGCGGCGATCCGCGCCGCGGGCGGCGACTTCGGGGACGTGCTGACGACCGCCGAACGGGCGGCCGCGTGTTTCCCCGGCACGCTCTGCGTGGGCGTGGACGTCCTGCCCGCGACCGGCTGGCGCCGCTTCGCCGTCGGCGAGGTCAACGCCTTCGGGGATCTGCTGCCCCGGCTCACCGGCCTCCCCGGCAGCGGCGCCGAGGGCCTGGACACCTACGCCGCCCAGGTCGCCGCCGTACCGGCCGCGATGCACGGCGCGCGACGCGAGGAGCACCACCATGACGCCACCGCTTGACATGAACCAGATCGTGGGCAGCCACGACATCCTGCTGGTCACCCTGGACACCCTCCGCCACGACGTGGCCGAGGAGCTCGCCGCGGCCGGCCGCATCCCCCACCTGGCCCGCCATCTGCCCGGTGGCCGGTGGGAGCGCCGGCACGCGCCCGGCAGCTTCACCTACGCCTCCCACCAGGCGATCTTCGCGGGCTTCCTGCCCACACCCACCACGCCCGGTCCCCACCCGCGGCTGTTCGCGGCGCGCTTCGCCGGCAGTGAGAGCACCGCGGACGGCACCTTCGTGTACGACACCCCCGACCTGGTGTCGGGCCTGGCCGGGGCCGGCTACCGCACGGTGTGCATCGGCGGCGTCGGTTTCTTCAACAAGCAGGCGCCGCTGGGCTCGGTGCTGCCCGGGCTCTTCCAGGAGAGCCACTGGGAGCCGGAGTTCGGGGTGCCCTCCCCGACCTCCTTCGAGGCCCAGGTGGCCCGCGCCGAGGAGGTCGTCGCCGCCCTGCCGCCGCAGCAGCGGCTCTTCCTGTTCGTGAACGTGTCGGCGCTGCACCAGCCCAACTGGTTCCACCTGCCGGGTGCCACCCGGGAGGCGGGCGACTCGCGCGCCACCCACGCCGCCGCCCTGGAGTACGTCGACCGCCACATCGGCAGGCTCTTCGCCGCCGCCTCCAGCCGCCGTCCGTGCCTGGCCGTCGTATGCTCCGACCACGGCACGGCGTACGGCGAGGACGGCCACACCGGCCACCGCATCGGCCACGAGGTCGTGTGGACGGTGCCCTACGCCCACTTCCTCCTCGACGGGGCCGCCCGATGACCCTCACCGACGTGACGCTCTCCGCCACGCCCCCGGCCACGGCCGCCGTGCGCCCGTACCGGCACTACGTGTACGCGTACCCGCACAAGACGGCCTACCGCGCGCTGCCCCGCGAGCACGCCCGGCTGCGCGACCTGTGGGCGGACGAGCCGAAGGACGCGCTGTCCCTCTACTTCCACATCCCGTTCTGCGAGGTCCGCTGCGGCTTCTGCAACCTCTTCACCAGGATCGGGGCGCCCGACGGCCTGGCGACCGCCTACCTGGACGCGCTGGAGCGCCAGGCCACGGCGGTGCGGGAGGCGCTGGGCGAGGGCGCGCGGTTCGCCAACGCCGCCTTCGGCGGCGGCACCCCCACGTACCTGGAGGCTGCCGAGCTGGAGCGGCTCTGCGATCTCGCCGAACGTGGCCTGGGGGCCGACCTGCGGGCGATACCGCTCTCCGTGGAGGCCTCGCCGGCCACCGCGACCGCCGACCGGCTGTCGGTGCTGGCGGAGCGCGGCACGACCCGGCTGAGCCTGGGGGTGCAGAGCTTCGTCGACGCCGAGGCGCGCGCCGCCGTCCGTCCCCAGCGCCGGGCCGACGTCGAGGCGGCGCTGGGCAGGATCCGGGAAGCGGGCATCCCCGTCCTCAACATCGACCTGATCTATGGCATCGACGGCCAGACCGAGGGTTCCTGGACGCAGTCCCTCGACGCGGCGCTCGCCTGGCGGCCCGAGGAGCTGTACCTGTACCCCCTGTACGTCCGCCCGCTCACCGGCCTCGGCCGCCACGCGGCCGACGCCGCGCGGGGCGAAGCGGCGTGGGACGAGCAGCGGCTGCGGCTGTACCGGCACGGCCGCGACCATCTGCTGGCGCACGGCTACGAGCAGGTGTCGATGCGCATGTTCCGCCGTGCGGGCGCGCCCACCACGGGCGGCGGGGACTACGCCTGCCAGACCGACGGCATGGTGGGCCTGGGCTGCGGCGCCCGCTCGTACACCTCCTCGCTGCACTACTCCTTCGACTACGCCGTCGACATGCACCACATCCGCGGCATCATCGACGAGTACACGGCGCGCACCACGCAGGAGTTCGCCCACGCCGACTTCGGCTGGGCGATGGACGCCGAGGAGGCCCGCCGCCGTCATCTGCTGCAGTCCCTGCTGCAGGCCGAGGGCCTGCCCGTCGCGGAGTACCGGACCCGGTTCGGCACGGCTCCCGGGGAGGATTTCGCCGGGGAGCTGCAGCGCTTCGCCGACCGGGGCTGGCTCGACGCCGCCGCGGGGCCGGAGGTGCTGCGGCTGTCGCCCGAGGGGCTCGCCCACTCCGACGCGGCCGGACCCGAGCTGTTCTCCGCCGCCGTCCACCGGCGCATGGCCGCCTACGAGCCCAAGTGAGCGCCCCCGCCATGGACCTGACGATCCTCTACCGCGGCCCGCTGGCCTCGTGCGACTACGACTGCCCGTACTGCCCCTTCGCCAAGCGCCGTGACAGCCGCGCCCAGCTGACCGCCGACCGCGTCGCGCTGGAGCGCTTCGCGGGCTGGGCGGCCGGGCAGACCGACGACCGGCTCTCCCTGCTGTTCACCCCGTGGGGCGAGGGACTGGTGCGCTCCTGGTACCGGCGGACGCTGGCGGAGCTGAGCCGGCTTCCGCACGTGCGCCGGGTGGCGATCCAGACCAATCTGAGCTGCCGCACGCAGTGGCTGGACGAGGCCGACCTGGACACGCTGGCCCTGTGGTGCACCTTCCACCCCGGCCAGACGCCCTACGACCGTTTCCTGGCCAGGTGCCGCGAGCTGGCGGACCGCGGCGTCCGCCACAGCGTGGGCGTCGTCGGGCTGCCGGAGCACCTGGGACTGGCCGGCCGGCTGCGGGCCGACCTCCCGGACCACGTCTACCTGTGGGTCAACGCCGCGGAGGGCCACACCTACACCGACGCCGAGGCGGCGCGGTGGACCGCGCTGGACCCGCTCTTCCCGTACAGCCGGCATCCGCACCGCAGCGCGGGCCTGCCGTGCCGCACGGGCGAGTCGGTCATCTCGGTGGACGGCGAGGGCACGGTGCGCCGCTGCCACTTCGTCCCCGAGGAACTGGGCAACCTCTACGACGGCTCCTACCGCGCGGCGCTGCGCCCGCGCGCGTGCCCGCTGGCCGTCTGCGACTGCCACATCGGCTACGTCCACCTGGAGACGCTGCCGTTGTACGACGTGTTCGCGGGCGGGGTCCTGGAGCGGATCCCCGCCGCGCCGCCGCCGGGGCGGACACCGCTCCCGCTCCTGCCGCTCCCGCTCCCTTAGCGGGCGGCCGACGCCCCCGCGTCAGCCCTTGCGGCCGACCCCTCCCCAGAAGGCGGCACGGGCGTGCTCGCCCTCCTGCGCGGACGGGGAGTCCGGGCGCCACCGCGGCACCTGCACCAGGCCCGGCTCGACCAGGGAGAACCCCTCGAAGAAGGGCTCGATCTGCGGCTTGCTGCGCAGGTTGAGGGTGGAGGTGGCGTTCTTGTACGCCTCACCGGCGTCGGCGTCGACGTCGCGGTGGAAGTCGGTCGTGCCGTGGCTGAGGATCAGGAAGCTGCCGGACGGGAGGTTCTTGGTCAGGGTGCGCACGATCCCGGCCGGGTCCTCGTCGTCGCGGACGAAGTGCAGCAGCGCGACGAGCATCAGGGCGACGGGCTCGTCGAAGTCGATCAGCTCCCGGATGGTGGCGTGCTCCAGGATGGTCTCGGGCTCACGGACGTCGCCGAGGAAGAAGCCGGCGTTGCCGGTGTTGGTGAGCCGCGCGCCGGCGTGGGCGGCCACGATGGGGTCGTTGTCGACGTAGGCGACCCGGGCCTCGGGGACGACGGAGCGGGCGACCTCGTGGGTGTTGGGCGAGGTGGGGATGCCGGTGCCGATGTCGACGAACTGCCGGACGCCCTGCCCCGCCGCGTAGCGGACCGCGCGCTGCATGAAGTCCCGGTTGGCGCGGGCGCTGGGGCGCGCGTCGGGGGTCATGCGGATCACCATCTCGGCCGCCTCGCGGTCGGCCTCGTAGTTGTCCTTGCCGCCGAGGTAGTAGTCGTACATCCGGGCCGGGTGCGGCCGGCTGGTGTCGATCTCCTCCGCGGGGAAGCCCTTGTCGGTCAACGCCCTGCTCCGTTCGGATTCCGGTGACCCTTGCGGGTCGAGGTCGGTGCGGTCATCTCGTCGCCGTCGTGGGTCCGCTCCATGGTCACGTCTCCCTCTGGATGCCGACGAGGATCCGCTCGGTGCTCTGGGTGGGCGCGGCCTGTGCGCACATCCGGTCCAGTGCCTCCAGGAACGCCGAGACGTCGTCGCGGTCGTCGAAGTAGACGCCCCCGACCAGGCTTTCCGAGTAGACGACGTCCGGGAGCTCGTGCGTCTGGAACCGGAAGATGTGGAACGGGCCGTACATGGCGGGGTGCGGTCCGGCCGTGAACGGCATGATCTGGAGCCGTACGTTGGGCAGCGCGCAGGAGTCGATCAGCTTGGCGATCTGGGCGCGCATGACCGCCGGACGGCCGATGGGTCTTCGCAGCACCGTCTCGTCGATGACGATCCAGACCAGCGGCGCGTCCTCACGGGTGAGCAGGGCCTGGCGCTCCATGCGCAGCGCGACCCCGCGTTCGATCTCCGCGTCGCCGGCGCCCGGGTTCCCCGCCCGCAGCACCTCGCGCGCGTAGTCCTCGGTCTGCAGCAGTCCGGGGACGTAGTGCGGCTCGTAGGCGCGGATGACGCCGGCCTCGCCCTCCAGGCTCACGAAGGCGCTGAACCAGTCGGGCAGGACGTCGCGGTAGCGGTGCCACCAGCCCGGCTGGTTGGCCTCGCGGGCGAGCGCCAGGAACCCCTCGACCTCTTCCGGGTCGCCGACCCCGTAGGTGCGCAGGAGCTTCTCGACGTAGGGGATCTTCAGGCCGACCTCGGCCTTCTCCATGCGGCGGACGGTGGCGTGGGTGACGTCGAGCGCCCGGCCCGCGTCCTCGAAGGAGAGTCCGGCCTTCTCACGCAGGTCCTGGAGCCGTTTTCCGAGCACCACACGGAGGACGGTGGGGGCACCGGCTGACCGCGCGTCCGTCACGACCACTTCCCCAACTCCCCTCTGCCACAAGCAGTGTGTCATGCCGTCAACGAAAACCGACAGTGCGCATCGGCCGTTCTGTAAATTACAGATCGCATCTTGCCAACAGTGAGAACGGGACCGCATAGTTAGCGACGTGGCCTCCTCACCAGACGCTCTGCGGTTAGAGCGCCGTGGCGACCTCGACGCCCTTCGCTGCCAGGACCTCTTCCGTTTGCCCGCTCACGGGTCCTCGGTCGCCGACGCACGCCACCGCGTGCGGGCACGGTTGCGGGAGTGGGACGCGGACGAGGGACTCCGCGACGACGCCGAGATGATCGTCTCCGAGCTCTTCACCAACGCCGTCATGCACACCGGCAGTGAGTTCATCACCTGCGGGCTGCGCTACGACGGCACCCGGCTGCGTCTGGAAGTCAGCGATCAGGGGCACGCGCCGACTGCGCCCCGGCCGCGGGCGGCGGGCGTCGACGAGGAGGGCGGCCGCGGGCTGCTGCTGGTGGGCGCGCTCTCGCAGGCATGGGGCGTCCGGCCCACCGACGACGGTGGCGGCCGTGTCGTGTGGGCCGAACTCGCCTCCGGGGCCTCGCCCTTCTGACGCCGCGCGCGGTGCGCCCCGGGCCCGCCGGCTACAGCGGCAGCAGGTCCGGGCGCTTGGGCTCCACGTTGTCGCCGGAGGACTCCCCGCGCAGCCGCCGGCCGATCCAGGGCACGAGGTACTCGCGCGCCCACTGGATGTTGTCCCGCCGGATCTCGGCGGGCGCGCGGAACGGCTCCGGCGGCCACGCCTGGTCGGGGTCGGCGGGCACCTCGAGGCCCAGCACCTGCGCGGCGCGCAGCGCGACCCTGGTGTGTCCCTCGGGCGACAGGTGGAGGCGGTCGGAGTCCCAGGCCCGGCGGTCCTGGACGGAACGGAGCGACCACAGGTCCAGCACCGGGGAGTCGTACCGGTCGGCGATGGCGCGCACATGGGCCGTGTAGGTGGCGATCTTGCCGCGCAGATGGCGCAGGACGGGGATGCCGCGGGTGTCGAAACCGGTGCACAGCACGACGGTGCCGACGGACGCGGTGAGGCGGGCGACCGCCGCCTCGTAGCGCTCCGCGACGTCGTCCGGGTCGCTGCCGGGGCGGAGGATGTCGTTGCCGCCCGCGCAGAAGGTCACGAGGTCGGGCGCGAGCTCCACGGCCCGCGGCACCTGCTCCTCGACGATCTGGTCGAGTAGGCGGCCGCGCACCGCGAGGTTCGCGTACCGGAAGTCGTGCTCCGGGCGGCGGTCGGACAGGAGGACCGCCAGCCGGTCGGCCCAGCCGATGAACGTCCCGTCGGGACCCGGATCGCCCACACCTTCGGTGAAGCTGTCCCCCAGGGCGGTGTACGACCCGATGGCGGCACTGTTGTTTCTCTTCGAATCGTCTGGCACGTCAGCACATACTTCACCTCCTCAAGTGACCTACGCCACCGTAACCAAGGGTTGACGGGGGGTGATGTATCCCACCCGGCCGGATCCGCCGGAAGCGGAATACGGCGGTGCCGCGCCCGCCGCGCACAGCCCCCTCCCGCGATCACATACCGCGCGGTACGGGCCGCCACGGGTGTCGTAAGGTCGGGAGTGGTCCGGCCGCCGGTGATCCGCACCGTCCGGCCCCTGAGCGAAGGAGCCCCGGTGACCGAGCAGACGCCGCAGACCGCCCCGTCGGAACCCGAGCTGACCGGGGTGCGCAACTTCCGCGACGTGGGCGGCCTCCCGACGACGGACGGCCGCCGGGTGCGGTACGGACGGCTCTTCCGCAGCGGCCACCTGGCGCACGCCACCGCCGCCGACGCCGCCTTCCTCTCCACCCTCGGGCTGCACACGGTCTTCGACTTCCGCAACGCCTCCGACATGAAGCTGGAGGGCCCGGACGTCGAGCTGCCCGGCGTGCGCAACGTCAACATGCCGCTGAGCGACCCGGCCTCGGGCGCCGAGTTCTGGACGACGGTCCGCGACGGCGACATCGCGGCGCTGCGCCAGATCCTCGGGGAGGGCCGCGCCGCCGCGCGCATGGTGCAGGCCTACCGCCGCATCGTGCTGGACCGCACCGCCGAGCACGCCCGCATGCTGGAACTGCTCGCCGAGGACGAGTCGGTGCCGGCGCTGCTGCACTGCGCCGCGGGCAAGGACCGGGCCGGGACCTCGGTCGCCGTCATCCTGCTCGCCCTCGGGGTCGAGCGCGACGCGATCGTGGAGGACTACCTCAAGAGCAACGAGGCCCACCGCCGCTACCGCATCAAGCGCGGCGACGACGCGGAACCGGCGACCACCCCCGAGGTCATGGAGCTGCTCGGCCCGCTCTTCGACGCGCGCAAGGAGTACCTGGAGACCGCCTTCGACACCATCGAGGAGCACTGGGGCTCGGTGGACCGCTACCTGGAGGAGGGGCTCGGCCTCACCCCCGGGCGTCGCGAGCGGCTGCGCGCGCTCTTCCTGGACGGCGCGCAGCCGGCCTGACACGAGGCGGCGGGGCCGCCCTACTTGGCCCCGGCCAGGTGGAAGATCAGGAAGAAGAATGCGGCGATGACGTGGACCCCCACCAGGTAGATGAAGGTGCGCACCTTGAAGCCCATGGGGGCCTTGCCCCCGGAGTTGCCGGACACGGTCAGTCCTCTCGTCATGCGCCGTGGGGGCGCGGGGAACGGCCGTCGCCCAGGCACAGCTCTACGACGGAACTCCGCAGCAGCGTGTGGACGAACAGCAGATCGACACCGTTCGGCGAGGCCGCCGCGATGCGGTGCGGGGTGAGCGAGTCGAAGTGGGCGCTGTCGCCGGGCACCAGCCGGTGCACGGCGTCCCCGAGGGTGAGCCGCAGCTCGCCCCCCAGGACGTGCAGCCACTCCTCGCCGGCGTGGACGCGGACCAGCCCCTCCTGGGGGCCGGGCGGCACGTGCAGCCGCAGCGCCTGCATGGCCCGCCCGGGGTTCCCGGCCGGCCAGTACGTCCAGCCGCCGGCCTCCGCGGGCGGCACGGAACCGCCACGGACGACCGGATCGCGCTCGGGGGAGGTCTCGCCGAGCAGGTCGGACACCGTGGTGCCGTAGGTGCGGGCGAGGGTCAGCAGCATGGGGAGCGAAGGCTGCCGCTGCCCGGTCTCCAGCCGGGACAGGTGCGCGGGCGACAGCCCGGCGCGGGCCGCGGCCGCCTCCAGCGTCAGCCCGCCCCTGCGGCGCAGCGCGCGCAACTGGGGGGCGACGTCCGGCAGGGGCGCCTCGTCCGCAGATGGTGAGGTCATGCCTCAGGTATAGACGTGGTTCGCCCCTGAGGCAAAAAGTTTGCCTCAGGGGCAAGGCACCGTGGGCCGGACGCGGGCCCGGGTCAGCGGTTGGCGACGGCCTGCTTCACCAGTGTCCTGCCGAACTCCCACATCAGGCCACCGCCGCCGTGTGCGTCGTCCATCACGGCGGTGAAGGCGTCCACGAAACGGTCCACCTCGCGCTCCCCGATGACCAGCGGCGGGATCAGCTTGATCACCTCCAGGTGGTCCCCCGAGACCTGGGTGAGGATACGGTGCCGCTGCAGCAGCGGCACCACCACCATCTGCGCGAACAGGCCCTTGCGGGCCGCCTGCAGCATCGTCCAGCGGCTGCGCAGCCCCAGCGACTTCGGCCGGCCGAACTCGATGCCGATCATCAGGCCCCGGCCGCGGACCTCGTGCAGCAGCTCGTAGCGGTCGACGAGGGCGGCGAGGCGGTCGCGGAGCAGGTCCCCGGTGGCCCGCGCGTTGGCGACGACCTTCTCGTCCTCCATCACCGTGAGGGTGGCCAGCCCGGCGGCCATGGCCTGGGCGTTGGAGCCGAAGCTGGCGGAGTGCGCCAGCACCCGGTCCATGGAGGAGTAGACCTTCTTGAAGATCCAGTCCTTGCCGAGGGTGGCGCCCACCGGCACGTAGCCGCCCGACAGCGCCTTGGCCACGCACACCAGGTCCGGCTCGACGCCCTCCTCGTGCCGGTAGGCGAAGAAGTCGCCGGTGCGGCCGATGCCGGTCTGCACCTCGTCGGCGATGAGCAGCGCCTTGTGCCGGTGCAGCAGCTCCTGCGCCGCCCGCAGGTAACCGGGCGGCGCGGCGTGCACGCCCTTGCCCTGGATCGGCTCGACGATCAGCGCGGCCACGTCGCCCTTGGCCAGCTCCCGCTCCAGGGCCGCCAGGTCGCCCAGGGGCACGGCGGTGTCGGGGAGCAGCGGGTCGAAGCCCTCGCGGAAGCCGACCTCGCCGTTGACGGACAGCGAGCCGGTGGTCAGCCCGTGGAACGCGTGGTCGCAGTAGAGCACGCGGGGCCTGCCGGTGGCGTAACGGGCGAACTTCAGGGCCGTCTCGACGGCCTCGGTGCCGCTGTTGCCGAAGAACACCCGGTCGAGCCCCGGCGCGTACGACAGCAGCTTCTCCGCGAGCAGGCCCGGCAGCGGCTGGCAGTCGAAGCGGGTGAGGTCGGCCAGCCCGGCGTCCAGGACGTCGTGCAACGCCTTGCGGACCACGGGGTGGTGGCGGCCCAGGCCCATCACCCCGAAGCCGGCGAGCATGTCGAGGTAGTCCCGGCCCTCGTCGTCCCAGAAGTACGCGCCCTCGGCCCGCTCGTAGACCTTGTCGAAGCCGATGGTGTGCAGCATCCGCGGCAACTGGTGATTGAGGTACCTGGCGTGCAGGTCGTAGCGCTCGGCTCCGCGCTCGGCCAGCAGCGTCGCCAGATCGAACCCCTTGGGCTCAGGTTCGGGCGATGTCATCGCTCACGTGCCTCTCGTTCGGGTGCTGCTCGTTCACCGCGAGACGGGTCAGGGTGGCCCCGATCCGGCCGGCGATCTCGGCCGGGGTGAGCCCGATGTCGGCCAGCACCTCGCCGCGCTTGGCGTGCGCCAGGAACTGCTGCGGGATGCCGAAGTCCCGGACCGGCACGTCGGTCTCCGCGTCCCGCAGGGCCTGCGCCACCGCAGAACCCACGCCCCCGGCCCGGCCGTTGTCCTCGATGACGGCCACCATGCGGTGCCGGGCGGCGAGCGCGGGCAGCTCCGCGTCGAGCGGCTTGACCCAGCGGGGGTCGACGACCGTGACGCCGACGCCGCGTTCGCGCAGCAGGGCGGCCGCGGCCAGGGAGACCGAGCCCAGGGCGCCGACGGACACCATCAGCACGTCCGGCCGGTCGCCGCGGTGCAGCACGTCCATGCCGCCGACCCGGTCGATGGCCGGCAGGGTCTCGCCGACGGTCTCCTTGGGGAAGCGGACGACGGTGGGCGCGTCGTCGACGTCGATCGCCTCGCGGAGCTGGGCGCGCAGTTGGTCGGCGTCGCGCGGCGCGGCGATCCGCAGGCCCGGGACGACCTGGAGGATCGACATGTCCCACATTCCGTTGTGCGAAGCGCCGTCGTCGCCGGTGACGCCCGCCCGGTCCAGCACGAAGGTCACACCGCACTTGTGCAGCGCGACGTCCATCAGGACCTGGTCGAAGGCGCGGTTGAGGAAGGTCGCGTACACGGCGACCACCGGGTGCAGCCCGCCGGTCGCCAGGCCCGCCGCCGAGACCGCCGCGTGCTGCTCGGCGATCCCGACGTCGTAGACGCGGTCGGGGAACGCCTTGGCGAACTTCTCCAGCCCGACCGGCTGCAGCATGGCCGCCGTGATCGCCACGACGTCCGGGCGCTCGGCGCCGATCCGGACCATCTCGTTGCCGAAGACCGAGGTCCACTTCGGGCCGCTCGACGGGGTGAGCGGTTCGCAGGTGAGCGGGTCCATGGCGCCCACGGCGTGGAAGCGGTCCGCCTCGTCGCGCTCGGCGAAGGCGTAGCCGCGGCCCTTCTCGGTGAGGCAGTGGACGAGGACGGGGCCGTGGAAGCGCCGGGCCCGGCGCAGCGCCGACTCGACCGCGGTCACGTCGTGGCCGTCGATCGGGCCGAGGTACTTCAGCCCCAGGTCCTCGAACATGCCCTGCGGGGCGAAGGCGTCCTTGAAGCCCTTCTTGGCGCCGTGCAGGGACTCGTACAGCGGCTTGCCGACCACGGGCGTCTGCTGGAGCACCTGCTTGCCCCAGGCCAGGAAGCGCTCGTAGCCGTCGGTGGTGCGCAGGGTGGCCAGGTGGTTGGCGAGGCCGCCGATGGTGGGGGCGTAGGAGCGCTCGTTGTCGTTGACGACGATGATCAGCGGACGGTCCTTGGCGGCGGCGATGTTGTTCAGCGCCTCCCAGGCCATGCCGCCGGTGAGCGCGCCGTCCCCGATGACGGCCACGACATGGTCCTGTCGGCCGAGCACCTGGTTGGCCTTGGCCAGGCCGTCGGCCCAGCCGAGCACCGTGGAGGCGTGGCTGTTCTCGATGAGGTCGTGCTCGGACTCGGCGCGCGAGGGGTAGCCGGACAGGCCCCCCTTGCCGCGCAGTTTGGAGAAGTCCTGACGGCCGGTCAGGATCTTGTGGACGTAGGACTGGTGACCCGTGTCCCACAGGATGCGGTCGGCCGGCGAGTCGAAGACCCGGTGCAGGGCGACCGTCAGCTCGACCACGCCCAGATTGGGTCCCAGGTGCCCCCCGGTCCTGGCCACCGCCTGCACCAGGAATTCACGGATCTCCACGGCGAGTTCGCCCAGCCGCTCCGGCGGAAGGGCCTTCAGGTCGCGTGGACCACGGATGTTCTCGAGCAGCGACACTTTCCCACCTCGCTCCCCTGCCGGGGATTGTTTCGCTTTAGCTCACACTGATCTGGGGCTCTCCTGACGGCACTCCGTCGGCCTGCATGCGCTCGGCGAGCTTCATGGCCTCCTCGATGAGGGTCTCCACGATCTTCGACTCCGGCACGGTCTTGATGACCTCGCCCTTGACGAAGATCTGCCCCTTGCCGTTGCCCGAGGCCACCCCCAGGTCGGCCTCGCGCGCCTCGCCGGGACCGTTGACGACGCAGCCCATCACCGCGACCCGCAGCGGGACCTCCATGCCCTCCAGGCCCGCCGTCACCTGGTCCGCCAGCTTGTACACGTCCACCTGCGCACG
>NZ_JBEXSX010000046.1:0-79466 GCF_040613835.1 Streptomyces sp. NPDC006207 | reverse complement strand
TACTACGACGGGATCGGCGCCGCGCGCGACGTCATCCAGAACCACCTGCTCCAACTCCTCGCGCTGACCGCCATGGAGGAGCCCGCCTCCTTCGACGCCGAGTCGCTCCTGTCCGAGAAGCTGAACGTGCTGCGCGCGGTACGGCTCCCCGGCGACCTGGGCGCGCACACGGTGCGCGGGCAGTACGCGCACGGCTGGCAGGGCGGGGAGGAGGTGGACGGTTACCTGGAGGAGGACGGCATCGACGCCGAGTCCAGGACCGACACCTACGCCGCGATCAAGCTGGAGATCGACAACCGTCGCTGGGCGGGCGTCCCCTTCTACCTCCGGGCCGGCAAGCGCCTGGGCCGCCGCGTCACCGAGATCGCGGTCGTCTTCCAGCGCGCCCCGCACTCCCCCTTCGGCCCGGAGGCGACGCAGGAACTCGGGCAGAACGCGATCGTCATCCGCGTCCAGCCCGACGAGGGCATCACCGTGCGCTTCGGCTCGAAGGTGCCCGGGACGTCGATGGAGATACGCGACGTGACGATGGACTTCGCCTACGGCGAGTCCTTCACCGAGTCCAGCCCCGAGGCGTACGAGCGGCTCATCCTCGACGTGCTGCTCGGTGACGCCAACCTCTTCCCCCGCCACCTGGAGGTCGAGGAGTCCTGGAAGATCCTCGACCCGGTCGAGCGGTACTGGGACACGCACGGACGGCCCGCGCAGTACACCGCGGGCAGTTGGGGCCCCGCGGAGGCCGACGAGATGCTCGCACGAGACGGACGGAGCTGGCGCAGGCCATGAGGATCGACCTGACCGACACCACGGCAAGCCACATCAACAAGGCCCTGGTGCAGGGCCGCCGCGCCATCGGCACCCCCGCCGTCGGCATGGTCCTGACCATGGTCATCGTGACCGACGAGGAGAACGCCCACGACGCCTTGAAGGCGGCGGAGCAGGCGGCGCAGGAGCACCCCTCGCGCACGCTCGTCGTCATCAAGCGGCCGTCGCGCACCAGCGGCCGGCGCACCCCCTCCCGCGTCGACGCCGAGGTCCGCGTCGGCTCCGACGCCGGATCCGGCGAGGCGGTGCTGCTGAGGCTGTTCGGTGAAGTGGCCGGGCACGCCGACTCCGTGGTCCTGCCGCTGCTGCTGCCCGACGCCCCCGTCGTCATCTGGTGGCCCGCGGACGCACCCGACGTACCGGCCAAGGACCCGCTCGGCGCCCTCGCCCAGCGCCGCATCACCGACGCCTACGCGGTCGACCGGCCGCTGGAGGCACTGGCGGCCCGGGCCGGTGCGTACGCGCCCGGCGACACCGACCTCGCGTGGACCCGGACGACGCCGTGGCGCTCCATGCTCGCCGCCGCGCTGGACCAGGCCCAGGCCCGGGTCACGTCCGCGGTCGTGGAGAGCGAGGCCGACAACCCCAGCGCCGAACTGCTGGCCCGCTGGTTCGCCGACCGGCTGCGCGTGCCCGTCGAACGGGTCGTCACCGACGGGCCCGTGGTGACCGCGGTCCGGCTGCGCACCCCGGACGGCGACGTCACCATCGACCGCCCCGAGGGCGCCGTGGCCCGGCTGTCCATCCCCGGACAGCCCACCCGCGCCCTGGCGCTGAAGGTGCGCACCACCGCCGAGCTCATCGCGGAGGAGCTCCGCCGTCTCGACCCGGACGAGGCCTACGCCGCCGCGCTGCGGGCCCAGGTCAAGGCGCCCCGCACGAAGGCCCTCCCGGCGAAGGCCGCCCCGGCCCGGGCGGCGAAGGCCGCCTCCACCAGGGCCCGTTCCGCGAAGGCCGCCCCGGTGCCGCCGCAGCGCGCGCACCAGCACGAGAACCAGGAGAAGGACGATGCCTGACACACCCGAGCCGAGCCACCGCCCGCAGTGGGCCGCACTGGCGGAGCACCGCGCCGCCACGCGGCCGGGACCGCACCTGCGCGAGCTGTTCGCGGCGGACCCCGCACGCGCGCGGCGCTACACGGTGGAGGTCGGCGACCTGCGCATCGACTACTCCAAGAACCTGGTCACGGACGAGACCCTCGCCCTGCTCCGCGACCTGGCCGCCGCCACCGGCGTGTTCGAGCTGCGCGACGCGATGTTCCGCGGCGAGAAGATCAACGTCACCGAGGGCAGGGCCGTCCTCCACACCGCCCTGCGCGCGCCGCGGGACGCCGTCGTCGAGGTGGACGGCGAGAACGTCGTGCCGCGGGTCCACGCGGTGCTCGACAAGATGTCCGCCTTCGCCGACCGGGTGCGCTCCGGTGGGTGGACCGGCCACACCGGCAAGCGGATCAGGAACGTCGTCAACATCGGCATCGGCGGCTCCGACCTCGGCCCCGCCATGGCGTACGAGGCGCTGCGGCCGTTCACCGACCGCTCGCTGACGTTCCGTTTCGTCTCCAACGTCGACGGCGCGGACCTCCACGAGGCCCTGCAGGGACTCGACCCGGCCGAGACCCTGTTCGTCGTCGCGTCCAAGACCTTCACCACCATCGAGACGATCACCAACGCCACCTCCGCGCGCAGCTGGCTGCTGGCCGGGCTCGACGGGGAGGAGAAGGCCGTCGCCCGGCACTTCGTCGCCCTGTCGACCAACACCGGCAAGGTCGCGGAGTTCGGCATCGACCCGGAGAACATGTTCGAGTTCTGGGACTGGGTGGGCGGCCGCTACTCCTTCGACTCGGCGATCGGCCTCTCCCTGATGATCGCCATCGGCCCGGGACGGTTCCGTGAGATGCTCGACGGCTTCCACACCGTCGACGAGCACTTCCGCACCGCACCCGCGGAGGCCAACGCGCCGCTGATCCTCGGACTGCTCGGCGTCTGGTACGGCAACTTCTTCGACGCCCAGTCGCACGCCGTCCTGCCGTACTCCCACTACCTCTCCAAGTTCACCGCCTACCTGCAGCAACTGGACATGGAGTCCAACGGCAAGTCCGTGGACCGCGACGGGCACCCCGTGGCATGGCAGACCGGCCCCGTCGTGTGGGGCACGCCCGGCACCAACGGCCAGCACGCGTACTACCAGCTCATCCACCAGGGCACGAAGCTGATACCGGCGGACCTCATCGGCTTCGCCCGCCCGGCCGGCGAGCTGTCCGCGGAACTCACCGCCCAGCACGACCTGTTGATGGCCAACCTGTTCGCGCAGGGTCAGGCGCTCGCCTTCGGCAAGACCGCCGACGAGGTCCGCGCCGAGGGCGTGCCAGAGGAGCAGGTCCCGCACCGGACCTTCCGCGGCGACCACCCGACCACCACCGTCCTGGCGACCGAACTGACCCCCGCGGTCCTGGGCCAGCTCATCGCGCTCTACGAGCACAAGGTCTTCGTCCAGGGCGCCCTGTGGAACATCGACTCCTTCGACCAGTGGGGCGTCGAGCTCGGCAAGGTCCTCGCCAAGCGCGTCGAACCCGCCCTGACCGGCGAAGCCGACGTGCCCGGACTCGACCCCTCCACCGCGGCCCTGGTGGCCGCGTACCGCTCCCTGCGGGGCAACTGACCCGGGGGAACTCCCACGGCGGCGCCGCCCGGCCACGGGTGCGCGCCGCCCGCCGACCACACCTGCGACACACAGAAGGAGCACCTGACATGCAACTCGGACTCGTCGGCCTCGGCAAGATGGGCGGCAACATGCGCGAGCGGATCCGCCGCGCCGGCCACACCGTCGTCGGCTACGACCGGGACCCCGACCTGGCCGACGTCGGCAGCCTCACCGAACTGGTCGACAAGCTCGACGCACCCCGCGTGGTGTGGGTGATGGTGCCGGCCGGCGCCCCGACCCAGTCCGTGGTCGACGAGCTCGGCGGCCTCCTGGAGCCGGGCGACATCGTCGTCGACGGCGGCAACTCCCGCTGGACGGACGACGAGAAGCACGCCGAGGAGCTGGCCGCCAAGGGCATCGGCTTCGTGGACGCCGGTGTCTCCGGAGGCGTCTGGGGCCTGAAGAACGGCTACGCCCTCATGGTCGGCGGCCAGGCGGAGCACGTGGAGAAGGTGCAGCCGGTCTTCGACGCCCTCAAGCCCGCGGGCGACTTCGGCTTCGTCCACGCGGGCGCGGTCGGCGCCGGCCACTTCGCGAAGATGGTCCACAACGGCATCGAGTACGCCATGATGCAGGCCTACGCCGAGGGCTGGGAGCTGCTGGAGAAGGTCGACTCGGTCACCGACGTGCGCGAGGTGTTCCGCTCCTGGCAGGAGGGCACCGTCATCCGTTCCTGGCTGCTGGACCTGGCCGTGGGCGCCCTCGACGAGGACGAGCACCTCGGCGGACTCAGGGGGTACGCGGAGGACTCCGGCGAGGGCCGCTGGACCGTCGAGGCGGCCATCGACAACGCCGTGCCGCTGCCCGCGATCACCGCGTCGCTCTTCGCGCGCTTCGCGTCCCGCCAGGACGACTCCCCGCAGATGAAGATGATCGCCGCGCTCCGCAACCAGTTCGGCGGCCACGCCGTCACCACCGCGGACGACAAGGCCTAGCCACCGCCGGAGCCCGCGCCCGCCGGCGCGGGCTCCGTACCGCCTCACCCGCACCACCCTCCTCCTCCGTGCCGAAAGTGGATGAACGACCATGGGCGACCTGCTCCTGCTCCGCCACGGCGAAACCGCGTGGACCCTGTCCCGACAGCACACCAGCCACACCGACCTGCCCCTGACACCGCACGGCGAGGGGGAGGCGGCCCGCGTCGCCCACCTGCTCCGCGGGCACGACATCGCCCTCGCCCTGAGCAGCCCCCTGCGCCGCGCCGTACGCACCGCCGAACTGGCCGGGGTGCCCGGTGCCGAGATCGACCCGGACCTGAGCGAATGGGACTACGGGGGCTACGAGGGCGTCACCACCGCCGAGATCCACCGCACCCGTCCGACCTGGAACCTGTGGGCCGACGGCGTGGCCCCCGGCCCCGCGGACCATCCGGGGGAGGGCCCCGAGGACGTCGGCCGCCGCGCCGACCGCGTGCTCGCGCGCGTCGAGCCGCTGCTGCGCGACCCCGCCGCGGGCGACGTGCTGCTCGTCGCGCACGGCCACATCCTGCGCGTCCTCACCGCCCGTCGCCTCGGCCTGCCGCCGTCGGCCGGATCGCTGTTCGCCCTGGACACCGGCACCGTCAGCCGGCTCGGCACCGAGCACGACCGCCCCGTCATCAAGGCCTGGAACACCACGGGCGCCCCGGCGACCGGCGCGCACTCCCCGTCCGGCGTGATCCCCCCGCAGCGGCGCCCCGAGCACGACTCGTCCCCGGGCCGGTGAGGGGGCGTCGCCCCGTCGGGAACTTCCTCCCCCGCCTTCGCCGTCTTCCGGGGCGGAGGAGCCCCGCCGGTCCTGCGTCTGCCCTACCGTGAAGCCCGTGAAGCCCGTGAAGGTCCTCATCGTCGGCGGCAGCGGGTTCCTTGGCAGGGAACTCGTACGACAGGCCGCGGCCGCGGGTCTCGAGACGGCCGCGACGTACCGCTCCCGGCACCCCGGCGGGGTCCCCGGTGTCCCGTGGCACCACCTCGACCTCCGTGCCCCGGGGCACCTCGGCGAGGTACTGGCCGAGGTCGCCCCCGACACCGTCGTCAACGCCAGCAGCGGGTACAGCGACTGGGAGGTCACCGCCGACGGTTCGGTCCGCGTGGCCCTGGCCGCCGCGGAACACGGCTGCCGCCTGGTCCACGTCTCCAGTGACGCCGTCTTCTCCGGGGGCCGGGTCCACTACGACGAGACCTGCCTGCCCGATCCCATCAGCCCGTACGGCGCGGCGAAGGCCGCCGCCGAGACCGCGGTGCGGCTCCTGGCGCCGGCCGCCGTGGTCGCGCGTACCTCGTTGATCATCGGCGACGGCGGATCCGCGCACGAGCGCCTGGTCCACGACCTGGCCGCAGGCGTACGCGACGGCGTCCTGTTCACCGACGACGTCCGCTGCCCGGTGCACGTCGAGGACCTCGCCTCCGCTCTGTGGGAACTCGCGGTGTCCGACGCCTCGGGCGTGTTCCACCTCGCCGGGACGGACGCCCTCAACCGCTACGAACTGGGCGGGCTCATCGCCCGCCGCGACGGACTCGACGCCACCTCGCTGCGCGCCGGACGCCGCATCGACGGCCCCGTGCCCGGCCCCCTCGACGTCCGCCTCGACAGCAGCGCCACCCAGCGGCGCATACGGACCCGTCTGCGCGGAGCCCGGGAGTTCCTCCACCCCCGGTAGGACGCGGGCCCGACTGCCCATCGGATGGAACCGGGAGGCGCGCGGGCCGTGTCGCCGGGGACACCGGCCGCCCAGGGGTCAAGCTGATGTGCCAGTGATCCCGGCACACGAAAGGGCGCGCCATGGAGGGCATCGCGGACATGGGGGGCACGCGGGGATGGGGGCCCGTCCGGCCGCCGAGACCCGGCGAACCGGTCTTCGCCGAGCCCTGGCAGGGCCGGGCGTTCGCGCTGGCGATCCTCTCCACCCAGGTGTCCGGGTACAACGTGGACGCCTTCCGGCACGCCACGGAACGTCTGGACCGGGCCGCCTACCTGGACGACGGCTACTTCGGCCGGTGGCTGAACGCCGCGGAACTGATGCTCACCGAGAGCGCCGTCCTGGCGCCCACCGCGGTCGAGGCCCGCGCCCGCAACCTGCGCGGCGCCGGCGTCGAGGAGCCACCGGTCCCCGAACCGGCCCGCCCCGACTACGCTCCCACCGCCCCGGGCTCGCTCCGTACCGTGGACACCCCGCCGGCCTTCGCCGTCGGCGAGCGGGTCCGCGCGAAGGACATGTCCCCGCCCGGGCACACGCGGCTGCCGGGCTACCTGCGCGGACACCCCGGCGTCGTCGACCTCGTGCAGCCCGCCGCGCTGCTGCCGGACACCCATGCGCACTTCCTGGGCGAGAACCCGCAGCACGTCTACTCGGTCCGGTTCGACTCCCGCGAGCTGTGGGGTGCCGGCGCCGAGCCCTTCTCCGTCACCGCCGAGCTGTACGAGAGCTACCTGGAGACCCCCTGATGACCTCCACCAGCGGACCGGGCGACCACCTCCCCCCGGCCCTGCGGACCGAGGCGCTCGAGCAACTGCTCACCGAGCGCGGCCTGATCGACCCGGCGGCGATGGACACGATCATCGCCACCTACGAGACCCAGGTGGGCCCGCTCAACGGCGCCAAGGTCGTCGCCAAGGCGTGGACCGACCCGCAGTACAAGCGCCGGCTGCTCCAGGACGGCACCGCGGCCATCGCGGAACTGGGCTTCGCCGGGCGGCAGGGTGAGCACATCGTCGTCGTGGAGAACACCCCCACGACCCACAACGTGGTGGTCTGCACGCTGTGCTCGTGCTACCCGTGGCCGGTTCTCGGCCTGCCGCCGAGCTGGTACAAGGATCCTGCCTACCGTGCGCGCGTGGTGAGGGAACCGCGCACGGTGCTCTCCGAGATGGGACTCGACCTCGCCGACGACGTGCGGATCACCGTCCGGGACTCCACCAGCGAGGTGCGCTGGCTGGTGCTGCCCGAACGCCCCGCCGGCACCGAGCACCTGACGGAGGAGGAACTCGTGCCGCTGGTGACCCGGGACGCCATGGTCGGCGTGGCGAAGGTGACGGCGCCGTGACCGTGCCCCTGGACGTCGACGGTCCGGCCGCGCCGCCCCGTTCCAACGGCGAGCTGGTCTTCACCGAGCCGTGGGAGAGCCGCGCCTTCGGCATGGCCGTCGGCCTCCACGAAGCGGGTGCCTTCGCCTGGCCCCGGTTCCAGGCCGCGCTGATCGCGCGCATCCGGGCCTGGGAGAGCGCGCCGCACGCGGACGGTGCCTGGAACTACTACCGGCTCTGGCTGGCCGCGCTGGAGGACGTGCTCACCGAACAGGACGTGGTCCGTGCGGGCGAGGTCACCGCGCGCGCCCGGACCCTGGCCGGCCGGCCCGCGGGCCACGACCACGGCGACCACCACCACGATCACCACGCACATCGGCACTGACCGCGAGACACCGCTCCCGGCCCGGTCCGTCAGCCGTGCGGGATGGGCAGGTCCAGGGAGACGGTCTTGCCGCGGCCGTTGGGCGAGGCGTTCCACTGCCCGGCCAGGGCCTCGACGATGAGCAGACCCCTGCCGTGCTCGGCCTCGGCGTTCTCCTCCTCGTCCAGGGCCAGCGGCGAGGGGACGGGCGGGTTGCTGTCGGAGTCCCGCACCTCCAGCCGGACGTGGTCGCCGAAGGCCCGCAGCCGGACGTCGACGTCGCTGCCCGCGTGGATGAGGGCGTTGGTCACGATCTCCGAGGTGATCAGCTGGAGGGTGTCCGACACGACCGGCAGCGACCACGCGTGCAGTTGCTCGTCGACGAACTCCCGGGCCGCCTTGACCCCGTGCAGATCGCGCCGCTGCACGTGCAGGCTCGCGGTCAGTGGCGCCCCCTTGCCCGCGGCGCCTTCGTACCGGGCCAGGAGCAGCACCGCGTCGTCCCGGCGCCACCGGGGGCCGGAGACCTCGGCGACCATGCGGTCGGCGACCTGTTCCAGGTCGGCCCCGGACTCCCGGACCCCCGCACGGAGCAGGGTCCGCGCGCACGCGCCGTGGTCCCCGGTGAGGGAGTCGGTCAGGCCGTTGGAGTAGAGCATCAGCACGGACCCTGGGGACAGCGTGTGCTCACAACCGCGGTAAGGGTGCTGCGTGGTGACGCCCAGGGGGAGGTTCGCGGGCGCGTCGAGGACGTCCACGCTTCCGTCGGGCCGCCGTACGACCGGCGCCGGATGCCCGGCGAGAGCCACTTCTGCCATACCGTCAGCGGTGTCCAGGGCGACCACGCAACAGGTCACGAGCTGCTCCGTGCCGAGTTCGGCGAGCAGCCGGCCCGTCCGGTCGATCACCGCGGCGGGGCAGTGGCCTTCGGTCGCGTACGAGGTCAGCGCGGTGCGCACCTGGCCCATGACGGCGGCGCTGTCCAGGTCGTGGCCTTCCACGTCACCGACGGCGAGCACCATCCGGTCGTCCGACACCTTGATCACGTCGTACCAGTCGCCGCCCGCCTGGCAGGTGGTCGTGGCGGGCCGGTAGCGCGCGGTGGTGGCCAGCCCCGGCAGCTCGGACAGGACGGGCGGCAGGAGCCTGCGCTGCAGGTGTTCCGCGATCTCGCGCTGCCGGGTGCCCAGTTCGACGCGTTCCACCGTCGCCCCCAGCATGCCGGCCATCATGCCGAGCACCGTCCGTTCCTCGGGCGGGAACGCGCGGGCCCCCTCGAACTCCAGGCAGCACACCCCGACGATGCGCGGGTTCATCAGGGACACCTCGGCGACGCTCCTGCTCCCGACGACGAGCGGCAGGTAGGCCTCGGCCCGCGGCCCGGCGTCGTGCCGGTCCGGGTCCGTGTCCGGTGGTGCGCCCTCGGACAGGAACAGTGCGTGCCCGCGTACCGCCTCCACCGCGGGAGAGCTCGCGCCGAGTCTGGCGCCGTGGACGGTGCGGACCAGCGCGGAGGACGGTCCGCTGTGTCCCAGGACCCACAGCCGGCCCGCACTCACCGAGGCCAGCACCACGGCTCCGGCGCCGAAGGGGGACATGATGCAGTCCCGGGCCGCCGCGACGACGTGGTCCACCGTCGTGGCCTGGTTGAGGCGCTCGGCGAAATGACGCAGGGGGTACATCAGGCTGGCTCCGGACGAGCCGGGGACGCCGCGCACCCCCCAGCCCGGGGTGTGGACGCTCGCGTGGAACACCGGTACGAGGGCGGGTGCGGGGCCGCTCACGACGGCAACGCCGTGACGCACGAGTTCGGCGAGGGCGGTGGCCAGCGCGTCCGCGATCTCCTGCAGCACCGTGTGGTCGGCGGGGCCGTAGTCGCCGTGGCTCTCGAGGCGCAGCACGGTGAGCGCGCCGAAGCGGTGCCCGCCGGCGGTGGCCGGGGACGCCAGGGCCGCGTAAGGATAGGGCAGTGCGAAGCGCTGGTCCGGGTCGGCCGGGTCGGGATCGGGCAGCACCGCCGTCGCGCCCGTGGTGACGGCGCGGGTCGAAGCGCGGGGCATGTCCATGGGCATCCGGCAGGGGATCGTGAACATGGAGGGCGGGCTGCCGGCGATCATCGCCGCTCGCAGTTCGGCGCCGCTCCCGTCCAGCAGATAGACCGCCGCGGCGACGGCGTCCATCCGGAACAGGGCCTCACGGAGGGTGCCGTGCAGGACCTCCTCGAGACCCGTGCCCTCGATCCGTGCGGGCCCGCCTTCGCGGCGGTGTTCTCCGACTGCGCTGTTGCTGGTCATCGAACGGCTCCTCCTCGCGAGTATAGGTGCGCGGGTGGCCGGTCGCTCAGGGGCGAAGACCTCGCTTGCCGCTCGGCAGATAGGAGCATATGCTCGTAATAGTGCGGGTGGGGGTGCGCGCCCTGCGGCACCTCGGACGCCACGGGAGTCCGTGGCCACACCCGTCACCCGGAACTCAGCCAACCCAGAAGGAGACCGACCGATGGCTGCCGGCAATCTTGTCCTCGTCACCGGGGTCGGCGGCGTGGGCCGTGCCGTCCTCGAACTCCTGCGTGAGCAGGACGTACCGGTGCGCGCGATGGTCCGCCACGACGACGAGCGGGCGGACGCGCTGCGCGCGCTCGGCGCGGAGGTCGTCACCGGCGATCTGACCCGGCCCGAGACCGTGGCGGCGGCACTGGAGGGTGCGCGGCGGATGTACTTCGCGATGCCCGTCTCGACCGATCACCTGCTCGCGGCGACCGTGGTGGCGAGCGTCGCCCGCGCGTACGGGCGGCTGGACGCGCTGGTGGGCATGTCGCAGATGACGGTGTCGCAGATGACCGCGACCAGCACGGGGGAGTCCCACCAACAGCGGCTGCACTGGCTGGCGGAGCAGGTGCTGAACTGGTCGGGCCTGCCGGTGGTCCACGTCCGCCCGACGTCCTTCCTGGACAATCCGCTGTTCACCGCACTGGCGGCACGGTCGATCCGGGAGACCGGGACGATCGCGCTGCCGTTCGGCACCGGGCGTACCTCTCCGGTGGCCGTGGAGGACGTCGCCCGGGTCGTCGCCACGGTCCTGCGCGACCCGGTCCCGCACGTCGGCCGGGTCCTGGAACTGACCGGTCCGCGCACGCTCGACATGGCCGAGATGGCCGAGGAGTTCTCCCGGGCGCTGGGACGTGAGGTGTCCTACGTCGACGTGCCGCCGGAGCGGTGGCGGGACGAGGTGCTCAGCCGGGCCGGTCTGCCGCCGCACGTCGAGGCCCACATCGCCACCATGGGCCGGCTGCACCGGGAGAACCGCTACGACCGGGCGTCCGACGACGTCGAGCGTGTGACGGGCGTGCCCGCCCGGACCGTCGAGCAGTTCGTCGCCGCCCGCCGGGACTTCTACCTGGGCTGAGCCCGCGCGGGGCCGCTCCGGCATCCCGCGGGGATGCCGGAGCGGGGTCCGCCGTGCGTCCGCGGGCCCGTGTTGCCGCCGCCGGTTTGATGACGAATCAAGCTACTTGCACGTACAAGTAATCCAATGTTCTACTTGTTTGACCGAGCAAGTAGTGCGCGGGGGCTCAGCGCGGGCTGGGGGGAATGCCCGGGTACGAGTGCCGCACCGAGGTGGCGAACCCACCGGGAGGATGCGCGCTCCGGGAACGCCGGACCGACAGGACCCTCGTCGGGACCGGCCGGCAGGCCGACGTGCCTGCCCTGACGCGGGGTGACGGTGGCCGACAGGCCTGACGGCATCCGTCCGCGCCCGATTTTCCCCAGGCCGCAGGTCGACCGCTCGGCATCGCCGTCCTGAGGCGCGCGGAACGACGCTCCCCGGACCCAGGGGAGCGCATGTGCGTCCCTTCGAAGCTCCGCCTCCCGCGCTCGTACCACCCAGAACAGGATGAACACTTACATGTCAACGACCAGCAGGCGGACCGTCCTCGGCATGGCCGGGGTCACCGCGGCGGCCGTCGCCGTCGCCGGCACCGGAGTCCTCGGCTCCGCCGGCGTCTTCCAGGGCACGGCGGAGGCGGCCGACGCGCTGCACGGCGTGAACGAGCCCACGTTCACGACGTTGAAACCGTTCCGGGACGCGCTTCGCGTCCCGCCGACGCTGCGCCCCAAGAGCCATGGGATCACGGAGATCGACATGGTCCGGTCCTCGGTCCGGCTGCACTCCCAGATGCCGCCGACCCGGCTGTGGACCTACGCCGGCCACTTCCCCGGCCCGACCATCGAGGTCCGCAGCGGGGAGCGGGTACGCATCGCCTGGAACAACAAGCTCAAGGGCCGCACGCCGGTCAAGGCGGTGTGGGTGAACCCCGAGGGGCCCGGCCCCGGCCTGCTGCCCTACAACCGGCCCGGTGCCGAGGGTGCCGCCGCCCGTCCCGAGGTCGAGCGGCTCACCGCCTGGACCACCGTCCACGTGCACGGCGGCCACCAGAACGCCCTGAGCGACGGCGCCGCGGAGTTCGGAGTCACCTCCGGTAACGGGCAGTTGGGGGAGTACGCCAACGACCAGGCGGCGACCCACCTCTTCTACCACGACCACGCCATGTCGGTGACCTCGCTCAACGTCCAGGCCGGTCTGGTCGGCAACTACGTGGTGCGCGACGCGGAGGAGGACCGGCTCGGACTGCCCCGCGGCGAGCACGAGATCCCGCTGACGATCCAGGACGTCAACTTCGACACCGACGCCCAGGGCCGGCTCACCGGCCAGGTCCTCGCCAAGCGGATCCTGGGCGGCGGCGCGATGCCGATGCCGGGAACCATCCCGCCCGCCCTGGCGAGCCTGAACCCGTTCACCATGGTCAACGGCGTGGTGTGGCCGTACCTGGACGTGCAGGCCCGCGCCTACCGCTTCCGTCTGGTGAACGTCTCCACCACCCGCGTCTACCGCCTGGTCGTCGTCGACGAGGAGACCGGCAGGGTCGTGCGCGGCGCCATGAAGCTCATCGGCACCGACATGGGGCTGCTCGGCAAGCCGCAGACCATCGACGAGGCGATCTCCCTCTCGCCCGCCGAGCGCGCCGACGTCGTCGTCGACTTCGCGGCCTTCCCCGGGAGGAAGCTCAAGCTCGTCAACACGATCCCGGGCCAGACCGCCGGAGCGGCCCTGCCGGACTTCGTGATCCCGTTCCCCGAGGTCATGCAGTTCCGCGTCGAGAAGAAGCGACGCGCGCTGCACCCGCTTCCGACAACGTTGTCGAAGTCGTTCCGCAAGCTCACCCTCGCCGACGTGCCCAAGGACGCCACCGAGCGCTTCGTCCTGCTCGGCTTCGACAAGACCGGCGCCATGCCCCAGATCTGGGAGATGGAGCAGGTCCCGGCCGACACGGCGCCGGGCACCGGCATCGTGAGGGTCGACATGCCGGGCGGCACCGTCACGCTGCGCCGAACGGGCACCATGTTCGAGGACACCACCACCTTCTTCGCCGCCTCCGGCACCTGGGAGAAGTGGCACTTCATCAGCGCCGCCCCCGAGGGCGTGCCCATCTACCACCCGATGCACATCCACCTGATGAACTTCCAGGTCGTCGACCGGCGGGCCGTCGACTCCTCCGGTGTGGACTTCGCCACGGCGCAGACCAGGAAGCCCATCACGGTCGGCGCTCCGGTCCCGGTCGCCCCGGAGGAGTCCGGCTGGAAGGACACCATCACCGTCAACGCCAACACCCTCGTCACCGTGGCGGGACGTCTCGCCGACCAGACCGGCAAGGTCATGTACCACTGCCACCTCCTCGACCACGAGGACGAGGGCATGATGCGGCCCTTCGTCGTCATGCCGTCGCCGGTCCACGACATCCACCGGATGCTGATGGACATGGGCCGGGGAATGGACGCGCACGACATGAAGCACATGAAGATGTAGCCCCCACCGCCCGGGCGTCCGGGCCCGGAGCGGTCCCGTCTCGGGCGGGACCGCTCCGGGCGGACCCGGACCCCGGGCCTACAGGTCCAGCAGGGCCTGCTCGACGGCCTCGGTCAGCGCGGGGTGGATGTACAGCACCTCCCGGCCGACCTGGTCGGCCGTCTGCCCCAGTGCCATGGCCTGGATCAGCGGCTGGATGAGCGTCGCGGCCTGGGGACCGATGATGTGCGCGCCCAGGATCGTCCGGTCGTGGGGGTCCGCCAGGACCTTCACGAAACTGGTGGTGTCCTCCAGGGCCCATCCGTAGGCGGTGTCCGCGTAGTCGCGGACGCTCACCAGGTACGCGACGCCGTGGCGGCGCGCCTCCTGCTCGGTGAGTCCGACGCTCGCGATCTGCGGGCTGGTGAAGACCGCGTGCGGAGCGAGTTTGTTGGACAGGGTGTGCAGGTCGTCCGGGTGGAGCAGGTTGTGCCGTACGACACGGGACTCGGCGTTGGCCATGTGCTTGAGCTGGAAGTGGTTCACCGCGTCGCCGAGGGCCCAGACCCCCGGTACGGACGTGCGGTAGGTGTCGTCGGTCACGATGTGCCCGTGCCCGTCGAGTTCCAGCCCGCCGGCGGCCGCGTCCAGCCGGTCGGTGTTGGGCCGGCGGCCGGTGCAGACCAGCAGCATCTCTGCCTGGACGACCTGCTCGCCCTCGGCGCAGGTCACACTCACCTCGACACCGTCGGCGCGACGTTCGACGGCGGTGACGGTGGCGCCGAGGATGACCTGGTGCCGACGGGAGACGAGCTCGGTGAAGCGCTCGGACACCTGCTCGTCCTCGGCCATCAGCAGGCGCGGCCCCCGCTGGATGATCGTGACGTCCGACCCGAACGCGCCGAAGACGTGGCCGAACTCGGCCGCGATGAACCCGCCGCCGATGACGGCCAGCGAAGCGGGCGCGTCCTCGATCCGCATGATCGTGTCGGAGGTGTGGAACGGCACGGTGTCCAGTCCGGGGACGTCCGGCACGTCGGGCCGTGAGCCGACCGCGACGACGATGGTGTCGGCGGTGATCCGCTCCTCGCCCACCTGCAGCACTTTCGGCCCGACGAAGCGGGCCTCCCCGGTGTACACGTCGATGCCGTGGTCCCGTCGGTAGTCCACCGCGCTGTCGTGGAGCGGGTCGATCCGGTGGAACACCCGGTCGCGGACGGTCTTCCAGTCCACCGGTTCGACGGTGGCGTGGACCCCGAGGCGCGCGGCCGCCCGTGCGCCCTCGGCCGCGTCGGCGGCGACGACGAACATCTTGCTGGGGATGCAGCCCCGGTTCAGGCACGTACCGCCGAAGCGGCCCGGTTCGACGATGGCGCAGCGCAGGTGCGCGAACTCGTCCCCGATCAGCATGTTGCCGCTGCCCGCGCCGAGGACCACAAGATCGTAGTGCGCCATGTCCGCCCGCCTTCCGCCGGTCAGCAGATGTCCGGACGTCCTGGCTGCGGGGCGGGCCCCCCCGCGGGACGGCCCGCCCGTTTTGTGCCTGTTCGGTCCTTCGAGGTTCATATCACGGGCACGGGGCGCCGGGGGTGCACCAACGGTGCGACACAGCCGGAGGTCAGCCCGCCGTTCCGGCGGCCTGCTCCTTCCTGCGCTGCCGGTAGGCCCGCATGGACGCGCGGGAACCGCACCTCGGGCCGCAGTAGCCGGCCGAGCTGTTGCGCGTCCGGTCGAAGAAGCAGAAGTGGCACGGCTCGTGGCGGCATGCCCGCAGCCTGTCCCACACGCCCGCGTGCGCGAGTTCGGTGACGCTCGCCAGTACGGTCCCGAACAGCCCGGGGATGCCGCTCTGCGTGCTCGCCAAACGGGCTCCCTCGGCGGTGACGACCGTGGCCAGGGGGTAGCGGGCGGCGACGCCGCGAAGGTGCTCCTCCGCCCGGGCGAGTGCCTCGGGTGTGGTGTTCTTGTCGCCCGCGTGCGCCAGCAGCACGGTGATCAGGGCGTCGCGCAGTTCGCGTGCGGCGGCCGCGTCGGCCTCGGTGACGTGGGTGGACCCCGTGCCCAGGTCGTGCTCCAGCAGCCATGCGTGCATGCTGCGGGCGTCCGTGAAGCGCTCCGGGAGCTGCCTCGGCCCCGAAGCGTGCGTGTTGAGGAACCGTAGGAGCGCGTCGACGGCTGCGGGCTGGGTCAGCGGACTGCGCTCGGTCGTGGGCGTCGGCATCGTGCGGGCCTCCCTTTCCGGGCCAGTCTAGATCACTCCCCGTTGTGGGTGAAACCGAGACGGTGGTCATTCTCTTCCCGTGTGGTGGAGTCCGGTGAGGAGCAGTGGGGTCGCGGTGAGGTGTGTCACGCTCGCCCCATTTCGTGAGGATGCGCGTTGCGAGTTGCGACCTAATGGCCTACGGTCATCACCACGAAGACAGGCTGAGCCGCTCCAGTAGTTGCGGTTCGAAGCCTTCGGCGACCCGGCCGGGGATCCGGCGTGTGGCGCCGGTGTGGCTCCGCCGTCCTCGTCCCCCGGAAAACGGTGACCGCCGGCGTGCGGCGCACCGTCGTCTACGAAGGAAGACCCCCATGTACACGAAGCTGGAACTCGTCGTGCTGCCCGTGACCGATGTCGACCGGGCCAAGGCGTTCTACGAGGCGCTGGGATTCCGCCTGGATCTGGACAAGGCCGTCAGTGAGGACTGGCGCGCGGTGCACTTCACCCCGCCGGGCTCGGAGTGCTCGGTGATGTTCGGTCAGGGGCTCACCTCCGCCGAGCCGGGCTCGGCCCAGGGGCTGTACCTGGCCGTCCTCGACATCGAGGAGGCCCGTGCGGAGCTGGTCGCCCGGGGCATCGAGGTGAGCGAGGTGTTCCACGACGCCGGCGGGCTGCTGTTCCACGGCCACGAGGGTGGGGAGATCACCCACCGGCAGGAGGGCCAGGGGCGGCTCGCGGGCCTGCAGCCCGACCGTGCCTCGTACGGCTCGTTCGCCACCTTCAGCGACCCGGACGGCAACGGCTGGGTGCTCCAGGAGATCAAGCAGCGGTTCCCCGGCCGCTGACCCACCCCCTCACCGCAGGGCGTACGGAGCCGTACGGACGCGGCCCCTCCTGCACCCCAATACGTGCATATGCTCGTTCCTAGTGGAAGGAAACCCCGTGAACATGCCCCCCGTGGAGCCGTCCGAGCAGGACGGCCCCGGCGCGAGGCCGGTGTCGCACCGTGCCCCGCGCGGACTGTCACGACGCGCCTTCGTCGGCGGCGCGGCCGCCTCCGCCGTCACCGTCGCCGGCATCTCGCTGGCGGGCGGGTTGCCGTCGGCCTCCGCGACCCCGCCCCTGCGCACGCCGCACGGGTCCGGCTCGGTCTCCTCGGCGCCCCGGCTGCCGGCCGGGTTCACCAAGACCTTCAGCAGCCGCTTCGTGCGGGCCGGCGAGCTGCGCCAGCACGTGGTGACCGGAGGCGACGGGCCGCCGTTGCTCCTGGTGCACGGCTGGCCGCAGAACTGGTACGCGTGGCGCATGCTGATGCCGGAACTGGCCCGGCACCACACCGTCATCGCCGTCGACCAGCGCGGCATGGGCCTCACCGACAAGCCGATGGGCGGGTACGACACCCGCTCCCTGGCGGGCGACCTGGTCGCCCTGATGGACGCCCTGGGCCACGAGCGGTTCGCGGTCGTCGGCCACGACACCGGAATGATCATCAGCTACGCGCTGGCGGCCGACCACCCGGAGCGCGTCGCCCGAGTGGCCCTCGCCGAGGTCCCCGGACCCCCGCGGAAGTCCGCCTCACCGATCCTCTTCGTGGACGAGCGGGACAACGACAGGCTCTGGCACATCCCGTTCAACCGGGTCGACCACGAGCTGACCGAACGGCTGGTCAGGGGGCGTGAAGCGGACTTCTTCGGCTACGAGTTCGACATCCAGGGCGGGGAGAAGCTGCCCCGGTACGCGCGCGAGTACTACGTCCGCCTCTTCTCCGACCCCGCGACGCTGCGCGGCAGTTTCGGGTTCTACCGCGCGTGGGACGGCACCACCGGTCAGAACGAGGACCGCGCGCGAAAGAAGCTGACGATGCCGGTCCTGGCGATCGGCGGATCCGAGAGCTGGGGCGGTGCCGTCGCGGGCGCGATGGAGCCCCTGGCGGAGGACGTACGGGGCGTGGTCCTCCGCGGCGCCGGTCACTGGGTCGCCGAGCAGGCACCCGAGGAGATGCTGGCGGAACTCGGCACGTTCCTCGCCCCGTACCGCCGCGCCGCCGGCGCCTCGCGGTAACCCCCGGCCGGGTCCGTCCCGGCGAACCCCATCCACAGACGGGAGGCACGGTGTTCTCCGACATCGGCCCGCTGGAGGTCCTGACGCTGCTCGTGGTGGCGGTCGTCCTCGTCGGACCCGACAGGCTCCCCGGGCTGGTCTCCGACACCGTGCGTGCCCTGCGCGGGCTCCGTGAGCTCGCGCAGGGCGCCCGGGCGGGCCTCCGGGACGAACTCCCGCCCGAACTGCGGGACCTGGACCTCACGGACCTCGACCCGCGCGATCCGCCCGCCGGCGGCCACCGGCCGTGACGGGGCCATCCGGCGGCACCCGGATCCGCGTGCGGCACCTCGTCACCTCGGCACCTCAGAAGGGAAACAACCATGTTCGGAAGGCTCGGAGCACCCGAGATCCTGCTCATCCTCGTCGTCGTCCTCCTCCTCTTCGGGGCCAAACGGCTTCCCGACATGGCCCGTTCCTTCGGGCAGTCGCTCCGGATCCTCAGGAGCGAGACCAAGGCCATGCGGGAGGACGGCTCCGACGAACCCACGGGTGCCGTGCGGACCGCGGCCCTCGGGCCCGGGTCCGCGACCGGTGAGCCCGGGGACGCGACCCCGCACACGGCGCCCGAGGCCACCGCGGCGGGCGCCCCCCACCGGCGCTGAAGCGCCCCGGACGGACCGGCCATGACCACCCGTACCCCGCGTGACCCCGATCGGATGCCCCTCCGGGAGCACCTGCGAGAACTGCGCAACCGCCTGCTCAAGGCCGTCGGGGCGATCCTGCTCGTCACCGTCGCCGCCGCCCTGTTCCACCGGCAGCTCATCGGGTTCCTCATCGATCCGCTGCCCGGCTGTGCCCCCGGCCGCCTGACCGGGGCCTCCGGGGCGGACGGTGCGGGTCACTGCGGCGTGATCTCGCTCAACGGTCTCCTCTCGCCGTTCTCCCTCGCGCTCAAGGTGTCGCTCACCGCGGGAGTGGTCGGCGCGAGCCCGGTGTGGCTCTACCAGCTGTGGGCCTTCGTCGCGCCGGGACTGCACCGCCGCGAGCGGAAGTACACCCTGGCCTTCCTCGGGGCGGGCATCCCCCTGTTCCTGACCGGCGCCGCGGTGGCGTACCGGACGCTGCCGACGACGGCCCGGGTGCTGATCTCCTTCACGCCCGACAACGCCACCAACATCCTGCCCGTCGACGACTTCCTCGACCTGGCCACCCGCATGGTGATCGTCTTCGGCCTCTCCTTCGAACTCCCCGTGCTCCTCGTGCTGCTGAACTTCGGCGGGGTGATCAGCGCCCGGCGGATGACCGGCTGGTGGCGCGGCATGCTCATGGGGGTCGCCGCCTTCGCGGCGATCGCCACCCCCAGCACCGACCCGATCAGCATGCTGCTGCTCGCCACGCCCATCAGCCTGCTGTACGGGGCGGCGTGCGCGGTCGCCTGGTGCAACGACCGCCGGCGACGGCGCACCGCACCCGGCCGCCCCGACCCGGCCCCGGCCGCCGTCGAGGCCCCCGCCCCCGACGACGTCGCCGTCGGCCGGTCATGACGCGCCGCGGCGGGAGCCGCTCACTCCGCCCACGGTTCGAAGCCGGTGTCCAGCACGGCGTCGAGGAACCGGCGTAGCAGGGCCGCGTCCGCGGACCCGAACCGTTCCTCGAACCGGTTCTGGACGTCGTTCCAGAGGGGGAGCGCCGCCTTCATCCTGGCGAGGCCGTCCGGTGTGAGCGTGACGATCCGCGCGCGGCGGTCGGTCGCCGAGGTCTCGACGGTGACCAGGCCCTCCCGCGCGAGCGGCTTGAGGTTGGAGGCCATCGTCGTACGGTCCATCGCGATGATGTCGGCGAGGGCGGTGATCGTCATCTCTTCGTGGACGCTGAGCTGCTGCAGGATGCTGAACTGCGTCGCACGCAGGCCGACCGGGGCGAGGGCCTTGTCGTAGGTCGCGCCGAGGTACCGGGCCGCCTTGCGCAGCGCCAGGTTGTTGCATGAGTCGGCTTTCGACGCCGCAGCGGTCATGATCTCCTCCCGAGCATCCTCCCCATGATATGAGCATCTGCTCCCACACGGGAACGAGAACGGCAGGCAGTGGCTGCCGGTGACCTCCCGCGACCGTCGGAACGGACGAAACGGGTCATAATTCCGGATGGGTGAGGATTCCAGGATCCCGCAGTTAGGAAGCGTTCACTTCCTTCGCCGCGCAAGTAAACTAGAGGTATGTCAGACGTCATGCCGCGGCAGGAAGCGGCCCCCGAGGCGATAGTGCCGCTCAGTCCCGACGAGGAAGCGGTCGTCCGGTCGCTGAGTCGTGTCATCTACGCCCTGCCTCGTGTCATGGACGCTGATCTGGTCCGCGAGCAGCGGCTCCCGCTCATCGAGTACCTGACACTGATGAACCTCTCCGAGGCGCCCGGTCGGCAGATGCGTATGAGCGACCTCGCCGGGGCCTGCGAACTGTCGGTCAGCGGGATGACGCGCGTCGTCCACCGGCTGGAGAACGACGGGCTCGTGCAGCGCGTCAAGTGCGCCGAGGACGCCCGCGGCTGGAACGCGGTCCTCACCGACGCCGGCCTCGCCCGCCTCAAGGAGGCGTGGCAGACCAACCTGATGTCCGTGCGCCGTCACTTCCTCGACCACCTCGAAGGCCTGGACCTCAAGGCGCTCGGCGCGGCCCTGAGGAACGTCGCCACCTGACCGCCCCGTACGGCCGAGGGGCCCACCCCGGCTCCCCGGCCACTCCGCCGTGGCAGAGGCGTGCCCCTGCCACGGCGCCCGGTCAGGCCTTCGCCGCGACCGGCTCCCCGGCCTCGGACGCTGCCGCGCCCGCGCCGTCACCGGTGGTCCCGGCGGACGGCGTGACAGGGGTGTAGAAGACGCTGCCCTGACGGCGGGACCGCTCGGCGAGCCCCTTCGCGACCAACGCCTCCAGGGCGTTGCGCACGACGGGGGCGCTCGGGGCGGAGCGATCCGGATGCCGCTTGGCCAGTGCGTCGACGAACTCACTGACCATGCGCGGCTCTTCATCGGCGGTGAGGACGTCCGCGACGAGGCCGCGCAGGGTCGGCTTCTCCTTGTCGCGGGACTGCGCCGCCTTCTTGCCGGCCTTCCGGGCCTTGGCCCCGCCGGCCGGCTTCCGTGTGCGGGGCCGCGGGACGGCCCGGGGAGCACCCTCCTCCGGCGCCCCGGCCACGTCGGCGGCCGGAACCACCTCGGCGGGAACCTCCTCGGCCGGGACTTCTTCGGCCGGCACGGCATCGGCAGGTTCGTCGCGCGGGGCGACGCGGCGTCCACCGGTCGTCACGCTGCCCTGCAGCCGGGTCAGCCAGGCCCGCTCGTCCTCGAGCCGGGTCAGGCGGGCCTGGAGCCCGGCCACCTGCTCCCGGACCGCTTCCTGTTCCTTGGCGTTGTTCTCCAGGTCCTCTGCGAGACGCGCCGCATACCGGTCCTGAATGGTTGTGTTGTGGGACACGACAGCCGCTTCCTGGTGTATGGGATGTTGCTGCCGGATCGTACCCATCCTCCGCCCTCACCGTGCGGAACCGCCCCGTACTCAGCGAGTTGGGGCGGTGTTCACCGTGGGCGTCCCGGCCGAACGCCCCGCCGCCGAAGTCCCGTGCGGGGCAGGCCCGTGAGCGAGCCGGGAGAGACCTGCTCGACCCAACTCGACTTTTTTCCAGGCGTAGTTGAGATGCCTCTTCACGGTGCCGGGGTGCAGGTGCAGCGTCCGGCCCCGCGGTGGGGGAGGAGCCCTTGACGGGTGAACCCGCGTACGGTCAGGACAAGTTCGAGGGAACCCCACCGGGTGAGCCGCCGTTGACGGCCCTCCTGAGCCGCCGCCCCCGCCCTCAGGCCCGCCAGATGTTGTCGAAGGCCGCCTTCTCGATGTCCTTCCGCTGCCGCACCGACTGCAGTTCCTCGACGGCGTCGTGGACCGCGGCCAGCACCGTCTCCACGGCGTCGTCGCCGACGTCGGCGAGGTCGCCGGCGGTCCGGTCCCCGGGGACCCCGGCGGCGGAGGCGAGGGCGGCCAGCACGGGCTCCCCGGACGACCGGCGGCCGAGCGCCTCCCGGCGGGCGGGGGAGTCCAGCAGCACCTGCTCCCCGGTGGCCCAGGGCCGCCACCGGGGGCGGCTCACGGCGGTCAGGCCGGTCGCCTGCAGCGCGCCGCGGTAGACCGAGGAGAGGTTGCGGCCCCTGCGCCACAGCCAGTCCTCGACCGACTCGTAGGGCTCCTGGTCGACGAGCGCGGACGCCGCCTGGTCCAGCAGGTGGTCACCGGTGGCCGGCCCGTGCGCCGGCACCAGGCGGTCACCGTCCAGGGTGACCGCCCGCGCTCCGAGGAGGTCGATCACCTCGGCCCCCGCGAGCGCGAGCGACAGGTCGCCCGGTTCGACGGGAGGGCTCGAAGGCGCATCCATGCTGACGATCATCAGGTCCTGCGGCGTGGTCATGGCGGCTCCCGTCGAAGAGATCAACAACGATACGTCGCCGCGGGCCGCCGTCCGCCGTTCCCGGCGCACGGCGAGCCGCCCCTCACGGTGCGTGCAGGTCCGGGCGGTGCCCGGTCAGGGGTTCGTCCAGGCGCTGGGGGCCTCCGTCAGGGCCAGGACGCCGCGCGGCAGTTCGGCCCCGGCGACGTCGGCGAGCGACACGCCTTCGAGGATCTCGCGCACGTTGGACCGCAGCGCGATCCACAGCGGCAGCAGCGACTCGGCGGGGCCCGTGTACGCCAGGTCCGGGGGGCGGACCCCGCGGACCGAGACGAGCGGTCCGTCGACGGCGCGGATGACGTCGGCGATGCTGATGGACCCGGCGGGCCTGGCCAGGCGGTAACCGCCGTTGCCGCCCCGCTGGCTGAGGACGAGACCGGCGCGGCGCATCTCGTTGAGGATGCCCTCGAGGAACTTGTGCGGGATGTCCTGGGCGGCGGCGATGGCCTCGGCCTTCATCGGCCCGGCCTCCGGTGACGCGGCGAGCTGCAGCGCGGCACGTACCGCGTAGTCCGCCCTGGCTGAGATCCGCATGGGCGCATTATCCCGTCGGGTGCCGGTGGTGTCGGTTCCGGGTCACTTTAGGATGCCCGGGCCTTCAGGCCGGAGAGGAAGGCGTCCTTTGGTTGGAGCCGCGATGCGGCGGAGTTGGCTGCCCATCTGTTGTGACCTGTGTTCTCTTTCGTTGTCGGTGGGCGCTGTTAGGTTCCGCAGCGTGACGGCGACAGCGACGGCGGAGCAGGGGTGCGGGCATGCCCGGTACACCTACAGGTTGCGTGTGTCGTCCACGGCGCGTGCCGGTCTGGAGGCGGAGTGGGCGCGGTGCCGGTGGGTGTGGAACGAGTGCGTGGCGGTGTCCCGCAAGGTCCACGGCCTGAACCAGACCGCCGGGCAGAAGATCACGTGCGGCCCCGCGTAGCTGGACAGGATGCTGACCGAGGCCCGGCGGTCGATGGCGTGGCTGCGGGCGGGCAATTCGGTGTCGCAGCAGCAGGTCATCCGGGATTTCGCCAAGTCCCGGACCAAAGCGATCAAGGACATCGCGGCGCGGCTGCCGATGAGGCAGCGGGCCGGGATGCCCCGGATCAAGCGCAAGCGCGAGGCCGCACCGTCGCTGAACTACACCACCCGCGGTTCCCACGTCGGTACGCGTGTACCGGGACAGCCTCGGCCACTGGTACGCCTCGTTCGTCGTCGCCGTCCAGGTGCAGCCGCTGCCCGCCACCGGCGCGGTGATCGGTATCGACTGGGGCGTGCGTGAGACCGCGACCACGACCAGCGACGCCCACGACCTGCCGCACGCCCAGCACGGGAGGAATGCCGCGGCGAAACTGGCCCGCTACCAGAAGATGATGGCCCGCCGACGTACCCCGAAGAACAAGCGCGGCTACCGCAAGGCCCGCCGGGCCGCCGCGAAGGTGTCCAAGAAGATCGCCCGCCGGCGGCAGGACACTGCCCGCAAGTGGGCCGAGCGCGTCGTGCGCGACCACGACGTCATCGCGGTCGAGGACTTCCGGCCGAAGTTCCTCAGCCGGACCACCATGGCGCGCAAGGCGGCGGACGCCGCGATCGGCGCCACCAAGACGGCGCTGATCGAGATGGGCCGCAAGCACGGGTGGGACGTCCGCCTGGTGCATCCCGCGCACACCACCATGGACTGCGCGTCGTGCGGAGCGAGAACCAAGCACGCACTTCCTCTTTCGGAACGTACCTACACCTGCACCGCGTGCGGAGCCGTGTCTCCCAGGGACAAGAACTCCGCCCGCGTGATGCTGGTCCGGGCTGGTCTCAACCCGGCTGGTGCCGATCGTGTAAGCGCTGGCGGACCGCTGGTTCCCAGCCCACGTGAGCCAGGAATCCCCGTCCTTTAGGGCAGGGAGGATGTCAAACGGGCAGCGTGAACGGGGGGTGCGTGCCGTTGAGGAAGTAGTCCCCGACGTCGCGGAGGCGGGGGGCCACGGGCTCGTACAGGGTGTGGGTGCGCGCGTTGCGCCAGAAACGGTCCAGGCCCAGGCGCGCGGACGCGGAGCGGGGCCCGATGACGTCCAGGGCGCGCGTCGTGCTCTCCCGCACGGCGGTGGACGTCGCGACCTCGGCCACGGCCACGAGCGCCGAGATCTCCGCGCACTCCTCGTAGCCGAGGGCCTCCCCTCGGGCCAGGCCGCCCTCCAGTGCCTCCAGCGCTTGACCGGCGAGCGCGGAGGCGGAGCGGGTGAGGACGGTCAGCTCGCCGAACGCGGCGAGCACGTGGGGGTCCTGGGGCGATCCGGCCGGCCACTCCGGGTGCCACGGCCGCTGGCCCGCCCTGCTGTACTCACGGGCCTCGGCGAGCACGCCCTCGGCCGTGCCGAGCCGGAGCTGGACCGACATCAGACGCCCCAGCGGCGAGGCCAGCGAGGCCAGGGGCGGCAGGACCTCCTCCTCTGCGGAGAGCGAACCGAGCACCTCGTCGGCGGTGACCGCCACGGAGACGAACTCCACGCCGCCCCCGGCGGCGAGCCGCTGGCCGAAGGGATCGTCCTCCGCGCCGACCGCGACGCCGTGCCGGGCGGGGTCGACGGCGACGGCGAGCGGTTCCCCGGTGTCGGCCCGCGCGGCGCGCACGGCGATGCGGTCGGCGACGAGGACGCCCGTGACGTAGCTCTGCCGGCCTTCCAGCCGGTAGCCGCCCGTGGTCCTGGCCAGAGTCAGCGGCGGGTCCTGGCGGGCGAACCCACCGCCCCAGCACCACTGCCCGGCCGCGGAACGCCGTTCCAGCCCCGTGGCGGCCGAGGGCCCGGTGAGGAGCCGGGCGCTCCACGACACGAAGTAGTGCGTGCCGAGCAGTTGGGCGATCGCGGCGTCGGCCGCCGCGATCTCGCGGACCACGGCGTACGCCGTGGCCCAGTCCGCGCCCCCGCCGCCGGACCCGGCGGGCACCAGCAGCGGCAGCAGCCCCGCCTCGCGCAGCCGGGAGACCTCGTCGAACGGGGGCTTGCCGGCCTGGTCCCTGGCGACCGCGTCCGTGGCCAGGTCGTCCGCCGTCTCACGGGCCACCCGCAGCCAGTGCGCGCGGCCGGGCCCGGTCGGTTCCGGTTCCGGCTCCGGCGGCGGTGCGGAGCCGGACGGCGCGGTCTCAACGTCCAAGGGCGTCTGGGGCACGTTCCTCATCCTGCGCAGCCTGTCGGACCACCGTCAATGCTTTCCCATCAATTCAATAGGAAATACTCGGCGGCGACCGCATCACGGGGTGCCCGCGGCGGTCCTGCGGATGGCGATGCAGGCGATGTCGTCGTTGAGGCCGCCGTCGCTGTGGCGGAGGAGGGCCTGGTGAAGGAGGCGCAGGAACCCGGCCGGTGCGGTGGTGGCGGCCTGTCGGGTCCAGGCGGTGAGGGGGAAGAAGGCGCCGCCCGGGTCGCGGGTCTCGCTCACGCCGTCGGTGTAGAGCAGCAGCAGGTCGCCGACGGCCAGGGGAACGCGGTCGACGTGGTAGCCGGAGCCGACAAGTGCCGCCAGGTTGACCGGTGGTGAGGGGGCCACCGGTTCGATGGCCCGGGTGCGGCCGTCGTGCACCAGCAGGGCAGGCGGGTGCCCGCAGCTGAGCACGGAGGCATGGTCGGCTGCGGGCGGGATCTCCACGATGACGGCGGTGGCGAAGCGTTCGCAGTCGTCCTCGGCGGGCACCGCCGCGGAGTACCGGGTGATGGTGGTCTCCAGACGGTGCGCGAGGTGCGCCAGGTCGGGGGCCTCGTAGGCGCCTCGTGGAAGGAGCCGAGGAGGGCGGCCGAAACCCCCACGGCGCGCAGGCGGCCCTTGCCGCGGACGTCCCCGAGGATCAGGCGCAGGCCGTGGGGGGTGTCGGCCGCGGCGTAGAAGTCGCCCCCGATGCGCGCCTGGGGGGCCGCGGCGAGGTAGAGGGTCGCGATCTCCAGGTTCCTGATGCGTTCGGGTACCGGCCTGAGGAGGACCTCCTGCGTCGCGTCGGCGACGGCGCGGACCTGGGCGAGGGTGTGTTCGCGCTGCAGGCGCAGGTGGCTCGCGTAGGCGGCGGCCAGACCGACGGCGCCGATCGCCCCGGCGGTGTAGAGGGCGGACATGTCGGAGAAGGCCAGGGCGTAGCCGATGACCGGGAGCAGGCAGATCATCCCGAGCGTGAGGGTCGCCCGCACGGACCAGAGCGACGCGGCGAGCGCGGGCGCCGCCGGCAGCAGGCGGGTGAAGGGGACGTCCTGGGGGGTGAGGATCGCCAGGACCCCGATGACCGCGGTCAGGACGGCGGGGGACAGCAGAACGGGGTCCCGTCGCCGCAGGTTCGACCACATCGTCCGATACCGGGCCAGAGCGCTCATGGCTGGATCGTAGGCGATCCTTGATCGCACCCCTCGGGTGCGACATCTGATGCCGCGTCCGGCCCGGAACGCCCTTCGCGGGTCCGCGGAGGGCGCGCGTCCTTGGGCTGGTGTCCCGCACCTGCCGCGGTGTTCCGCCGGTGGGCCCTGCGCATATGGGTCAGAAGGGAGGTTCGAGATCGCCGCGGCCGTCGCTGTGCGGCCCCCGGTCCCAGGGCTCCGCCTGGAAAGGTTTGGGGCCGGGGACGTCGTAGCCCCACGTTTCAAGGGCCCTCCGGGCGACGCGGCGGTTGGGTTCGTGGCCGTTGGTGTCGAGGACGCGGCGCGCGTGCACGGTGAGGTGATCACGCTGCTCGGCGAGTGCGGGGTGTTCGGCGAGGATGAGCGCGGCGATGACGGCGGCTTCGCGCACGTTCTCGTGGCGGTCCTGCAGGAAGGGAGCAACGGCCCGGTAGACCATCGGGCGCAGGTCCCGGAAGGACGCCATGGTGGTGCCGCGGGTGAGGAAACCGGGGAACCACTGCTCGATGCGGCCGACGATCTCGTCGGAGGCGTCGTAGGCCGTGGAAACCAGCCAGTTCAACAGCGTCGCGCGGATGGGGACGTTGCGATAGGCACGGAGGTTCGCGGCCGCCGGGTGGGTGAGGATGCCGGCGACGTACAGGGCGACGGGTGCGGTGGCCTCGTAGATGGTGTTCTGGTGGTTGACCATCTCACCCAGCTCCGACAAAGCGGTGACCTGGATCTTGGGATCGGGCTCCAACAGTCGCGCGAGGACGTCGGGAAGGTCCTCGCCGCTCCCGAAAGCAGTTTGGAGCGAGCCCCAAGGGGTCTCCGCCAGGACCACCCGGTAGGGCGGCACGTCGGGCTCAACGGGCGCCCCGGCGCTGGAACGGCTCTCGTGCATGGGCCGAACCTAGACCAGGCCGCTGACACGATTCCCCTTGCGGGCCGGTCATTCGGACTGCGGTCCCGCGCGAGCTATGGGCGGGACGGCGCCCCGACTTCCGCTTCCGCGAGCGCATCGGACACCAAACAGCGGGGCGAACTGTCGCATCGTGAGGTGTGCGCGTCATCCGCCGCGACCGTCAGTATCCGGTCCTCCAGGGGGCGTCAGGGGCGGCCCGTGCTGACCGTGTCCTCGCCGTGGCCGCGCATCATCACTGGCTTGCCGGACCGCCGTGGACCCGGTCCGGCGAACAAGGCCATCCAGTAGGGTTCCGACGCCGTGATCACTCCCGCGCAGCAGGATCGCTCCATGGCGGCAACGCCTTCGCGCGCGGTAGTGGGGAATCGCTGGAACTTACTGCGAGAACATCCCAGGTGACGGGCACGGCCGAGAAGTCGGATGTGGAGGGTTTTCGACCCAATGCGAAGGGGTTCACGATGACCGAATTTTCTGAGGGTTCGGAGCCGAACGCCTGCTCCGCCTGGGCCGTTGTCGACTGGTTCTCCGATGCCCTCGACAAGACCTATTTCGAGGAGAAGTTCGTCGGCAACATGTCGGCCCTGGCGGTCAGCCCCGAGGGACGTGTGGCCGCCCTCGCGGACCGCTCCTTGCTCTTCCACCTGGACGCCGCCACCCACGAGCCCGTCGAAGTCGTGGCGCTGTACGACGAGAACGGGAAGGAGACGGACTTCGAGGCCCTGGTCTTCGATGAGGACGGCACGCTCCTGATCGCCTCCGAGGAGCCGGCCGTTCGTCGCTACACCCCGGAGGGAAAGTTCATCGACAGGCTGCCGGTGCCGGACAGCCTCCTCCTCGCGCCTGCGGGCCGGGCCGTGGTCAACGAGACCTTCGAGGGCCTCGCCATGCAGCCCGGCGGCCTCACCCTGGTGGCGTCGATGGAGGGTGCGCTGAGGGGTGACGAGAGCGCCTACGTGCGTTTCCAGGCGTGGAAACGCGAGACGACCGGCGACGAGTTCCGGATCGGCGTGCAGTGGGGCTACGTGCGAGACAAGGGCCTGTTGCTGTCGGACATCTGCGCGTCCGGTGACGGCAGGCTCCTCGTTCTGGAGCGAGGCTTCGACAAGAGCGTGGGCAATATCATCCGGGTCTATCTCGCCGACCCGCGCGAGGCGGACGACATCACCCACGTCGAGAAGCTGTCCGGCCAGGACGACGTTTCCCTGATGAACAAGACCCTGCTGGTCGACATGGTCAACTGCCCGCCGCTCGGAGCCACGAACAAGCAGTCGCAGGCCAACCCCCTGCTCGGCAACATCGAGGGCATGACGATCACCGGGACCGCCCCGGACGGCCGTTTGAAGGTCCTCATGGTCACTGACGACAACCAGAGCGCCATGCAGACCACCCGACTGTACGGGATGACCATACGGTTGCCCGAGCTCTGAGTCCCATGCGCCCGGTCCGGGAGCCGGCGTGCGGAGGCGGATGACATGGCATCGGGCACGGGTCCCGGCGCGGGGACGCCGCATCCGGACTCGACGGGAAAGGAGCCCCAGGCTGCTTCCCGGGGCTTTCCGCTGGAGCGGGCGACGGGGATCGAACCCGCGCTGCGTCCGCCGGGTGGCGTGGGTGCCCCACGGCGCCCGGCGGACGCGAGCGGCGTCACTCCACGAAGTGGCCCGGGCCGACGACCTTCCACTGGCGGGTGTGCGGGTCCTCGATCGAGGTGTAGGGGGCCTGGAAGACCAGCACCTGCTCGGTGGAGCGCTTGATGGTCCACAGCTCGGGGGTCCTGCCGGAGCGGTCCCAGGCGATGGCCTGGCCCTCGACGTCGGGCAGCTTGACGGTCGCCACCCAGCGCAGGTCCGAGCCCTCGGACGGGACGTCCATCACGTAGGCCTCGTCGTAGTCGTGGCCGGTGATCCACAGCCGGCCGTCGGGGCCCCACGAACCTCCGGAGTTGCTCATGGGCCGGATCTTGTCCAGGAGTTCCTGCGGCAGCGTCCAGGCCTCCACGACGCGGAACCGGTCGTCGAGTTTGACGATCTGCGTGTTGTCGGTACCGCCGTACGGCTCCGTGGAGCCCGCCGGGGGCTTGTCGTAGTTGGCGAAGGCCGCCCACCACGCCCCGTCGTGCCGGTCCAGCCAGGTCAGCGAACCGCGGTCGATGCCGAAGCTGAAGGTGTCGACGTGCTTCATCGTCCGGGTGTCGAACACCTCGACGGAGCTCTTCTCGGGCGTGGTGTTGTAGTTCGAGGTCGCCGCGTACAGCTTGTCGCCGACCACGGTGGCGCTGTCCATGTGGATGATCGGGCCGTCGGCGTCGCCGACGAACTGCAGGAGAGGTCTGCCGGTCGCCTTGTCGTGCTTGGTGATGGTCTGGTTGTTGACGGCGTAGAAGTACTTCCGGTCGACGGCCACACCCTGCCGCGCGTCGAAGGCGGCGAAGGTGTGCCGGAGTTCGGCCGTGTACTCCGTGGGGGCCGCCTTGGCGACCGCCGTTTTCGCGACCGCCGGGGTCGAGGCCTCGGCGGATCCGAGGCCCGTGGCCGCCATGAGTGCCGCCGCCGCAAGGCAGGCTGCCGCGGCTGAAGCGATCTTGGTCCGTACGCGCATGGTTCCCCTCGGTGGATCCGGTGACAGGGCAGGGTTCGACCCTGACGCGGCCGGAGATCGTCCACGCGAACTCCGGGGGAGCGGAGGGTGAAGGACAGACCGCCGACCGCTGCGCACCGCCCGGCTTCTCCGCGTCCGCGACCGCCCGCGCACGGGGGCCGGTGTCGGCGCCGGGTGGGAGACTGCCCGGCATGATCGAACCGAATCCCAAGGCGGACCTCCTCCGGTACCTGCAGGACGCGCGGGACACCCTGCTGTGGAAGATGGACGGGCTGTCGGAGTACGACGTCCGCCGCCCCCTCACACCCACGGGGACGAACCTGCTGGGGCTGGTCAAGCACGCCGCCGGTGTGGAGCTTGGCTACCTCGGCGACACCTTCGGGCGGCCGTTCTTCGGTGCGGAGCGGCCCTCCTGGTACCGGGAGGACGCGGAGGCCAACGCGGACATGTGGGCCACGGCGGACGAGACGCGCGAGGAGATCACCGGGCTGTACCGCCGGGCCTGGGAGCACGCGGACGCCACGATCGAGGAGCTGCCCCTCGACGCGGTCGGCCACGTCCCGTGGTGGCCGGAGGAACGCCGTGCGGTGACCCTCAACCACGTCCTGGTCCGCGTGATCGCGGACACCCAGCGGCACGCCGGCCACGCCGACATCCTCCGCGAGCTGATCGACGGCAGCGTCGGCTTCCTGCAGGGCAACGACAGCATCCCGTCGGACGACCGGGCCTGGTGGGAGGAGTACCGCGCCCGGCTCGAGCGCGTGGCACGCGAGGCCGGCAAGTGACCCGAGCGTGCCGGGCGGTGTGCTCACTACGCTGGCGGGATGACGATGCACAAGATCGGCCCCGTGAGTGTCGACGCGATGATCGAGGACCTCAGGACGCTCGTCGAGGTCGAGTCCCCCTCACGTGACGTCGACGCCCTGACGGCATCGGCCAAGGCCGTCGCCGGCGTCATCGAAAGGCGCCTCGGCGGTCAGGCCGTCTGCGTCGAGAGCCCGGTCGGGCCGCACGTCCGCTGGTCTTCCGGGGGCGACCCCAAGGTGCTGATCCTGGGACACCACGACACGGTGTTCCCGCTCGGCACCCTCGCACGGCGCCCGTTCACCGTCGCCGGCGGCCACGCCACCGGCCCCGGCGTCTTCGACATGCTGGGCGGTCTCGTGCAGGCCGTCCACGGTGTGGCGCTCCTGGAGGACCGGTCGGGCGTCGAGATCCTGGTGACCTGCGACGAGGAGGTCGGCTCCGCCCACTCCCTGGCCCTCATCGAGGAGCGGGCCCTCGCCTGCGGCGCCGTGCTCGTCTTCGAGGGCGCGGCCGAGGGCGGGGCGCTGAAGACGGGCCGCAAGGGCTGCGGCACGTTCGAGGTCACCGTCACCGGCCGCGCCTCGCACGCGGGACTGGAGCCCGAGGCCGGGGTCAACGCCCTCGTCGAGGCCGCGCACCAGGTGCTGGCCGTCGCGGCGCTCAGCCGGCCCGAGGCCGGTACGACCGTCACCCCGACCGTGGCGTCGGCGGGCACCGTCGACAACGTGGTGCCCGCCGAGGCGACCGTCGTCGCCGACGTACGGGTCGAGACGGCCGAGGAGAAGGAACGCGTCGAAGCCGGCTTCGCCGCTCTGACCCCGCACCTGGACGGAGCCGCCATCTCGGTCCGCGGCGGCGTCCGGCGGCCTCCGATGGCGGAGTCGGCGTCCGCGGCGCTCTTCGCCCTGGCGCAGCGGTTGCTGCCCGGCATCGAGGGCAGGGCCGTCGGCGGCGGGAGCGACGGCAACCACACCGCCGCGCTGGGAGTGCCGACCCTCGACGGTCTCGGAGCGGTCGGGGGCGGGGCGCACGCCGACCACGAGTACGTGGTCGTCGACGCCATGGCCGAACGGGCGACCCTCGTCGCCGGCCTGGTGCACGCCATCCGGAACGCGTAGCCGCGGGGCCCTGTCGCCGCCGGTGTCACGGACACGGGAGCTGTCCGGTCATGCAGGTAGCTGACGACCGCCGTGCGCGCCGGCGCACCGGGGCGGATCGACACCACTGCGGGAGGGAATGGCGATGCGGACGGTGGACCTCGGCGGTCAGGGACTGCGCGTGCCGGTGCAGGGCCTGGGTGCGATGGGGATGAGCGTGGACTACGGTGCGGGGGACGAGCGGGAGTCCGTGATCACCCTCAACCGCGCGGTCGACCTGGGCGTCACGTTCATCGACACGGCCGAGTCCTACGGCCCCTTCGAGAACGAGAGGCTGATCGCCCGCGCCCTCGGACACCGCCGGGACGAGGTCATCCTGTCGACGAAGTTCGGCCTCGACTTCGCCGACGACGGTACGCCCGGTCCCCTCGACGGCCGTCCGGAGCACGTCCGCCGGGCCGTGGAGCGTTCGCTGCGCCACCTGGGCACGGACGTGATCGACCTCTACTTCATGCACCGGGTCGATCCGGGGACGCCCGTCGAGGACACCATCGGCGCGATGGGCGAACTGGTCACCGCCGGCAAGGTCCGCTACATCGGGCTCTCCGAGGTCTCCTCGGAGACCATCCGCCGGGCCCATGCCGTCCACCCCCTCACCGCGGTCCAGTCGGAGATGTCGCTGTTCACCCAGGACCTGCTGGACAACGGCCGCAAGGCGACGATGGACGAACTGGGCATCGGCCTGGTCGCCTCCTCGCCCATGGGCCGCGGCTTCCTCAGCGGGGCCATCCGCAGCGTCGACGACCTGGCGCCGGACGACGCGCGGCGCGGACTGCCCCGCTTCTCGCCGGAGAACATCGCCGCGAACCTCGCCCTGGTCGAGCGCGTACGCGAGATCGCCGAGGCGCGCGGTGCGACACCGGGCCAGGTCGCGCTCGCCTGGGTCAACGCGCAGGGGGCCGTCGCCATCCCCGGTACGAAGCGGCGGAAGTACCTCGAGGAGAACGCCGCGGCGGCCGACCTCGTCCTGTCGCGGGACGAACGCGCCGCGCTCGGAGCCGCCGTCCCGGCCCGGGAGGTGAGCGGCGCGCGCTACACCGCGCGGGCGCTGGAGTCCACCAACCGCTGACGACCGACCGAGCGCCGCGGCGGCGGTCCCCGCGACCGGGGGACCGCCGCCGCGGCGGCTCCGTGCCCGGATCAGAGCCCGGCGAGCACCGCGAACGGGTCGGCCGCGCCGCCGTTGTCGACGGCGGCGATCCGCCGCCGCAGGGTGAACGCGGCGCCCGGTTCGATCGTCACCTGACGCTGGGTCATCGCCCATATCCCGCAGGCGTACACGGTGAAGCCAGGCTCGTCGTAGAGCAGCCCGTACGTCTGACCGTCGGAACCGGTCATGCCCACCCACGGCGCCGTCGGCTCGAAGTCGGCCGGGGCGGAGGCGGTCACGGTGCCGTGCCCCGCGACGCCGCTGCGCTGGCCGGCGCCGTCGTGGTCCAGCACGTCGCCCAGCCAGAAGGTGCGGGACTGCGTTCCCCGGTTGGTGAAGACGCTCTCAGCGGTCACCCAGGGCTCGCCGTCGCCGATCGTGAACGTCGTGACCACCTCGACGTCGGGGACCTGGGTGCTCGCCCCGGTGGCGCGCGCGGAGGCGACCGGGCCGCCCGCGGCGAGCACCTCCAGGGCGGTGGACCGCACAGTCAGCTGCTGCCAGGCGCTGCTCCCGCGCGGCCGGGCCGCCGAGGCGTACGGCAGGTTCATCCAGTCCAGCTGGTCGAGGTGACCCACGGCCGCAAGGTCCAGCGGCTTGCCCAGGGTGACCCCGGACAGCTGGGGGTCCTGGGAGCCCGCGGAGACGGCCAGCGACAGCATGCCGTTGGACAGCGTGACGTCCGTGGCCGCCGCCTGCGACTGCGGCCCGGGCACCGCACGGCCGGTGCCGGCCCGTACGGCGGCACGCGTCAGGGCCACGTCGCCCCGGGTCTGCGCGCCCGCGCGCACGGTGGCCGTGGCGGTCGCCGGTTCGTAGCCGACGCCGCCCACGGCGACCGCGTACTGTCCGGGCGGCGCGAAGGCCAGGTACTCGCCGGTGGTGTCGGTGGTGACGGCCGCGAACCGGGTGCCGTCCGCCGCCGTGACCGTCACCTGGACGTTGGCGAGCGGCTTGCCGGTGACCTTGTCGGTGATCCGGCCGACCAGTCCGTCGCCGGCGTCGATCCGCCGGGCCCCGGGGCGCCCGTCGCACACTTCGAAGGCGGCGATGGTGAAGGCCGGGGAGGCCGCGTCGTCGCCCTTGAGGACGATGCGCAGGTCGGCGCGCCACCGGTCGCGGGTCACGTCGCACATCACGTAGCCGCGGTAGGTGCCGTTGTAGAACTTCACGTGCGGGTTGGCGACGAGACCCGCCCGGACGTCGGCGTCCCAGCCGGCGCCGGAGGAGATCGACGTGCCGACGAACTCGGTGGCGACGACCGGCGCGTGCGGGTCGTCGAAGTCGGTCTTGAGGTCGTTGACCCAGTGGGTGTGCCAGTCGCCGCTGAGCACCACCGGGTTGGCGACGTCACGGTCGGCGAGGAAGTCGAGGATACGGGCGCGGGCACCCGCGTACCCGTCCCACTGGTCGAGGTTGACGATCTTCCCCGGGCCGAGGTCGTAGTCGAAGGCGGCCATGATGGTCTGCTGGGCGATGACGTTCCACCGGGCCTTGGAGCGGTCCAGGTTGCCGAGCAGCCACTTCTCTTGCTCCGGGCCGGTCATCGTGCGCTCCGGGTTCCAGACCTCGGGGCCCGGTTCCTTGCGGCCGTCCCCGTACGCCTGGTCGGTGCGGTACTGGCGGGTGTCGAGGACGCTGAACTCGGCGAGCTTCCCGAACCGCACCTGACGGTACATCAGCGCGTCCGGGCCGGTGGGCCGCTGCTCGGGCCGCAGTGGCAGGTGCTCGTAGTACGCCTGGTAGCCGTTGGCCCGGCGCTCCAGGAAGGGACGGCCGTCACCGGCGCCACCCGGCACGTCGGCCGCGTAGTTGTTCTGGACCTCGTGGTCGTCCCAGGTGACGAAGAACGGGAACCGGGCGTGGGCCGCCCGCAGTTCGGGCGAGGTCTTGTACAGGGCGTGCAGCCGGCGGAACTCGGTGAGGCCGCCGTCGGTCGTCTCGTAGATGTAGTCGCCGAGGTGGAGGACGAAGTCGAGGTCCTGCTCCGCCAGGTCCCGGTAGGCGGGGTAGGCACCGCCCGTCCACGACTGGCACGACACGAACGCGAACCGCAGCCGCTCGGCCTTCGCCCCGGGCGACGGCATGGTCCGCGTGCGGCCGGTGCGGCTGCGGACCTCGCCGTACTGGAAGCGGTACCAGTACCAGCGGTCGGGGGCCAGGTCGTCGACGACGACGTGCACGGTGTGCGCGGACTCGGGCAGCGCCGTCACCGCGCCGCTCGCGACGACCTTCCGGAAGGACTCGTCCTTCGCGACCTCCCACCGCACCTCGACGGGCGTCGCGGGCATGCCGCCGGTCTCCGCGTCGAGCGGGTCGGGCACCAGGCGGGTCCACAGCACGACGCTGTGGTGGTCCGGGTCGCCGGAGGCGACGCCGAGGGAGAAGGGCGCGGGGTCCAGTTCCGCGGCGCGCGCGGAGAGCGCCTGGGTCAACTGGCCCGCGGCCAGGACCCCGAAGGTGCCCCCGGCGAGGGCGAGGAAACGGCGTCGGTCGAGGGTGCGCAGTGCAGGGGTGGTGGTCACGTCCCAAGATCGTGCAGCAGCCGTACGGCCGGGCGGGTGTCGCTGCGGGGAAGGGACGGTGTCCAGTACATGTCGGGCGCGGGCGGTGTCGGGCCGTCGGCGTCGTTCGACGGGCGGGGTGCCCCGGCGCGGTGGCCGGCGGCGGCGTTGCTACCGTGGCGGCGTGCCACTCCTGGGACCGGCTGACCCACTGCCCCACCGACCGCGGCGGGTGCTCGTCGCCGGCACGTCCGGCGCGGGCAAGACGACGCTCGCCGCCCGTGTCGCCGCCGCGCTGCATGTGCCGCACGTGGAGATCGACGCGCTCTTCCACGGCCCCGGCTGGACCAGGCGCCCCTCGTTCGAGGCCGACGTCCACCACTTCAGCGCCGGGCCCGGCTGGGTGACCGAGTGGCAGTACGGCTCGGTGCGCGCCCACCTCGCCGCCCGCGCCGACGTGCTGCTCTGGCTGGACCTTCCCCGGCGCCGCGTCATGCGCCAGGTGATCCGGCGCACCCTGGTGCGTCGCCTTCGCCGGCAGCGGCTGTGGAACGGCAACGTCGAGCCGCCCCTGTGGACGATCCTCACCGACCCCGAGCACATCGTCCGCTGGGCGTGGACCACCCACGGCAAGACGGCGGCGCGGGTGTCCCAACTGCTGCACGAACGGCCGGAGTTGACCGTGGTGCGCATCCGGAGCCACATCGAGGCGGCCCGCTGGGAGGACGGGCCGCTGCGGGACTCCGTCGTCACGCGGCCGTAGGACTGTCACCGAGCCGTGGTCATGGGGTCACGGTTCGTCTCAGCAGGCCAACTCATAGCCTGAGCACGCCAGTTGGCGCACCATGGCATGTGCGCGCGGCAAGCGGCGGTCGCCGGTCGTCAAGACGGTGCGAAGAGTGCGAAGGGGTGGGTGGGAGTGGGCTTACGCAGACCGGTGCTGCTGGCGGCGGCAGGGGCGCTGCTGCTGGCGGGGTGCACGAGTGAGGGGAAGCAGGGCGAGGGCGCCAAGACGCCGTCGGGGGCGAGCCCGAGTGGACGGAGCACCCAGAGCCCGGCCCCCTCGGCGTCGGCGGTGAACGACCCGTACACGCTGGCCGAGAGCGCGGCACCGCCCCACAGCTCCTGCTCGGCCTCCTCCGCCGTCTCCTGCTCCGGGGAGGTCAACGCCCGCAGCAGGGCGGGGACATCACCGGCGGGACCGTAGGCATGGTGCAGCTCCGCCCAGGCGACGCGGTCCAGTTCGGCGAACACGGTGTCGAGATCCATACGGCGGATCGTGTCACGGGGGTCCGACAACGCAGCGCCCGGGCGGGAGGCCGTCGCCTTCCGCCCGGGCCCTGCGGTCCCGGCCGCCTACGCGCGCGCCGCCGCGACGCTGCGCCCGCGGTCGGTCTCCGGGAAGCGGCCGAGCATGGCCCGCAGTTCGCCGCTGTCGACGTTGGCGCCGAAGGGCTCGGTGCCCGGTTCCAGGCGGACGCCCTCGGCGAGCGGGCCGGCCACGACGGGCTCAAAGCCGAGCGCGTCCACCAGGCCGGCGACCTTGGCGAGGTCGTCGGGGTCGTCGCCGGCGATGGCGATCGCCTTGCGGCCGGGCGTCCCGGCGGGCCGGGCCCCGTCCTCCAGGTCGTGGTAGCCCATGTGGTTGAACGCCTTCACCACCCGCGAATCCGGCAGGAACGCCTGGACGGTCTCGCTCGACGACGTACGCGGATCGGTGAGGTCGTCGCGTATGCCGTCGACCTCCCACCAGTAGTTCATCGCGTCGATCACGAGCTTGCCGCGCAGCGCCTCGGCCGGGACGGTGCGGTACTTGCCCAGGGGGAGGGCGAGGACCGCGAGGTCGGCCCGGGCCGCGGCCTCCGCGGCGGTGACCGCGACCGCGCCCGGGGTGAGGACCTCCACCGTGAGCGCGATGGCGGCGGGGTCGCCCGAGCCCGCGATCAGCACGCGGTGGCCCGCGGCCAGGGCCAGCCGGGCCAGTACGGTCCCGACCTTGCCCGCGCCCAGGATGCCGATCGTGCGCACGCCCTCGGTGTTCATCGTGTGGTCTCCGTTCCTTGGGTTCCGTTCCGGCGTCCGCGTCGGCGTCGGTGTCGGTGTCGGTGTCGGCGTCAGTCCGCGAGGATGTCGCGGACCATGGGGATCACCTTCGTGCCGAAGAGCTCGACGGCACGCATGCGGGCGGCGACCGGCTGGGGGCCCACGGTGTAGATCAGGTCGAACCGGCCGACGCCGAGGTCGCCGACGGCCTGGGCGATCTTGCGGGCGACCGTCTCGGGCGACCCGATGTAGAGGGAGCCGTGCTCGATCTCCGCGTCGTACTCCTCGCGACGGACGGGGGGCCAGCCGCGCAGCTTGCCGATGCGGTCGCGCATCACCTTGTAGCCCGGCCAGAACCCCTCCCGGGCCTCCTCGTCGGTGTCCGCGACGAAACCGGGGGAGTGCATCCCCACCGGGTGGGCGGTCGTCCCGAACTGGTCGGCGGCGCGCCGGTACAGGTCGATGTAGGGCGCGAAGCGCGTGGGGGAGCCGCCGATGATGGCGAGCATGAGCGGGAGGCCGTAGCGCGCGGTGCGGACGACGGACTGGGGCGAGCCGCCCACGCCCACCCAGGTCTTCAGCCGGCCGGACTCGGTCTTGGGGAAGACGTCGGCGTCCTTCAGCGGCGCCCGCGTGGTGCCGCTCCAGGTCACCGGCTTCTCGTCGAGGAGCTTCGCGAAGAGCTCGATCTTCTCCTCGAAGAGCACGTCGTAGTCACTGAGGTCGTACCCGAACAGCGGGAAGGACTCGGTGAAGGAGCCGCGGCCCAGGATCACCTCGGCCCGCCCCCGCGAGAGGGCGTCGACGGTCGCGAAGCGCTGGAAGACCCGGACGGGGTCGTCGGAGCTGAGCACGGTCACGCCGGAGGCGAGCCTGATCCGCTCGGTGCGCGTGGCGATCCCGGCGAGCACGGTCTCGGGGGTCGACACGGAGTACTCGGGGCGGTGGTGCTCGCCGAGCGCGATGACGTCGACGCCGATCTGGTCCGCCAGGACGGCCTCGTCGAGCACCTGCCGGATCGCCGCGGCGTGGGAGACGGGGGCACCGGTGCCGTCCACCGGCACGTCGCCGAACGTGTCGAGGCCGAATTCGAGGTCAGACATCAGAGGGTTCCTTCGTGAGCAGTTCACGCACCATCGGGGCCACTTCCCGGCCCAGGAGCTCGATGGTGCGGGCGCGGGCCTGGCGGGGCAGGTGCATGATGTCGTACTTGAGGTCGAAGCGGTCCAGGTGGAGGTCGCGGGCGACCCGGGCGATCTTGCGGGCGACGGTCTCGGGGGAGCCGACGAACAGCGCGCCGTCGACGAGTTCCGCCCGGTAGCGCTCGTAGCTGGGCTTGTAGAAGCCGCGCTCCTCCGAGATCGCGGCCACGACCGGCTCCCAGTACCGCCACCAGGTCTCGACCGCCTCTTCGTCGGTGTCGGCGACCAGGCCCAGGGAGTGCTGTCCGATGGGCTGGGCGGGGTGCCCGTACTGCTGGAGCGCCCGCTGGTAGAGGTCGACGTGGCCGGCGAAGCGCTGCGGGCGGCCACCGATGATCGCCAGCATCAGCGGCAGGCCGTACCGGGCGGCACGGATCGTGGAGTTGGGGCTGCCGCCCACGCCGATCCAGGTGGGGATGCCGCCCTTGCGCATGCGGGGGCGCAGGTGCTGGTCGGTCAGCGGGGACCGGACGGTGCCGGACCAGGTGACCGTCTCCTCCTGCTGCAGGCGCATGAACAGTTCGAGCTTCTCGTCGAAGAGCCGGTCGTAGTCGGCCATGTCGTGGCCGAACAGGGCGAAGGACTCGGTGACCGAGGCCCGGCCGAGGACGAGTTGGGCGCGGCCGTCCGACACCGCGTCCAGGGTGGAGAACGCGTGGTAGAGCCGTACGGGGTCGTTGGTGCTGAGCACGGTCACCGAGGTGCCGAGCTTGATGCGCTCGGTGGCGGTGGCCATCGCGGAGAGCAGGACGGGGGTGGCGGTGTCCATGTGCCCGGCCCGGTAGTGCTCGCCGACGCTGAAGACGTCGAGTCCCGCGGCGTCGGCGAGCGCGGCCTCCTCGACGAGCAGCCGGACGGTCTCGGCGTCGCCGAGCACGCGGCCGTCGTCCGTCGCGATCTCTCCGAACGAGTTCAGACCCAGTTCGAAGGCAGTGGGCGTCATGGTCCCCTCCTCCCGCCTCCGGAACGGTTCCACGTCCGGTGGCCAAGTGATTGACGCGTCAAGCATGCATCGATATGATTGACGTGTCAAATAGAGGGGCGGTCATGGGACGCGGACACGGGCCTCTGCCCACCACGGAAGAACTCGGGATCTGGCGTGACTTCATCGAGACGACGGAGCGGCTCCGCTCCCACCTGGCGTCGCGCCTGCAGGGCGACTCGGGGCTCTCCCCCGGGGACTACGGCGTCCTGCTCACGCTACGGGAGGCGGAGGGCCACCGGCTGCGCTCCTCCGAGCTCGCGGCGGCGATCGGCTGGGAACGCAGCCGCCTCTCCCACCACCTCGGACGCATGGAGCGGCGCGGGCTGATCCGGCGCGTGGAGTGCACCACCGACAACCGGGGCGCCGAGGTGCTCCTCACCGACGACGGGGCCCAGGCCTTCCGGCGGGCCACGCTGCCGCACCTCGGCGCCGTCCGGGAGATGTTCGTCGACTCCCTCACGGCGGAGCAGATGGCCGCCGCGGGTGAGATCGCCCAGGCCCTGCGCGCCCGGCTGGACACCGCTTCCGGGCCTTCCTGAGGCCGCCGGGGGCCGGTCGGGACCCGGTCAGGGCCGGGCGTAACGGTCGCTGATGACGCCGCGCAGGCCCGCGGCGTTCCGCAGGCCCTGCCCCCGCGCGGCCTCGTCCTCCCAGGCCGACATGTCGGGGAGGGTGGGGATGCAGACGAGTTCACCCATGTCCAGGCCGACGAGCGCGGCGCGGACGAAGTCGTCGGCGTCGACGAACGACTCCTGCGGGAACAGGGCGGAGTCCACGCCGGAGGCCTCGAAGAACTCGGTGCGCACGGGACCCGGCAGCACGACCTGCACGCGGATGCCGCTGCCCTCGACCTCGCGTTGCAGGGCCCGGGAGAAGTGCAGGTCGTAGGCCTTGCTCGCGGCGTAGGCGGTGCCGCCGGGCGGGGCGTGGAACGCGCCGATCGACGACACGTTGATCAACGTCCCCGAGCCGTGCCGGTCGAAGGAGAGCAGCGCCGCCCGGGACAGCCGGGTCAGCGCGAGCACGTTCACCGCGACGAGACGGTCCAGGTCCGCGGGCGCGGCCTCGCGCAGCGGCCCGAGGGCCCCGAGGCCGGCCGCGTTGACGACCACGGCGAGGCCGTCGTGGTCGAGGACGGTCCGCTCCACCCGGGCGAGGCCGCCCGGGTCGGCCAGGTCGGCGGCGAGCACGGTCGCCTCGAGACCGGTCTCTCGCCGGACGGACTCGGCGAGCGCGGCCAGCCGGTCCGCGCGGCGGGCGACGAGGACCGGCGCATAGCCGCGCCGGGCCAGCTGCTCGGCGTAGCAACGCCCGATCCCCGAGGACGCGCCGGTGATGAGTGCGGCTTGGGCGCGGTCTGCCTGGTCGCGGGTCATGGGCACCTTCCGGGGGAGGGCCGGACCCGTCCCGTCGCGCGGACCCGGTCCACCCATCGTCGCGGCGCGGGCCGCGTTCCGCCGCACGGGCGGCGGACGCATCACGGCCGACCACGGAACCTCACGCCTCGGGCGACGACCGCCAGACCCAGTTGCGGCGCTCGTACGCCACCTGGAAGCCGAGCCGGAGCATGTTGTGCAGCGAGGAGTTGTGGGTGCCCGGTGCCTCGGCGCCGGTCTCGGCGACCAGCACACCGCAGCCGAGCTCCCGTGCCCTCCTGGCCCGTGCGGCGAGCAGGGCGGTCTGTCCGCCGCGCTTGCGGGCGTGCGGCAGCACCGCACCGGCGAACATCTGGGCCGCGTCGCCGTTGACGTGCATCGTGCCCGTGCCGACGATCTCCCCGTCCAGCCGGGCCGCGAACGGATGCCACCCGGTCCGGCTCGCCGAGGCGGCGGTCATCTGCGCGTAGTGCTCCTCGGGCATGCCGAACGCACGGGTCACCACCGCGCCCCACTCCTGGGCCTGCTCCGGCTCCAGCGGGGCCACCCGGATCCCGGCGGCGGGCCGTCCCAGCGCTTCGGCGCGCGCCACGGCCTCCTCGACCGGGCAGACGAGCTTCACCCAGGACGATCCCGCGGTGATGCCCTCGCGGCCGCGGATGTCGTCCCAGTCCTCGGGCAGGAACGCGGGCGCGATCTGGAGGACGGCCTGCGCGGTCCCCTCCGAGCGGTAGAAGTCGCACACCTCGTGGATGACCTCCGCCGTGACCGGGGTGGTGACGCCGAGGCCGAGGGCCTTGCTCCAGTAGTGGGTGGGGTCGTTGCGCATCGACAGCACGACACCGCCACCGATCCGCGCGGCGTTCATCCCGAGCGCGGCCCGCACGGCTCCGGGCGCCTCCGTCTCGAACCGGTACATCGCCTCGGCCTCGGACCGCTCCGCGACCGCCGGGGGGACCACTGCGTTCATGTGAGGCCTGGCTCTCTTCTCTGGTGCACGTCGCCCGCGGGCCGGAACACGACCCCTGGCGGGGAGGGGCCGCGCGGATCATATATCGACAAAGCGACGCACGGGATTCCCGTCACGGCGCCCGTGTCAGTGCCCTCCGGCACAGCGCCGCGCGCCCTGCCCGCCTCCTGACGGCACGGGACGGCGGCGTCGACCTCACCGCGGAACGGGGGACACGAGCACGAACGCCCTGCTGTCCGCGCCCGTCCGACCGGGCGGCCCGGCGGCCGTAGACACGCTCACCGAGATCGTCGCGGTCACGGCGCGCCACGGTCGGTGGCGCACCGCCGCCGCCCTCAACGCGCTCGCCACCTTCGGCAGCGCGGACGTGCCGCACCCTCCTCGCACGTCTGTCCTGAACCCGCGGGAACGGCGTCGGCACCGAAGGGACGCGCGTCACCCCATGTCGTGCGCGTGTTCCCCGCCGGAGGACGTCTTCGCGCCGCTCCTCCCGGAGTTCGCCGCGCCCGCGGGGTGGTCCGGGTGGTGCGGTTCGTAGCCCGGGATCGTGCCGTCGGGCTTGGCGACGAGGAACATACCGGCCATTCCCATGTCGGAGTGGCTCTGGACGTGGCAGTGGTACATCCACGCGCCGGCGCCGACGTGTTCGCCCGCGATGATCTGGAAGCCGAAGGAGTCCGCCGGTCCGGTGATCTTGTTGTCGATCACGCGGCTGGGGTCGTCGGGTCCGGTCAGCAGGCCCGTCCTGTTGTCGGCCCAGCGGTGACCGTGCATGTGGAACGTGTGGTAGTACTCGCCGTGCGTGATCATGACGATCTCGACGCGGTCGCCCACCGTCGCCTCGAAGTTCGGGGTGTCGGCGCCGGACCTGTTGTTGATCGTCATGTCGTTGAAGACGATCGTGAACTGCTTGTCCGGCAGGATGTCGCCCTTCCTGCGCACGACGACCGGCCCGTAGAGGCCCTTGCGGATCCCGCCCGTTCCGTGGTCGGTGCCCACGACGTGGTCGTGGTAGTGCCAGTAGCCCGCGCTGCCCGGCCGCCACGTGCCGTCCTTGCGCCGGCCCGGGGCGTGGGTGCGCCAGGTGTACGTCCGCGTGCCGCCCGGCTCGACGTGGCTGCGGGTCATCCGGGTGCCGTCGCTGGCGATGTCGTAGTCCATGCCGTGGACGTGGAGGCTGGCGTCCACGTCCGAGGCGTTCTCGAACTCGATGTGCAGGGTGTCGCCCTCGACCAGCTCGATCAGCGGGCCGGGCACGGTGGCCTTGCCCTTCTCCAGGCCGTACCCCATCCGGCCGTTCGGCAACGTCTCGGCGTAGAGCTTGAGGTGGCGCACCTGGCCGCCGGCCGGTGCGGTGGGCGGTGAGGGCTCCGCGGAGGAAGCCGAGGGGGCGGAGGCCACCGCCAGCGAGGCCGTCCCGGTGGCGGCGACCACGCCACCGGCCAGCAGCCGCCGGTTGAAACTCCTTCTGTCCAAAGCCATACCGGTCTCTCCAGTGCCGTGAGGAGACGGTCGGGGCGCGAGGGTCCCCGGGGACGGCCACACGGTAGACCAGGGATCTCCGTTTATCCACACCCAGGACAAAGTTGGTGAGATTCCGTCCATAGCTGTTGGCGGACCGTCAAAAGCCGTCTAGCTTCAGGCGCTGTTGCTGTGACCTACGAAGGTGGGTGAACGATGCAGAGCGCACCACATCACCGGTCGAGATCCCGGCGAGGCGCGGCCGCGGTCCTGGTGACCGGGACCCTGGCGGCATCCCTGCTGGGCGGTACCACCGCCTCGGCCAGACCGTATCCGGAGCCGGTGCCGACAACGTTATCCCTGCCGTCCCCACCGGGCGGCAAGAACGTCAAGGTCCTGGTGTTCCACGCCTCGGCCACCGAGGAGTCCCCGAGCGTCGACGCGGGCATCGAGGCGATCGAGGCGATCGGCCTGACCGGGCCCGCGGCCCAGCGCTACAAGACCGTCGCGACCGACGACGCCTCGGTCTTCACCAACGCCAAGCGCCTGGGCACCTTCAACGCGGTCGTCTTCCTGACCGGGGGCGGCGATGTGCTCGACCCCGAGCAGGAGGCCGGCCTGGAGGCCTACATGGAGGCCGGTGGCGGCTTCCTCGGCATCCACGACGCGGCGCGCACCGAACCGTACTCCGACTGGTTCGCCGGCCTGATCGGCGCCCGGCCCGCGGCCACCAACCCGGCCGCCGTCCAGCGCGCCGTCGTCGAGATCCCCGACCGGACCAATCCGGCCACGAAGGACCTGCCGCTGGAGTGGAAGCGGCCCGACAAGTGGCTCAACTGGGCGAGCAACCCGACCGGCAAGGTGCACACCGTGGCCAAGGTCAGGGAGAGCAGCTACAAGCCGGGAACCGGCGCCAACGGCGTCGACCACCCCGTCTCCTGGTGCCGTGACTACGACGGCGGCCGGTCCTTCTACACCGGGATGGGCGGTACGGCGGATTCGTTCGCCGAGACCGACTTCCGCGACCACCTGCGCGGCGCCCTGCAGTGGACCACCCGGCTCTCACGCGCCGACTGCAAGGCGACGATCGACGCCAACTACAGCGCGGTGAAGGTCACCCAGCCCAACCAGCCCGGCCAGCAGGACCAGATCGGCGAACCGCACGGCATGGTCGTCGCCCCCGACGGACGGGTGCTGTACATCGGCCGCGGCGGCGGTGCCAACGGCGCGCCGGTCGTGACCGACTGGAACAGCCCCGACATGGGCAAGGGTCTCGGCCAGGTCCACGTCTACGACCCGGCGACGAAGAAGGTGACCCTCGCGGGCGCCCTGACCGTCTTCGGCAACAAGGGCGGCGGCGACGAACTCACCAAGGTCGAGGAGGGGCTGCTCGGCATCGAGCTCGACCCCGCCTTCGAGACCAACGGCTGGGTGTACCTCCACTACACCCCGCACTCCGGTCTCGACCGCGACAAGCACGTCGCGGAGCGGCGCGTCTCCCGCTTCACGCTGGACCTCGCCACCGACAAGCTGGACCTCGCCTCCGAGAAGGTCCTGCTCAAGTGGCCCGTCCAGGTCCACAGCTGCTGCCACGCCGGCGGCGGGATGGCCTGGGACTCCAAGGGCAACCTGTACATCGCGACCGGTGACAACAACTCGTCCGGGTTCAGCGACGGTTACTCCGGCAACAACCCACAGCCCAACTTCAAGGGCCTGTCCTTCGCCGACGCCCGCCGCACCGCGGGCAACACCAACAACCTCAACGGCAAGATCCTGCGCATCCACCCGGAGCCGGACGGCACCTACACCCTGCCCGAGGGCAACCTCTTCACCGGCAAGGAGCAGGACGAGGGCGGCGGCAAGACCCGCGGCGAGATCTACGTCATGGGCGTGCGCAACCCGGCGCGGATCTCCGTCGACAAGAAGACCGACGTCCTCTACGCGGGCTGGGTCGGCCCCGACGCGGGCGCACCGAGCACGACCTGGGGACCGGCGAAGTACGACACGTTCGCCGCGATCACCAAGGCCGGCAACCACGGCTGGCCGTTCTGCATGGGCAACAAGCAGCCCTACAGGGACCGCAACCTGCCGGACCCGGGCAAGCCGCTGGGCTGGTACGACTGCGACGCCCCCAAGAACGAGTCGCCGAACAACGACGGACTGGTGAACCTCCCGCCCGTCACCGGCAACACCATCTGGTACTCCCCGCAGGGCGGCGCCCCCGACTTCCCCCGGGACGCCAATGGGGTCCCGAGCTACAAGAACGAGGAGGCCACCTACCTCCTGCCGTGGCTCAAGGGCGGCGGCCAGGCCACCATGGACGGCCCGGTCTACCGCTACGACGCCACGACCGCGGGCGCCGGCGCGTGGCCGCAGTACTGGGACGGCAAGTGGTTCGTCGGCGACTTCTACGACGCGGACAATCCGCGTCACGCGGTGCTGACCGACCCCAAGACCGTCGGCAAGGGCGGGCTGCCCGTCACCGCCGAGTCCCTGAAGAAGATCATCCCGGTCGGCCAGGGCGGCATCCGCAACCTCATGGACTGGAAGTTCGCCCCGGACGGCTCGCTCTACGTCCTCGACTACGGGCGCGGCTTCTTCACCTCCGACTCCCAGTCCGCGCTGTGGCGCGTGACGTACACGGGCGGCGCGGCGACCCCCGCCGCGCAGGACCTGGTCAGGAAGGCGGCACAGTGAGACAGCGACCTCTACGCCCCCTGGCGGCCCTGCTGGGCGCGCTGCTGATGGTGCTGGGGCTCACCTCGACGGTCGCCTACGGGCGCACCGACGACCGTGCGGCGGCCGGCGGGACCACGGCCGCCGCCCAGGTGCTCACCTGGACGGCGAGCTCACGCACCGACCAGTACGCGAGCTTCCCGACCACGGCGGTCGCCGGGCCGACGACGCTCGTCTTCGAGAACAGCGCGGCGACCGGCAACGACATCGGCATGCCGCACACGCTCACCTTCGACGTGTCGGACCCCGAGTACAACCACGACGTCCCGGTCAACATCCTGGCCAACCCGGGCGACGACAGCGGCGGCCGGCACACCGTCGACGTCACCCTCACACCCGGGCGCTACCGCTTCTTCTGCAGCATCCCCGGCCACGGCCAGATGCAGGGCATCCTCACGGTGACCGAGCCCGGCGGCGAGGACACCACCGCGCCCACCACCGCGGCCGAGGTCACGGGCCAGAAGAACGCCGACGGCGCCTACGTCGGCTCCGCCACGGTCACCGTCAGCGCGACCGACGACGGATCCGGTGTGAAGACGGTGGAGTACGCGATCGGCCAGGACGGCCCGTGGCAGCCGTACACCACACCGCTGGTCGTCGACCAGGTCGGCGCCCACGCCGTCCGCTACCGCGCCACCGACCAGGCGGGCAACGTCGCCGCCGAGAAGTCCGTCGCCTTCGACGTGGTCGCGCCGCCGACCGACGACACCACCGCGCCGGAGACCTCGGCCACCGTGAGCGGCGAGAAGGACGCCGACGGCAACTACCTGACGATGGCCACGGTCACCGTCACCGCCTCGGACACCGGGTTGGGCGTCAACACCATCGAGTACGCGGTCGGCGCCACCGGCGCCTGGCAGACCTACACCGCGCCGGTGATGGTGCACCAGGTCGGCTCGCACACCGTCCGCTACCGCGCCGCCGACAAGGCGGGCAACGCGTCGGCCGAGAAGTCCGTCGCGTTCACCGTCGTGGCGCCGCCCACCCAGGACACCACCGCGCCGGAGACCTCGGCGACCGTGACCGGCACCAGGAATTCCAATGGCGCGTACATCACCAGCGCCAAGGTCACCGTCACCGCCACCGATGCGGGCTCCGGGGTGGACCGGATCGAGTACTCCCTCGACGGCGGCCCGTACCTCGTGTACTCCGCCCCCGTCATCGTCGACCGGATCGGCTCCCACACGCTCGCCTACCGCGCCACGGACAAGGCGGGCAACACCGCGACGGCGCGCGAGGTGACCTTCACCATCGCGCAGGGCGGCGGCGTCCCGGCGCCCAACTGCCCGGAGTACGACGAGCGGCTGACCGTCATCGTCGGCACCGTGGACTCGGGCGTGCCGAACCGGCTCACCCGCAGCCGCTGCACCATCAACGAGCTGATCGAGGACGAGAAGGACTGGTCCTCGCACGCCCTGTTCCTCAAGCACGTCGACGGCGTGCTCGACCGGCTGCTCGCCGACAACGTCATCGACCAGCGCGAGTTCAACAAGATCACCAAGGCCGCCAAGCAGTCGAAGATCGGCAAGCCCGGCCAGACGCAGGGCTACCGCGACCTGTTCGACGGCACCGAGGCCTCCCTGGCGAAGTGGGAGCAGGTCGGTGGCGGCCGCTTCACCCTCTCCGGCGACGGCGCCATCACCAGCAGCACCACCGTCCCCGGCATGGGCATGCTGTGGTTCCCGGAGCGGAAGTACGGCGACTTCTCGCTCAAGCTCCAGTTCCGCGACGACGCCCCGGGCACCGGCAACGCCAACGGCGGTGTCTTCATCCGCTTCCCGGACGTACACGACCACCCCGAGGAGTCCCGTCCCGAGTGGGTCGCCATCAACTACGGGCACGAGATCCAGATCCTCGACCGCCCCGACGGTGACATGTACAAGACCGGCTCCGTCTACGGCTTCGACCGCGTGGGCCTCGGCGGCGCCGGCGTGACCCCGAAGGGCACCTGGAACGACTACGAGATCCGCGCCGAGGGCCAGCACTTCACGGTCCTGCGCAACGGCGTCGTCATCAACGAGTTCGACAACGTCGGCGGCCAGGTCTTCACCCCGCCGCGCGACGGGGACCCGGGCACCGACGGCCGGCGCTACGCCACCGGCTACATCGGCCTCCAGGTCCACAGCACGACGGACGTGATCTCCTACCGCGACATCCGCATCAAGCAGTTGTGATCCGCCGTCCCTGACCGCTCCCCGGGCCCTCCCCGCACCCGCGGGGAGGGCCCACCGCGTCATCCGGGCACCCGGTCCCGGGACCGGTCCTCATCTGGGCACGGCATCGCCCCGAGCGATAGAACCGTGCCATGCCACGTTTCGAGGTCACTTCGATAGGTACGGTCCGGAACGACCGGACGGACGTCCAGCACACGGACAACTGGGGTGCCGTCCGGAGCACGATCACCATCGACGAGCGCTTCGGTGAGGCGTGCCTGCAGGGTCTGGAGGGCTTCTCCCACGTGGAGGTCCTCTTCGTCTTCGACCGGTTCCCCGAGAGTGACGACCACCGCGAACCCCGCCCCTACCGCGGCCGCTCCGACCTCCCGCCCGTCGGTGTCTTCGCCGGCCGCGGCCCCCGCAGGCCGAACCGCATCGGGGTGACGTGCTGCCCCATCGAATCGGTCCACGGCCGTGAACTGACGGTGCTGGGCCTTGACGCGGTCTCCGGCACCCCGGTCATCGACCTGAAGCCGGCGATGGTGGAGTTCCGCGCGGTGGACGTCAAGCAGCCGGAATGGGTCAGCGACCTGATGTCGGAGTACTTCCAGCCGTAGACGGCGCGAGGAGGTCGTGGGCGAGGGTGTCCAGGACCCAGGTGAGTTCATGGCGGCTGAGCGGACCGGCCGGCAGGGCCCGTACGCCGTGGGCGGCGCCGAGGAGGGCGCCGGTGAGGGAGGCGACGGACGCGCCGTCAGGCGCGGCGGCGGCGAAGTGGAGTGCGTCGCCGATCTGGTGCCGGTGGGGGAAGGAAGCGGCGCAGTAGAGGGCGCCGCGCAGCGCTGAGGGAGCGGTCGCGTCCGGGGCGAGGGCGGCGAGCCGTCGCGGGTCGGCCGGGTCGTCGGTGGCCTGCCGGTACGCCGTGTGGAGGCGGCCGGGTTCGCCCGTGTCGCCGAGGGCGTCCAGGCCGGCCCGCAGGGCGAGGTGGAGTTGCGACTGCTCGGCGAACAGGGGCTCCTGGGCTTCCGTGGTGCCGGTCAGGCAGTGGTGGAGCAGCACGGTCGCGTGGGCCGCCGCGGGGTGGGCGGCGATCTCGCCTGCCCAGGCGGCCGCTTGGGCCGGGCCGTGCGTAGCGCCGGCGACGGCGATGGGGAGGACGGCGCGGAGGTCGGCGCGGAGGTCGGTGGCGAGGAAGTCCGGCTCCTTGCCGCGCGGTTCGGCCAGCGCGGGGACGCGAGCGAGCCAGCCGCCGGGCTGGTGGCCGCCTGCGTCCTGGAGGGCTTCCCGTCGGCCGTGGGCGCGCTGCACGGCTGACGGGAGATGACCGGCACCGTGCCGGGCACCGGTCCGTGCGCGGATGATGCCTTCGACGGTGAAGCAGGCCAGTTGGGTGCCGGCACCGGCCCTCAGCGGGCCGCGGTCCGGCAGCGTGCCCTGGGCGGAGCCCAGCGTGTCGCCCAGGGCCAGGCCGAGCAGCAGCCCGCGCACGCGGGACAGTGCGTACCCCGGCAGTGGCGGTCGTTCGCTCTCGTGCTCCGGCTGCTCCTCGGGGTCGGTGCTGTCGATGCCGTCGGCGGCGTCCTCCTCCGGGGAGGCGTCGCGCGCCGCCGGCACGGCCGCCGCGGGGGCTTGCGTGCCGTGCGCGGTGGCCGGGGCGGGTGCCGCGGTCAGTGCCCGTACGGCGTGGCGCAGTTCGGGGTGGGCCGGCACCGGGAGCGCCCCACCCGGCGCCCCGCCGGCGAGATGGCTGTAGACGGCGGCGACGGCGGCGGTCCGGCTCTGCCCGGCCGAGGAGTGGAGCAGGACCTTCGTGCCCGCGCGCCGCAGCCGCAGCACCTGCCGGGCGGCCTGGTCCAGCACGAAGGCGAGGTTGGCGTTGTCTCCCGTGCCGTCCCGCAGCCACACCCGTATGTGCTCCACGTCGGCGCCGGGCAGCACGGGCGCCGTTCCCGTACGGCACAGCGACACCACCGCGTCGGCCGTGACCGGCCCGGCGCCTTGGGCCAGGGCCAGGTTGCCCAGCATCACACCGGGGTCGTGCGGGTGGGTGACGGCGAGGCCGGCGGGGGAGTGGGAAGGCAGTGGCACGCGCGGTGCCGAGGGCCAGCCGTCATCGTCGTCGGCCCCGTCCCTGGCGGTGAGGACCGCGAGCCGTACCAGGTCGGGCCCGCTCAGGCCGGGCCAGCCGTGGACGGCCCGCTGCCAGTCCAGGGGGATGCCGCAGCAGCCCCAGCGCGCGCCGAGCAGGGCGCCGGCGATCGCCGCGACGGTGTCGGTGTCGTGGCCGGCCCGCACCGCGGCCGCCAGCGCCTGCCGCAGGTGCGCCGCGGGGAAACGGCCCTTTCCGGGGTCGAGTTCGGGTACGGGCGTACGGGTGATCGCCGACCAGGCCGCCTGGAGCGCCCGGACGACCCAGCCGTTGTCGGCGAAGTGCCCGGGCGGCGCGGCCTCCGCCTCGTCCAGCCGCTTCGCCCACGTGTCCCGCCGTACGGCCGGGAGGAGGCCGAGCCCGGCCCGCACACCGTCGAAGGTGCCGTGCAGCACGGCGGTGCGAATGCCGGAGCACCACAGGACGCAGGCGTCGGCGCAGTCGGGGTCCGGGTGGGTGAGGGAGCTGACCGCGGTGGCGGCCTCGGCCATCGCGGCGGCGTCCCCGAGGTGTGCGAGGGCGACGATCCCGGTGCGCATCAGCGAGCCGTTCCCCGCGGTGAGCCGGTGCCCGGCGGCGTACCGGCGGGCGGCCTCCCGCAGCGCCTCCGCCGGGCTTCCGGGCAGCGCTTCGGCGGCGCCCAGCACGGAGCGGGTCTGGGCGCCGACGTCGCTGGCCCCGCCGTCCACCCAGTGCCGGAAGCCGGCGGCGATCGCGTCCAGGGCCCCGGGGCTGCGCAGGTCCGCCCCGGTCGCCGCGACCTGGGCGACGCACACCTGCATCTGGGTGTCGTCGGAGTACTCGCCGGGCCGGTACGGCCCGAGACCGCCGCCGATCATGCCCGGCTGCTGGTCCTCGCGCAGGGTCGCCTTGAACTCGTAGGGCACCCCCAGCGCGTCACCGACGGCCGCACCGAGCAGCACCCCGGCCGCGCGGTCGATGCCCCGGGCGTCGAGGCGGGGGCTGGAGGCGCGGGTCATGGCGGGTCAGCCTGGCACGTCGGCCTGCCTGTTCTCAAGGCGACGCCGTGGGGCGCGCAGGAGCGTCCGATCCGACGGGTCGTCAGCTAGCGTGGAAGCGTGATCAGGCAAGCCACCGGGGAACGCCGCGCGCGGAGCGCGTACGTCGCGGCGTCGGGCGTGTTCGCGGTCGGCATGGCGGGCACCACGCTGCCGACACCGCTGTACGGGCTCTACCGGGAACAGATCGGCTTCTCCGAACTGGTCGTCACGGTGGTCTTCGCGGTCTACGCGATCGGGGTGATCGCCGCGTTGCTGGTCGCCGGGGACTTCTCCGACGTCCTCGGCCGGCGCCCGGTGCTGTTCGCAGCGCTGGGCCTGTCGCTGCTGAGCGCGGTGTGCTTCCTCTTCGAGAGCGGCCTGCCGCTGCTGTTCGCGGGGCGGCTGCTGTCGGGGTTTTCGGCCGGTCTGCTCAGCGGGGCCGCGACGGCCGCGGTGCTCGAACTGGCGCCCCCGGACCGGCGCGCACGCGCGGGTCTCGCGGCCACCGCCGCCAACATGGGCGGCCTCGGCTGCGGGCCGCTGCTGTCGGGGGTCCTGGCGCAGTACGCGCCGTGGCCCCTCCGGCTGCCCTTCCTGGTGCACATCGTCCTGCTGCTGGCGGCCTACGCCGTCGCGCGTGCCCTGCCCGAGACGGTGGCGGTGCGCAGCCCGCGTCCCCCGCTGCGCCCTCAGGGCATGGTCGTCCCTCCGCCGACGCGGGCGGCGTTCATCCCCGCCGGGCTGGCGGCGTTCGCCGGTTTCTCCCTGCTCGGCCTGTTCACGGCGGTGGCGCCGAGCTTCCTCGCCATGACGCTGGGGGAGCGCAACCTGGCCGTCGACGGCCTCGTCGTCTTCTCCGTGTTCTGCGCTTCCACCGCCGGGCAGATGCTGATGGGACGTCTGGGCGTCCGGCGCGCACTGCCGACCGGATGCCTGGCGCTCACGGCCGGCATGGCCGTGGTCGCGGCCTCGCTGGTGGTGGAGTCCCTGCCGGTACTGGTGGTGGGTGCCCTGGTCGGCGGCCTCGGGCAGGGCATGTCGTTCCGCGCAGGCCTGACCGGCGTGAGCGCGGTGGCCCCCGACGAGCACCGCGGCGCGACGATCTCGGCCTTCTTCGTCGCCGCCTACGTCGGCATCTCCGTACCGGTGGTCGGGGTCGGCGCGCTCAGCCTGGCGCTCGGACTGCGGGACGCGGGCGTGGTCTTCGCGCTGTACGTGATCCTGGTGTCAGCCGCCGTCGGCGTCTTCCTGCTGCGCCGGCCGCTGCGTACGCGGTGACGTGACGGAGGCCGCGCAGCGCATGTGCGGCACCGGTACCCCGCCCCGCACCGGCACCTGACTCCGCGCTTCGCCCCGAGCCCCGCTCCACGACACAGCGCCTCAAGTGACATGCGCTACCTCGCTGTTCGAGGCTGTCAAGATCTGTTCGAAATCTCAGGGATGTGATCGTATTCGCCCAGGAAAACGCAAGGAGGAACAGTGCTGTTCACCACGGCCCGAAGAACGGGCTTGGCGGCTCTGGGCACCGCCACCGCCGTACTCGTCACTCTCCTGAGCCCCGCGTCGGCGGGGGCGGCCGCGTCCGCCGCACCGCCGGAAGGGCCGCCGGCCCCCGCCGGGGGCCAGGTGAAGACCGTGACCCTCATCACCGGGGACAAGGTCGTCGTCACCCCGGGGACCGGCGGCGGGCGGGACTCGCTGACCGTCGAGCGCCGTCCCGGGGCCGCCGGTTCGGTGCGCATCGTCACCGAGGCGGGCGACACCTACGTCTACCCGGACGACGCGCTCGCGTACGTGGCAGCGGACCGCCTCGACAAGCGCCTGTTCAACGTCACCGGGCTGATAGCGCAGGGCTACGACGACGCGCACGCCCCGCGGCTGCCCCTGATCGTCACCGGCGGGAACCACGCCGCCCTCCGCCGCGGCGGCAGCGCCCTGCCCGGTGCGGAGACCCGCCGCGACCTGCCCTCCGTCGGCGGCGCTGCCCTCGCGGCCGACCGGTCGGAAGCGGCCGACGCCTGGGCCGCGCTCACCGCGGGCGGCACCGGCCCCTCCGGGCGGGAGGCGACCGGGTCCCGCCGTGCCGCCGCGGCCCCGTCGTTCACCGGCGGCATCGACAAGATCTGGCTGGACGGCAGGACGAAGGCGACGCTCGCCGACACCACGGCCCAGATCGGTGCGCCGCAGGTCTGGGAGTCGGGGGACACCGGCTCCGGCGTCAAGGTCGCGGTGCTGGACACCGGCGCCGACACCGGGCACCCGGACCTGAAGGACCGGATCGTCAGCACCCGCAGTTTCGTTCCCGACCAGGACGTGCCGGACGGCAGCGGCCACGGGACCCACGTCGCCTCCACCGTCGCCGGCACCGGCGCGGCGTCGGACGGCAAGGAGAAGGGCGTGGCCCCCGGCGCCGACCTGGTGGTCGGCAAGGTGCTCGGCAACCGCGGCGAGGGACAGGAGTCCTGGGTCATCGGCGGCATGGAGTGGGCCGCGCGCACGGAGCACGCCAGGGTCGTCAACATGAGCCTGGGCAGCGCCGAGCCGAGCGACGGAACCGACCTGATGAGCCGGAGCCTCAACGCTCTGAGCGCCGAGACGGGCACGCTGTTCGTCGTCGCCGCCGGCAACAGCGGCCGGGGGTCCACGCCGTACACCATCGGTTCCCCGGCCGCCGCCGACGCCGCGCTGACCGTGGGCGCGGTCGGCCCCTCCGACGACCTCGCGTTCTTCTCCAGCGTCGGACCGCGCGTCGGCGACGAGGGCGTCAAGCCCGACCTGACGGCCCCGGGCGTGGACGTCCTGGCCGCCCGGTCGCAGTACGCGAGCGGGGGAGAGGGCCCCTACACCACGATGAGCGGGACCTCGATGGCCTCCCCGCACGTCGCGGGCGCCGCGGTCCTGCTGGCGCAGCGGCATCCCGACTGGCCGGGCAGCCGGTTGAAGGACGCCCTGATGAGCACCAGCAAGGCGACGCCGTACCTGACCGCCTACCAGGGCGGTTCGGGACGCGTCGACGTCGCGGCCGCGGTCCGCGCCCGGGTCACGGCGACCGGATCGGTCTTCCGCTTCCTCCGGTGGCCGAACGGCGGCACCGGCCCCGTCACGCAGGGGATCACGTACACCAACTCCGGTGACGAACCGGTGACGTTGCGACTCGCGGTGGAGGCGGGTGCCCCGGACGACGGCGTGTTCTCCCTCTCCGCCGACCAGGTCACCGTGCCGGCCCACGGCAGCACCGCGGTGGAGGTCGGCGCCGACCCCTCCGGCCTCGCACGGGGCGACCACACCGCCCAGGTCGTCGCCCGCGACGCCACCGGTGCGGCGGTCGCCCACACGGTCGCCGGCATCGGCCTCGAGCCGGAGCGGTACGACCTCGGCATCACCATGAAGGACCGCTCGGGCGAGCCGATGAGCGGCTGGATCCACCTCAAGGGCGCCCTCAGCAGGTCCACCACCGCCTACGAGATCCCGGCGAGCGGGGAGCTGACCCTGCGTCTGCCCGCCGACACCTACACGGTGGTGTCGTACGCGGACGTCGTGGGCACCCACGGCCCGAGTTCCCGGGGCATCGCCCTGCTGAGCGCCCCCGAGGTGGACCTGACCGCGGACCGGCAGGTCGTCCTCGACGCCTCCAAGGCGCATCAGGTGCGGGCCGTCACACCGAAGCCCACCACGCTGGTGAACACCCGGCTGGACTTCTTCCGCTCCTTCACCTCCACCGAACCCAGCCCCGGTGACTACGGCGCGGTCAGGGAGAACGTGATCGTCGGCCCGGGCTACGACAGCGTCTGGGCCCAGCCGACCGGCGCCAGGGTACGGCACGGCAGCTTCGTGTTCGCCACCCGCCTGCGGGCCCAGCAGACGCCGCTCGACCTGTCCTACGACGGCGGCAGGATCGACGACGCGCTCGCCCAGGAGGGAAGCGCCGCCCTGCCCGACGGCACGTCGACGCCGGACGCGGTGTTCGCGGGCGCCGGTTCGGCCGAGGAGTTCGCCACGGCGCGAGCCCGCGGCAAGGTCGCCGTGGTCCGCCACAGCACCGAGGTCGCGCCCTCGGCGCAGGCGTCGGCCGCGAAGGCGGCGGGCGCGAGAGCGCTGCTCGTGGTCAACGACGGAGTGGGGCGGCTGGCCACCTGGTACGGGTCGCCGGACTACACCACCGACTCGGACGTGCCCGTGGTGTCGGTGACCAAGGACGAGGGTGAGGCACTGATCGCGAGGATCGCCTCGGCGCGCGAGCACCGGGTCGGACTCCGGGTGGCGGCCCACCCGTCCCCCTCGTACCTGTACGACCTGGTCAAGTACCACGCGGGCGCCGTGCCCTCGGACGTGGCCTACCGGGCCGACCCGGACCGGCTGGCGCGCGTCGACGTCGACTTCGCCCAGCCGCGAGGCAAGCAGGCCCTGGAGCGCAGGACGGACTACCCGGCGTACGAGTGGGCCGCGGGGTACTCCTTCGGACTCGAGCCCATGGCACCCGGACGGCGTACCGACTGGGTGACCGCGGGCGAGGACGCCACATGGCAGCAGACCGCGTCGGTCAGCGGCTGGGTGGGCGCGACGAACAGCCCCACGTCCTACCGGCCGGGCAGCGTCCAGCAGGAGCGGTGGCTCGGCCCGGTCCTGCGGCCGCGCATGTCCGACGGCGACTCCCAGGCGCGGGACGACACCTCCCTCTCGCTGGTCGTCCCGGGCTGGAGCGACTCGGGAGCCCCGCACACGGGCTCCGCGGGAACCGAGACGATGACCGCGCGCACCTCACTGCTCCAGGGCGGCACCACGCTGCTGACGACCGACAGCGCCTACGTCAACGCCTTCGACCTGCCGGCCGAGTCGCTGCCGTACCGCCTCGTCGTCGACACCGCGGGTGATCCGGCGCTGAGCCCGTACTCGTCGAAGACCCACACGCAGTGGGACTTCGTCTCGGGCAAGGCGCAGTCCGGGACCGTGCCGCTGGTCCAACTCGACTACGGAACGGAACTCGACGCCGCAGGCAGGGCACGCCGCACGCAGGAGGTCTCGATCACCCCCTCGGTGCTCGGCACGTCCGCGAAGGACGCGGTGTCCTCGGTCCGGCTCGAGGTCTCCTACGACGACGGAGCGTCCTGGCACCGCCAGGACCTGAAGGCCCGTCAGGGATCCTGGCGGGCCACCCTGCACGCCCCCTCCTCGGCCGCGTTCGTGTCGCTGCGCACCAGCGCCACGGCACGCGCCGGGGGATCGGTCGCGCAGACCGTCATCCGGGCCTTCGGCCTGAAGTGACGCCCGGGGGCCGGTGCCGCGCACACGCCGCGCACACGCCGCGGCACCGGCCCCGCGGGCCCCGGCGTCCGGCCGGGCGCTTTCGTGCCGCCGCGGTGCCATACTCCGGTGCATGCGGGGGGACTTCGTCAAAGCCGTGCCCAAAGTGCCGTGCGCCCTTGCCGTCTGCTGCCTGCTCCTGACGCTGGGCGTCGCCTGGTTCCTCTACGGCCAGGTCCGGGGCGCCGACCGGATCGACGCCTCGCCCGTGCGGGTGGACGGCGTGATCGAAGAGGTGACGTTCGGCAGGGGCGCGAGTGCGCGTGTCGGGTACGAGGTCGCCGGGCGCCCCCTTGTCGACCGTGACCTGCCCGTGTCGCAGATGCCGGGCCGCGTCGCCGTGGGCGCCCGCCTGTGTCTGGAGGCGGCAGCAGACCATCCCCGGTCGGTACGCCTGTGCGGCCGGCGCTACCCGGCCGGTGACGACATGCCGCCGACCGCCGTCCTCGGCATCGTCGCCGGCACCGCCGGCACGCTCTGCGCGGCCGCCTTCGCGGTGTCCGGGTACCGCGACCGCCGCCCGCAGGCCTCCGGACGACCGGCCTCGGCCAGACCGCCCGCCGCGGAAGCGGGTGTTTGATGACGGGCACGGGAGGAAGCGGGGAACTCCGCCTGCCCGCCGCGTGGGGGGCCGGCACGGCCGTTGCGGCGCTCCTCGTCATCGGCCTCGGCCTGGCCGGGAGCTACCACGGCGGCATCATCGGCGCGCTGCTGCTGGCCGGCCTCGCCGGCACGGCGGGAGTCCTCCCCGCCTACGGCCTCGCCCGTGCGTGGCGGGCCCGCGACCACCGCACCCCCGGCTGGCTCGTCCACCTGGCCGCCGCCCTCGTCTGGTCGGCCACCCTGTCGCTCCTCACCAGCGCCGTGCTCCTGGGACTGCCCCACGGTTGGGGAACGGCCCTGTCCTGGAGCGACGTACGCCTGCGCACCACGTGGATCGCTGCCGTCGTGACCCCCTCCGCCCTCGGCGCGTACGCCGTGACCCTCCCCGTGGTGCGCAGCCGGGCCGGCGACCCCCGCAGGGGCGGCCGTCACCGCTGAGGTGCCCCCCGAGCAGGCATGACCTTTGACGGACGATATCTGGATGTTTACTATCCAGATATGCGAACGGGTAAGGGCGTCGAATGGGCGGTGCACACACTGCTCAACCTCGCGTGGCTCGGGGACGGCGAGCCGGTCCCGACCGCGCAGCTGGCCGCCGGTCACGATCTGTCGGCGTCCTACCTGAACAAGCAGCTCCAGCAGCTCGTCAAGGCGGGTCTGCTGGAATCCGTGCCGGGTGCGCGGGGCGGCTTCCGGCTGGCCCGCCCGCTGGAGGCGGTGTCGATGCTGGACGTGGTCCTCGCCGTCGAGGGGGACGACCCCCTGTTCCGCTGCGCCGAGATCCGCCGCTGCGGCACGATCGGCGAGCGGGTGCCGGCGGGCGGTTTCCGCCGTCCCTGTGCGGTGAACAGCGCCATGGGGCGGGCCGAGCTGGCCTGGCGGAAGGTGCTGGCCGAGCAGAGCCTCGCCGACGTGCGGGCGGAGGCCGAAGCGCACGCTCCCGCGGTGGGGTCGTACGTACGGGGAGGGCTCGGGCGCGACTGAGCCCGCTTCCCGTGCCGGGGGCCCTTCGCTCCCAGGAGCTTCATTCAGGATGAAAAACATCTCGATTTCGCCGGATGTGGGGGCGAAGGAGGTCACGCCAGCATGAGTCTCATGCGCATACCCAGGTCGCCCGAGGTGCTCGAGGCCGAGTGGGAGACGCACCGGCCCGCCGTGTTCGGGGTGGGGTACCGCCTGCTGGGAAGCGTGGCCGACGCCGAGGACATCGCCCAGGACGTGTGGCTGCGGGCGGCCGGAGCGGATCTGCGCGACATCGGCGACCTCCGGGCCTGGCTGGTCACGGTCGCCGCCCGACGGTCGTACGACGTCCTGAAGTCCGCGCGCGCCCGCCGGGAGACTTATGTGGGGCCATGGCTGCCCGCGCCGTTGCTGACGGGTCCTGACGCGTCGGAGGCGGTGCTCGTCGACGAGTCCGTCGGGTCGGCGATGCTGCTCGTCATGGAGGAACTGAGCCCGCCGGAGCGTGTGGCCTTCATCCTCCACGACGTCTTCGGCCTCGAGTTCAGCCGGATCGCCGACGTGCTGGACGCCTCCGCACCGGCCGCCCGCCAACTCGCCTCGCGGGCGCGGCGCAAGGTGGCCAGGGCGAGGCAGTCGACGCCGCAGGCGACCCGGGCGGAGCGGGAACGGCGGCTCGCCGCGTTCCGCGCCGCGTACGAGGCCGGGGACATGGCCGGACTGGTGCGGCTCCTCCACCCGGAGGCCGTGTACGTCACGGACGGCGGCGGCGAGGTCTTCACGGCGCGCAAGCTGGTCCACGGCGGCACGCGCATCGCCAAGCTGATGGTGGGGGTGTGGCTCCGGTGGCGTCCGGACCGCGTCGACCTCGTCGAGGTCGGCGGCGAACCCGCGCTCCTGCACCGCCGCGCAGGCCGCGTCTTCTCCGTCGACACGGTGGAGATCGAGGACGGCCTGATCAGCGCCTACCGCAGGGTCCTCGACCCGGCGAAGATCGCTCACGTTTGACCCGTCCCACCGGACGGAACGCCGCCGTGCGTGACGGCGGACCTTCGACGAGGCTTACCCGGCAGAAGACACCCAGAGAAGACACCCAGAGGGGACATCCATGACCGAGCAGCAGCGCGTGAACATCGGAAAGCAGCACCCGGACAGCTACCAGGCGCTCCTCGCCCTGTCCACGGCGGTGGAGGAGAGCGCCGCCGCGGCGGGCCTCGACCCGCTCCTGGTCGAACTGCTGAAGATCCGCACGTCCCAGATCAACGGCTGTGCGTTCTGCCTGCGGATGCACACGCGCGACGCCCTGAAGAAGGGCGAGAACCCGGACCGGATCGCCGTGCTGCCCGCATGGGAGGAAGCCGGCTACTTCTCCGGGACGGACCGCGCCGCCCTGCGCCTGACGGAGGCGATCACCCGCGTGCCGGAGGGGCACGTGAGCGACGCGGACTACGAAGCGGCCGCGGCCGTGCTCACCGCCGACCAGGTCTCGGCGGTCGCCTGGCTGGCGACGCTGATGAACGCGTTCAACCGCGTCGCGATCACCAGCCGCTACCGCGTCGCCGGCTGAGCCACCGGCCGGCGTCCCGGGCGGGGCCGGCCGGTCCGGACGTACGGTTGAGCCATGAGCGCTACACCGGACGACGGTGCTGCTCAGGCGTACGCGAGCACCGCTGCCGACGCCGCCGGGCCGACGTGCCGGGCGGAACTGGACCGGTTGCTGGAGCTCGCCGCGCGGGACACCGGCGCCCACGCGGGCGCGCTGTTCCTGCTGACCCCCGAGGGACGGTCGCTGCGGCTCGAAGTGACCACGGGGATGCCGGCGGAGTACCTCGCACCCTGGTTCGGGGTGGCCCTGTCCGCCCACGTCCCCGTGTCCGACGCGGTGCGCGACAGACGCCTGGTGTGGCTCAGCAAGCCCCAGGAACTCGCCCGTCGTTACCCCCGCACGGCGATCGCCCTGCCGTACCACTTCGCGGTGGCCGCGGCACCGGTCCTCGACGGCTCCGAGGCCTGGGGGGCGCTCCTGCTGTTCTGGCCCTGCTGCGACGCCGCCGAGCTCGCCGGACCCAGCCACGAGCGGGTCGGCGCCGCCTGCCGCCGCCTGGGGCGGTTCCTGCGGGACGCCGCGGACGCCGGGCACCCGGTCACTCCCGCCGCGTCCCCACGGACCCTGTCCCAGCCCCCCGCCCAGGAGTGGGAGCCGTCCGAGGCGCAGGCCGCGGCACACTTCGCCGAACGCCTGCCGGGAGGCAGCTGCACCCTCGACCTCGAGGGCAGATTCACCTACCTGAACTCCACCGCGGCCCGTCTGCTGGGCGGGACCGTCCCCGGTCTCCTCGGCAGACGCCCCTGGCAGGCCCTGTCCTGGTCCAACGATCCCGCCTTCGAGGACCGCTTCCGGGCGGCCGTGGTCAGCCGGCAGCAGGAATCCTTCACGGCGACGGTCCCGCCGGACCGGCGGCTCGCCTTCGAGCTCTACCCCGACGCCTCCGGGGTGAGCGTGCGCCTCGTGCCCTGCGGTCCCGACCGCGTCCAGGCCGCGGCGCGCCCCGGCACGGCGGCGCCCCGTGGCGCGCCGATCGCCCTGGGCGAGCTCTACCAGGTGCTGCACCTGGCCGCCGCCCTCTCCGAGGCCGTCGGCGTGGGCGACGTGGTCGACCTCGTCGCGGACGAGATGCTGCCGACCTTCCACGCCCGGACCCTGGCCCTGGCCCTGTTCTCGCCCGAGGACGGCGCCCTGCGGTTCGTCGGCTGCCGGGGCTACAACCCCTGTCCCGCGGAGGTGTTCACCGGAGCGGCGCTCACCTCCCCGGCCGCGCTCGGGACCCTCGCCGAGGGCGCGCCGGCCTTCTTCACCACCTTCGAGGAGATGCTCGGCGCCTATCCGCACGCCCCCCGCCGTGAGGGCCTGGACGCCTGGGCCTACCTGCCGCTGATCGCCTCCGGCCGGCCCGTGGGCCTGTGCGTCCTCGCCTTCGAACGGCCGCACCACTTCTCCGGCAACCAGCGGACGGTGCTGACCGCACTCGCGGGGCTGATCGCCCAGGCGCTGGAGCGTGCCCGCCTCTACGACACCGTCAAGGAGCTCGCGGAGACCCTGCAGGCGGCCATGCTCCCCGACTCGCTGCCGGACATCCCCGGACTCGACGTCGCCGCCCGCTACCTGCCCAGCGTCCGGGGCATGGACATCGGCGGCGACTTCTACGACCTGGTCCGGGTCGACGAGACCACGGCGGCCGCGGTCATCGGCGACGTCCAGGGCCACCACGTCAGGGCGGCGGCCCTCATGGGCCGGATCCGGCCCGCCATCCGCTCCCAGGCCTTCGCCGGGGCCGCACCGGCGCAGGCCCTCCGCCAGGCCAACCGCCAGTTGTTCGACCTGAACCCCGGCCGCTTCGTCAGCTGCCTCTACGCCCGGCTCGATCTCAGGCGACGCCGGGCCCTCCTGGCCACCGCCGGCCATCCACCGCCGGTGCTGCGCCACCCGGACGGGCACACGGAGGTCCTCACCGTTCCGCCGGGGGTGCTGCTCGGCATCGACCCCGAGGCGGACTACCCCACCACCGAGATCCCCCTGGAGCCCGGCACCGTCCTCGCCCTGTACACCGACGGACTCGTCGAGACCCCCGGTGTCGACCTCGACGACGCCATGGCCGGGCTCGCCGCCCGCCTCGCCGGCACCGCCCGCCAGCCCATGGACCGGCTCGCCACGGACCTGATCGACCACGCGCGCCGAACCGCCCCCCGCACCGACGACATCGCGCTGCTGCTCATCAGGTCCGTCGGCGCGGCGTAACGCAGGTGGGATACAGGCCGGATGACGGAGCGTCAATGGCCGGGGGCCGCAGGGTGACCTCGTGGAGCACCCAGCCGTCGCCGTCCGGGTCGCTGAAGGTAGCAAGGCGGGAACTGGCCGGTCGCCGGGACCGCCGCGCACCGCGACCGTCCTGACGCACGGGGGCAGGGGGTCATGCGGCACCTCCCGCCGCCGGCTCCGCCTCCACCAGGCGGCGTGCACCTGTACCAGGACCCGCCGTACGTACGCCTCGGGGCGGCCGTCGCGGATGCGCCGCCACGTGGGCCGGCTCCTCGCCAGGGCCGTGCACAGCAGGTCCTCGGCGTGATCCCGGTCGCGGTGAGCATCCGGGCCGGGCGCAGCAACCGCGGCCCGCGAGGGGCCACGAACTCCTCGCGGTCCGACCGGTCCGCCCGGCCGCTCTCCTCGGGCCGAGCTGTCACACCCGTACGGGCCACCTCGTCTCCCTGACGAGACCCGGGAAGACACCCGCCTCGCGGACCACTCCCCCACGCCCCCGAACTTCGACGAGGTTGCTGCGTGCGGCCGCGTTGTGTGGTCTTGTACGAGAGGGAGGATGCCGTATGGACGTGGCCAGCGACGCGGTGCCGATCGCGGTGCTGCTCGACGAGCGCCGGCATCTGCTGGATGTCGCCCACCGCATGTCGGGCGGCCGCAGCGATGCGGAGAGCGTGATCGACGAGACCTATCGCCGGTGGTACGCGCTGTCCGACGCGGAGCGCGCGGCCATCACGTCGCCCCGTGCCTGGCTGTCGACGACCGCGGGCCGCATCTGCCTGGGCGAACCGTTCACGCCGGACGAGCACCGCGGCTCCGGGCACGACGGCCCGGAGGCGAGGTCCGGGTACGACGAACTCGCCGCCATCGCGCGTCGCCGGCTCCAGGCACAGCGCTCCGGTCCGTCGGCCCCGCTGGAGCACGACGCGGCCGTCCGCGCCGTCGGGGATGCCTGCACGGCGGGCGACGCCGGGTTGCTGGCGTCCGCGCTGTCACCCGACGCCATGGCCGTCTTCGACGGCGGCGGCAAGGTCCGGACACTGGTCCGATCCGTGCACGGCAGCGAGCAGGTCACCCGCAGCCTCCTGACGCTGCTGGGCCCCCATCCGCGCACCACCCTGACCGCCCAGTCCGTGAACAGCCGTACCGGACTCGTGGTGCGCTGCGACCGCACCGTGGCCGCGGTCATCAGCCTCGACGTCACCGACCGCCGCGTGGCGCAGGTCTGGGCCGTGCTCAACCCGGAGAAGCTGCGCCGCTGGAACCAGCACCCGGAGCGAACTCCGGGCGCCTGATCCGTCACGTAGGTGCGGGCCGTGTCGTCTCCCTGACGGGAACGTGATCGCGACGATGCGCCACCGCCCCCGGGCGCCCCTCCCGCAGCGCGGCGCCACCGACACGTGCAGACAGAATGGAATTCAAGCGTGACGACGATGCTCGACCGCTATTTCGAGATCGTGGACTCCGCCGACGGCGGCCACTCCCACCTGGACGACCTCAGGGACGTCTTCGCCGAGGACGTGCTGCTGATGCACAGCGGGGACATGGTCCAGGGCCGCGAGCCGGCCGTCGACCTCCACCGGACGCTGGCTGCCGAGTGGAAGGAGTCCACGCACCAGTGGACGGCTTCCGTGGCGGCGGACGGCTCCATCACGGGCACGTGGAGCCGGGCCGGACTGGACGTCCGGGGCAACGGTCGCTCCGGCAGCGGAGGGGTCTCCGTCTCCCTGGACCCGGACGGGCGGATCTCCCGGCTCCACCTGACGCTGACCGCCGGGTCGGACCGCGCCCGGGTGCTCATCGCCAAGCACCTGGAGGTCTGGATGACTCCGGACCCGGCCGGGCGTGCCGAGGCGATGGAGGGCATCTACACCGAGGACATCACGATCATGGAGCCCGACCAGGTCATCGTGGGCCGGGACGCCATCAACGCGTACATCACCGCCGTGCAGCGCCAGGCGCCACCGCTGAGCGGCCTCATCACGGGTCACTTGCAGAACCGGGAATTCATCCACTGGGCCTGGGACTTCGGCTTCCCGGGCGGCAAGTCGGCACTCGGATCGGAGATCCTCCAGCTCGACGGGGACCTGATCGAGAAGGTCGTCATCTTCAGCGCCGACATGGACGTCGTCACCGAGGGCCTGCGGTAGCGGCGCTCCGGCACCGGCCCGTGGAAGGCTCCGCGCACGCAGGGTGCGGGCGTGCGCGGAGCCGGCAGGCCCGTCCGACCCGCCCGCACGGCGATGGTTGCCGCCCCTCCCGGGGGACACGGCCCGCCCCGTGGGGCTGCGCACCGTGACCGGCGCCGTGGATGCCGTAGTGCCCCTTGGGGCGTATGGTCCGGTTATGGGACCAGAGCGGTGCTGGGGCCGCGGGGCTCTGCGGCACGGACGGACGGCTCGGCGGGCCCGGTACCGCCGGTGGCCTGCCCGCGTGTCCCGGCACGACGGCGACGGGGGCGAACGCGGTGACCCGGCATGACGTGAAACCGTTGACAGGCGGCATGCGGCGCTTCGCCGGCCTGTTCGAGGGTCTCGTCCGGGACACCGACACCGCGGTGGGCATGCTCTACGTGCTCGCGCCGGGGGAGCGGATGCTGGAGCTGGTGGCGTTGTCCGGCACGTCCCGGCGGATCGCCGCCCCGTGGGCACGGATCGCCCTGGACGACGCGGCCCCGGTGGCGCAGGCCGTGCGGGAGCGGTCGCTGGTGTGGGTGGGGAACTCCAAGGAACTGGCGGAACGCTTTCCCCGGGTCGCGCTGGTGGCGCCCTACGAGATCATGCTGGCGGCGGCGCCGATCATGGACGATGACGTGATGTGGGGTGGCGTGTGCCTGCTGTGGCCGATCTGGCACGCTCCGGTCCTGAGCCCCGGGGAACGGGACACGATCGGCATCTTCTGCGGCAGGTCGGGGCGGCTGCTGAGGCACTACTCGGACCGGGGCCACCCCGTCCTGGCCGGCGCGGACGCGCTGATCCTGCGGGCGGCGCGGCGTCGGGAGCCCGGACGGGCCGAGGCGCTGGCGGCGTACGACTTCGCCGAACGGCTGCCGACCGGGTGCTGTTCGCTGGACCTGGAGGGCCGGGTCAGGTTCCTCAACGCGGCGGCGGCCGACCTGCTGGGCGTCGGTGCCGCGGACCTGAAGGGCTCACGCCCGTGGGAACGGCTGTTCTGGCTGGACGGCCCGGCGTTCGAGGACGCGTACCGTGCCGCCGTCATCACCAAGCAGACCACCCGGTTCACCGCCCTGCGTCCACCGGACCAGTGGCTGTCCTTCCGGCTCCACCCGGGGCCCACCGGGATCAGCGTCAGCATCGTCGGCTCACCGCGGGAGCGGATGGACGCGGCGGAGGAGTCCGTGGTCCCTGCCGGCGTCCGCGGCCCGGTCGGCGCGTCGGCGATGTACCAGTTGATGTACCTGGCCGCGAGGCTCACGGAGGCGGTGGGCGTGCAGGACGTGGTCGACCAGGTCGCCGACCAGCTCATCCCGGCGTTCGAGGCCCAGGGCCTGGTCGTGCTCCTCGCCGAGGGCGGGCGCCTGCGCCTGGCCGGCCACCGCGGCTACACCGACGAGTTCATGGCCCGCATCGACGGAACGCCCCTGACCTCCGGCATCGTCACCGCCCAGGCGCTCACCCGCGCCACCCCGCTGTTCTTCTCCAGCTTCGCCGAACTGCACCGCGCCCACCCGGAGGCCCTGCGCTTCCGGCACAGGGACGCCTGGGCCTTCCTGCCGTTGATCACCTCGGGCCGCCCCGTCGGGCTGCTCGTCCTGTCCTACGACCGGCCCCGGCCCTTCCCGCAGTCCGAGCGCACCGTCCTCGTCGCGCTGGCCGGGCTCATCGCCCAGGCCATGGACCGCGCCCACCTCTACGACACCAAGCACCAACTCGCCCGCACCCTGCAGGCCGGCCTGCTGCCCAAGGAACTGCCCCGGGTACCCGGTCTCGACGTCGCCGCCCGCTACCTGCCGGCCGGTCACGGGAGCGACATCGGCGGTGACTTCTACGACCTCATCCACTGCGGACCCCACTGCGCGGCCGTCACCATCGGCGACGTCCAGGGCCACAACCTGCAGGCCGCCGCCCTGATGGGGCAGGTCCGCATCGCCGTGCACGCCTACGCCACCGCCCACTCCTCACCCGGCGACCTGCTGGCCCGGACCAACCGCCTGCTGTCCGACCTGGACCCGGGTCTGTTCACCAGCTGCCTGTTCGCCCACATCGACCTGCGGAGGCACGTCGCCCGGCTGGCCACCGCCGGTCACCCCCCGCCCCTGATCCGCCATCCCGACGGCCGCGCGGGGATCCTCGGACTCACGCCGGGCCTCCTGCTGGGCATCGCACCGGACGGCGACTACCCCACCACGGAGATCCCCCTGCCGCCGGGCACGATGCTGGCGATGTACACCGACGGACTCGTCGAATCCCCCGGCGCAGACGCCGAATTGGCCGCGGCCGACCTGGTGCAGTACCTGGTGGCGGCGGCCGACCAGGGCGTGGACGCCGTCGCGGACAGTCTCCTCGAACACGCCCTGCGGACCGCCCCCGGTACGGACGACACGGCACTGCTGATCGCCGCCCCCTCACCGGCGAACGGAGGACAAGGCCCATGACCGCTTGGCGAAGCGAGAGGATACGCGGCGCGAGGGCGGGGCGATGACGGCCGCCGGCTCCCGCGACTACGACGCGGTCGTCGTCGGGGGCGGCCACAACGGCCTGGTGGCGGCCCTGTACCTGGCGCGGGCGGGCTGGTCGGTGGCCGTGCTGGAGCGCAACGCCGCCGTGGGCGGTGCGATCGCCGGTGGCGAGGTGACGCTGCCCGGGTTCGTGCACGACCTGTACTCCACCAACCAGAACCTCTTCCTCGGCTCCCGGGCGTACGCCGACTTCGGCACCGAACTGGCGCGCCACGGGCTGCGGTTCCGCACCACGGACCGCCCCTACGCCAACGTCTTCCCCGAGGGCCGCAGCGTCCGGGTGTACGGCGACTGCGCGCGCACGATGGAGCAGCTCGCGGCCCACGACGCCGGGGGACGCCGACGGCTTCGCCGGCCTGTACCGCGAGTATCAGCGTTTCGCGCCGTACCTGTTCGCGCTCTACGGATCCGCGCTGCCGTCGCGGTCGGCGGCACGCCAGGTGCTGAGCCTGCTGCGCCACCACGGCGTGCGGGGCGCGGGCGACCTCGCGCACACGCTGCTCATGAGCACCCGCGAGCTGGGCGGGGTCTGGTTCGCCACGCCCGAGGCGCAGGCGATGGCGGCCTGCTGGGGCATGCACCTGGACTTCGCCCCCGACGTGTCCGGAGGAGCGATGTTCCCCCTCCTGGAACTCTTCGCGGACATGGAGAACGGCATGTCGGTCGTCGAGGGCGGCGCGCAGCGGCTGCCGCAGGCGCTCGCGGCGGTCCTCGTCGACCACGGCGGCGAGGTCCGCACCGGTGTCGAGGTCGAGCGCGTGCTGTGCCGTGACGGACGGGCCGTCGGGGTGCGTACGGCGGAGGGCGGCACGATCACCGCACGGCGCGCGGTGATCGCCAACACCGCTCCGGCCGCGCTGTACCGGCACCTGCTGGAACCCGAGGACGTGCCGGAGCGGGTGCGCCGTACGGCGGACCGCTTCCTGTACGGCCCGGGCACGCTGATGCTGCACCTCGCGCTCGACGGCCGGCTGCCGTGGGCGGCGGGGGAGGAGCTGGCCGGTTTCGGGTACGTCCATGTCGCGCCGTACGTCGACGACTTGGCGCGCACCTACACCGAGTCCCAGGCGGGGCTGCTGCCCGCGGACCCCCTGCTGATCGTCGGGCAGACCTCGGCCGTGGACCCGACACGCGCCCCCGCGGGCCGCCACGTCGTGTGGATCCAGGTCCGGACGATGCCCACCCGCATCCGTGGTGACGCGGCGGGCACGATCCGGCAGACCCACTGGCCGGACGTCGCCGAGGCGATGACGGACCGGGTGCTGGACAAGCTGGAGCGCTACGCGCCCGGCAGCCGGGCGCGGATCGCCCACGTCACCGCGTACACCCCGCAGGACCTGGAAGCGGCCGATCCCAACCTGGTGGGCGGGGACAGCACCGGGGGCAGCCACCATCTGGCGCAGAACTTCCTGTTCCGGCCGATGCCCGGGCACGGCGGATACCGCACGGCGGTCCCCGGCCTGTACCTGACCGGTGCCGCGACCTGGCCGGGCGCGGGGAACAACGCCACGTCGGGCCTGCTCGCCGCCCGCCGGGTGCTGAAGGACGCCCGGCGGCGGGTGGGACACCGCCGTGCCCGTACTGACTCAGCGGTGCCCGCGCCGTAGCGGCCGGCAGCCGCACTCCTCGGCCTGCGGTGTGCTCAGGGCGCTGTGGAGGCCGTGCAGAGCGGCGTCCAGGCGGGCCGGTCCCGGAAGGCGGGGCAGGTCGAGGGGCGGGGGCGGGGTGACGGTGGCGGCCGAGGCGGCGAGGGCGTCGAAGGCACGCTGGACGCGGGCGGCGTCGTCGGGGCCGGGCCGCGCTTGCGGGGGCAGCGGGCGGGTGGTGGAGATGGCCAGGTAGCCGAGTTGCTGAGTGGCGGCGATGGCGGGCCAGAGCCGGGCGAGTTCGCAGGGGGCGGGGCGGTCGCCGGCGGCGCTGTCGGCGACCGCCCGGAGGTTGATCAGGTCGGTGCGCAGGCGGTGCCGGGCCCTCGCGGCGGCGCTGTGCCCGGCGTCGTCGCCCGCGCTGAGGTTCAGGTGCCAGGTCGTGCCTTCCGCACGGATGACGTGGGCGAGGGCGCTGGGGAGCCGGACGGTCGAGGTGCGCCGCCAGAGCGTGAGCCCCGCGGCCACGCCGACCGCACAACCGCACACCGTGTCGAGGAGGCGGGCGGTGACGAGTTGGCTCACGGGCAACGCCGGCTGCGCGGCCTCGGTCAGGAACAGCGACAGGGGGGTGATGAAGGCGACGCCGAGGGCGTAGTTGTGGGCCAGGACGGCTTCCGCGGCGAACTGGGCGAGCATCACGGCCGCGACCAGCGCGGGCGGGCCGGGGTGGAGGGCCAGGACGGCGCCGCCGAGCAGGACCCCGGCGGCGGTGCCGGTGCCGCGTTGCAGACCGCGCCGGATCACGGTGGTGACGTTGGCGCCCTGCAGGACGACGATGGCGGCGCCGGAGGCCCAGTAGGGCTGCGCGAGTCCGCACGCGTGGGCGAGCCAGCCCGCGATGACGGCGCCCGATCCGACGCGCAGCGCGGCGGGCAGGACCAGCGAGTGCCGCTTCCTGGCCGAGGCGAGCAGCCGTGTGGCGCTGGACGGGTCGAGGAGTTCCCCCTCGCCGTCCGGCGGCGCCCCCGACGCGGCATCGCGTACCGCCTGCTCGACCTCGCCGCGCACCGCGCGACGCGCGGCCGGCTCCCCGCCGGGCCCGTGGGCCGGGGGCGGCGGGGGCGTACGCCGGTGGCGGAGGCAGCCGGCGGTGCGGCGCAGCGCTGCGGCGAGGTCGCCGGGGAGCGGCGCAGGGGACGTGGCGGCGGCGCGGACGGCGGCGGCGAACACGTGGTGGGCCTGCCGCACGGCCGGTCGCAGCCGTGCCCGCCCGGTCGCCCGGCCCAGGGGCTGGGGCGGCGCCGCGACGGCGTACCAGGCGGTGCGCAGTGCGAGGGCCGCCTGGTGCTGGGCGGCGTCCTGGCGGGGGCCGCCGATCGCGTCGAGGTAGGCGGCGAGCTGGTCGTAGGCGTCGGCGACCGCCGTGGTCTCCGGCCCGTGGCGGTCGATCAGGCATCCCGACATCGAGACCAGCCAGGCGCAGGTGGCACCGGCCACGGTGAGCGTGACCCGCTGCCCGATTGCCGCCGCGTCGACGGGCAGGGGGGTGGACATGGCGCAGGCGAGGGCGAACAGGTAGCCACCCGGTGGCCCGATCCGCAGCGCGTCGCAGACGTAGGTGGCGACCGCGCCGACGAGGCCGATCACGACGGGCGCGAGCCAGGTCCTGCCCCCGGCCAGCGACCCGGCGGCGACGGAGAGTACGAACCCTGCGGCCACCCCGGCCAGGAGCACCGCCCGCCGGCCGTAGGGCTCCTTCGCACCGTAGACGGCGGTGAAGGCACCCATGGTGGCGGTCAGCCCCCACGACAGGTGGCCCGTGGCGGCCCCGGCGGTCAGGGGGATGCCCATGCTCACCGCGGCGCGCAGCCCGGCGGCGTACCGGTAGCCGGGCCCGCCGCCGGGGCGCAGGGCGTCGTGCAGGAGGCCACCGGCACGGCCGGCCGAGAAGTGGGGCAACCTCATGGCCTCCGAACGTCCGAACGGCGATGGAACCCGTGCCCGCCCGCGCCGTGGGACGAGTCCTACCAGAGCGCCCGGCGTGTCCCGGGGAGGGAGCCGCCCGGCGCGTCCGGCTGCGGCGGGCCGCCGGTGAGGCGGCACGCGGGCGGGGTCAGACGAGGGCCGGGTAGTCGGTGTAGCCCCGCCCGTCGCCGTAGTAGCTCGCCGGCTCGGGGGTGTTGTACGGGCCCTGGGCCCTGATGCGGGTGATGACTCCGGTGAGGAGATCCAGCTGACGGCGTGACGGGCCGCGCCCCGTCGCCGCTACCGCTCCAGCGCCTGGCCCCCGACGCCGCCCGTGACGGCGGCACGCAGCGGGACGCCGCGGAAGGCCTGGATGAGGACGATCACGGCGCCGGCCGTGATGCACTGATCGGCGAGGTTGAAGATCCCGGAATCGCCGATCTGGATGAAGTCCAGCACGGCTCCCCGGCCGAACCCGGGGGTGCGGAAGACGCGGTCGGCGAGGTTCCCGCCGGCACCCGCGAAGATCAGCCCGAGGCCGACCGCCCAGCCCGTGGAGCGTACGGAGCCGGCGACCCGCGCGATGGCCACGAGCGCGACGACCGCCACGAGGGTGAAGACCAGGGTCGCGCGGGGAGCGAAGGAGCCGGCCGCCCCGGAGTTCCGGAAGGCGGTGAAGGTCACCGTGCCACCCAGGGCGTGCCGTGGTTCGTGGCCCTCGACGACCACCGCGGCGATCGCCTTCGTGACCTGGTCCACGGCGAATCCGGCCGCCGCAACCGTCCACAGCAGATACGCCCGCCGCACCGCCCACCTCCTGATCGCTGGTGACTGCACCGAGCGTACGCGCAGCCTCCGGCGGCGCGGCGGGCGCCCGGAGCGGGGTTCGGTATCACTCGATACGGTCTCGAACGAGCAGATGGCTGGTAATGTGCGTACATGACTGCCGACGCCCCTCGTGGAACCAGCGCCCCGCGTGCGACCGACCGACCCGGGGACACCTCCCCGTTCGCCCTGGGGCTGCTGCTGCGCCGCGCGCACTGGCGCGCGGGCGCGGTGATGGGGGAGGCGCTCCGGCCGCTCGGCATCGAGGTGCGGCACTTCGCGGTGCTGATGGTGCTGGTCGACCGCGGACCCACGGTGCAGCGGGACCTGGCCGCGGCGACCGGGTCGGACAAGGCGGGGATCATGCGGGTCGTGGACGACCTGGAGCGCAAGGGGCTCGCCGTGCGCAAAGGCGTTCCGGGGGACAGGAGGGTGCGGGCGGTGGAGATCACGCCCGCCGGCGTCGAGCTGTTCGACGCGGCCCACGTGGCGGCGGTGCCCCTGGCCGAGCATCTGGTCGCCGAACTGGCTCCCGGTGAGCCCGAGCGGTTGAAGGACCTGCTGACCCGGTTCGCCTATCCCGAAGGTGGCGAGGCGTAAGCCTGTCGTAGCGAAGACCGTCCAGCCGTGTGGTGCGCCCGCCACGCGGCTCTCGTCGTTCCCCCGCGGATGGTGCCGGCGCCGGCGGCGAGACATGGTCAGCATTAGTCGCACACGAGACGGTATTGAGTGATACCGTCGTAGGTGTAACGGCCGGGTTCCGTGAGGAGATCGAGGCCGCCGGCGCCGAGGTGTACCTCTACCCCGGCGGCGAGCAGCCGCTCCCCGATCCGCCGACATCAGTCACGTTGCTGGAGGGGCTCGCCCGTAGTGCCGTCGGCCTGCTGCCCGCGGTGCTCGCCGAACTGCGCCGCATCCGGCCGCACCTGATCGTCCACGACAACGCCTGCCTGTGGGGCGCGGTCGCCGCCCGTGAACTCGGCGTGCCCGCCGCCTCGTCGTTCACCACCTTCGCGTTCAACCGGGACGTGCCGAGCCCCACCCGCGGCTCCTGGGACCTGCTGACCGCCGCGGCGGCCCACCCACGCGGCGTCCGGGGCTATCTGCGGTCACGCCAGGACCTGCGCCACCACTACGACACCCACGGACTGCCCCCGATCGACCTGGGCAACCTCCGCCAGCCGCTCAACCTCGTTTTCACCTCACGCGCGTTCCAGCCCCAGGCCGAACGCTTCGACGGGACCTACTGGTTCGTCGGTCCCAGCATCGGCGCCCGCCCGGCCGACCCCACCTTCCCCACCGACCGGCTGCGGGACCCCGTGGTGTACGCGTCGCTGGGCACGGTGTTCAACGCCGACCCGCACCTGCTGCGCACCCTCGCCACCGCGCTGGCGGCACTGGGGGGCACCGCCGTCGTCTCCGCCGGACGCACCGACCCCGTCGCGCTGGGCCCGTTGCCGTCCAACGTGCTCGTCCGTCCCTTCGTCCCGCAACCCGAGGTGCTGGCCCGCTCCGCGCTGTTCGTCACCCACGGCGGATGAACAGCGTCAACGAGGCCCTGTACGCCGGGGTTCCGATGCTCGTGGTCCCACAGGGAGCCGACCAGCCGATGGTGGCCCGTCGCGTCGAGGAACTTGGCGCCGGACTGTCGATCCCCACCCGGGAGGTCACCGAGAACGCGGTACGTGCCCGGGCGGGACGCCTCGTCCAGGACCCCCGCTTCAGGGCTGCCGCGGCCGCCCTGCGGACCGCCCAGCGGGCGGCCGGCGGACACCTGGGTGCGGCCGACGCACTCGAGCGGTACCTGCGGGCCGCGGGTTCCGCCGACCGGTCACCGGTCCACGCCCACGTGCGGGGGCGAGGCTGAACCATGTCGCTCGCCGCCATGATCCTGCTGGCCTTTGCCGGGGTGTCCAAAGCCGCCGGGCGCATCCTGCCCCTGGCGGTGGGCCGGCCGGGCATGCCGCGCACCCTCGTGGCGGGATCACTGATCGGCGGTGGCCTCATCGAAGCCGCCGTGCTCGCGGTGTGGCCGCAGAGCGCGGCCACGCTGGCCGAACTGGCACTGTCCGCTCCACCGCCGGGCGCCGGACCGGTGTGGACGCCGGGCCTGGCGGCCCCGCTGCTGCTCGCCGGCGTCCTCGCGTTCCCCTGGCCCGGGCCCATGCTTCACCTGCTGCTCTTCTTCGGGGTCGGGGCCGGGCTGGCCGACCGGCTCGCCACCGCCGCCGGCCTGGGCTGGTGGGCCGCCGCCGGTTGCGTGGCCCTCGCGGGGGCCGGGCTGGGTGTGACGGTCGAGGCCGTCCGACGCCTGGTCGTGCGGATCAGCACGACCGAACTGTTGGAGGCGCAGACATGAACGGGTACCTGATGTGGGCGTTCGCGGTCGGCACGGCGCTGATCGCCGAAGCGCTGCTGGCCCGTTACGAGGTGCTGGCCTACGGTGCGCACTGGCGTGCCCCCGTCACCGCACTCCCGGACGGCGTTCCCTACGCACGCGGCGCGGCTCCCGACGGCCACCCCGACGCGTACCTCGTCTACCTGGACGGCATCGGCAAACGCCGCGTCCGCGACACCCGTGACGGCGGCCGGCTCGTCGCGGCCCTCATCGCCAGGGCGCCGGAACTGCGGGTACTGGGTCAGGTCCAGCCCTACTCGCCCCTCGCGGAGCCCCTTGCCGAGCGGCCGGTCTGGGCGTGGCTGCGCCGCCGCGTCGCACTGTTGCTGTTCCTGCACAACGTCGTGCAGATCTTCGTCGCCGCCGACCACCGCTACCGCCCCCTGTACAACCGGGCCGTCGGTCGCCAGATCGCCACCCAGCTCCGGCTCGCCGGCTACCCGCCCGGCAGCGGCACCCCCGTGGTGCTCCTCAGCTACAGCGGCGGGGCCCAGGTCGCCACTGGTGCGGTCGACGAACTGCACGCCCAACTGCACGCGCCACTTGTGCTGATCACGCTGGGCGGGTTCCACAACGGCGCCAACGACCTCACCCATGCCGAGCACCTGCACCGGCTGACGAGCGCGAGCGACCGCATCGAAAGGCTCGGCACCTGGATCTTCCCCCAGCGTTGGCCGCTGGTCCGCGGCAGTGGCTGGAACCGGGCCCGCCGTGCCGGAAAGATCAGCGTGCACCGGCTCGACCCGGCCACGCACGTCGGACCGCTCGGCTACATCAGCCCCACCGCACGGTCGTCCGAAGGCCGCAGTCACCTCGACCGCACCGCCGACACCGTGATCGCGGCCGTGCGCGCCCACCATGTGACGGAGCCATGAGCGACGGCGCCGGCCGCCGTGCCCGGAGGAGCAACACCAGGACCAGGATCCTCACGCCGCGCTCGAACTCTTCGCCGCCAAGGGGTACTCGGGCACCACGTTGCGCGCGATCGCCGGGCGCGCCGAGGTGGACCCCGCGATGATCCGCTCCTTCTTCGACGGCAAGGACGCCCTCTTCCGGCACGCGGTTTCCTCCCGCATCGACCTGTCCACCCTCTTCGACGGGCCCACGGCCGAGGAGGCGCAAGCCGCTCCCATGAGCCGGGGGGAGCGGATGGCCCGGACGTTCCTCCCCGTCTGGGAGGACGAGTCGACCCGCCCGGCACTGGTCGCGGTGTACCGGACCGGCATGTCGGACGGGCCGATCGCCAGGACGCTCCGCGACCGTGTCCAAGCGGCCCTCGCCTCGTGCATGGGCCGGATCGCCCCAGAGGAGACCTAGCGGTCACCGATGTTCACGTCCTCGGTGTCCGCCCAACTGACCGGCCTGGTCATGCTGCGCTACGTCTTCCCGGCGGAACCGCTGGCCTCACTGGACGTCGAGGAGCTGACGAAGCTGTTCGCCCTCGCCCTCTCCGTCGACGTTCCCCGGGCCCCGCAGCAGGGGGTGTCGGCGCGTCACGAGCGCGGAACGAGTTATTCCCGCCAGTAGCAGGTGCTCGCGACGTGCACCCGGGCTATCACAAACCGCGTTCACCGAGATCCCGAAATTCTCCCGACGCCTCGCCCCGGCCTTCGGGCAATGGCGGCCGAATTTCCCGTTGCTCAAAGGGAAATGTCCGCTCCCGCGGGACGCCGACCCCCGAGGCGCGTTTTTCCCGGCACCTTGACGGGCGACCTGACTTCTTATGGGATTGGCGCCTCTGTCCTGGAACGACGTGAAGGGATGCTCGTGAGAACCAGATCCTTATCGATCGCTGCAGTCGGTGCCCTCATCCTGTCCGGTGCGGCCGTCGCACCCATGGCCCAGGCCCGCGACGCGGGCACGGCCGCCGCCGGAGCGGACACCGTCAAGGTGTACCGCGCGGAAGTGACGAAGAGCCAGATCCCGTTGCTGCTCCAGGCCGGCCAGGACGCGCAGGAGCTGAGCGAGCGGCCGCCGGCGCAGGGCACGACCTCGGTCGAGGTGTACCTCACCGGCGATCAGGCGGAGGAACTGCGGCGCGAGGGCGTGCGGCTCACCGAGCACACGCTCGGCGCCAAGGCCGAGGCGCGGGTGCAGAACGCGGCCGACAAGGTGTTCCGCCCCTACAGCGGCAAGGGCGGCATCAAGGAGGAGATCCTCGCCACCAACCGCGCGAACCCCGGGCTGACGAAGGTCGTCTCGATCGGCAAGACCACGCGCGGGCAGGACATCCTCGCCCTCAAAGTCACCAAGGACGCCGCGAAGTCCAAGGACGGCTCGAAGCCCTCCGTGCTGTACATGTCCAACCAGCACGCACGCGAGTGGATCACGCCGGAGATGACCCGCCGGCTGATGCACCACTACCTGGACAACTACCGCACCGACAAGCGGATCAAGAAGCTCGTCGACTCCACCGAGCTGTGGTTCCTGATATCCGCGAACCCCGACGGCTACGACTACACCTTCCAGAGCGACGACACCCGCCTGTGGCGCAAGAACCTGCGGGACAACAACGGCGACGGCGTCATATCCGCGGGCGACGGCGTCGACCTGAACCGTAACTTCGCTTACAAGTGGGGCTACGACAACGAGGGTTCGTCGCCGAACCCGGCCAGCGAGACCTACCGCGGTGCCGGCCCGAACTCCGAGCCGGAGACGCGGGCGCTGGACGCGTTCCAGAAGCGCATCGACTTCACGTACGGCATCAACTACCACTCCGCCGCCGAGCTGCTGCTCTACGGGGTCGGCTGGCAGGTGGCCACGGACACCCCCGACGACGTCCTGTACAAGGCGCTGGCCGGCACGCCGGACAACTCCGCCATCCCCGGCTACCACCCGCAGGTGTCGTCCGAGCTGTACACCACCAACGGCGAGGCCGACGGTCACGCGTCCAACGTGAACGGCCTGGCGATGTTCACGCCCGAGATGTCGACGTGCCAGACCGCGTCCGACATCGACCCGGACGACCAGTGGGTGGCCTCCGACTGCCAGTCGGGGTTCAACTTCCCCGACGACGAGAAGCTGATCGAGCAGGAGTTCGAGAAGAACGTCCCGTTCGCGCTCTCCGTGGCCGAGACGGCCTCCCACCCCGACGTCCCCTCCTCCTCCGTGGGCCTGGACGCCGCCGACTTCACCCCGGGGTCCTTCACCACCTCCTACGCGCGCGGCAACGACCAGGAGGTCTCGGTCGTCGCCCGAAAGTCGCTGCGCGACAGGGAGCTCAACTACCGCGTCAACGGCGGCCGCACGAAGGACGAGGCGCTGCGCTCCTGGCGGGGTGGCGAGACCTACGGCGGTGAGGACGACCTCTACTTCGACGAATACCGTGCGAAGGTCCGCGCCGGGGACGTCGGCGACAAGGTCGAGGTGTGGTTCACCGCCCGGGCCAGGAGCGGCAAGAAGGTCTCCAGCGACCACTTCACCTACACCGTGGCCGCCCGTCCCTCGGCCGACACCCTCGTCGTCGCCGAGGAAGGCGCACCCGCCACGCAGACCAAGGCGTACGTCGACGCCCTGAAGGCGAACGGCCACCGCGCGGCGGTGTGGGACGTCGCCACCCAAGGCGCGCCCGACGCGCTCGGGGTCCTCGCGCACTTCCGCACCGTCGTGCACTACACGGGCGCGGCCCTGCCGGGCAACCCCACCCAGCTCGAACTGCGCGCCTACCTCAACGAGGGCGGCAAGCTGATCGAGGCGGGCGAACGGGCGGGCGGCAACGTGGCCCTGGCCGACGGCACCCCCTCGAACGACTTCAGCCAGTACTACCTGGGCGCGTACTCGCGCACGTCGACCACCGGGGCCACCGGCTTCGGCGGCACGGGCGCACTGGCCGGCTTCACCGGTCCGCTCGGTGCCGCCACCGGCAACCCGCTGGACACCGCGGGCACCTACCGGGTGACATCCGACTGGCTGGCACCCGCCACCTTCCCGAAGTTCGCGAGCAAGGGAGCCGGCCGCTACACCGGGTCCGTCGGCTCGGACGCGCCCTACGCGGGCTCGTACATGGCGGCCGCCGTCCACACCGACGACGCCTACAACCGGCTCACCCGGACGATCGACCTCACCGGCGTGAGCGCGGCCGACTCGCCCACACTCCGCTCCCGCCTGCTGTGGAGCACCGAACCCGGCTACGACAACGCGATCCTGGAGGCGCACACCGTCGGAGCGGACGACTGGACCACCCTCCCCGAGGCGGGCGGCGCCACCAGCACCACCGTGCCCACCGAGTGCGAGGCCGGGTTCTACATCGGCGAGCACCCGTGGCTGACGCACTACCTGACCCCGGGCGCGGACGGCTGCACGGCGACCGGCACCTCGGGCGCCTGGAACAGCTTCACGGGCGCGTCCCAGGGCTGGCAGCCGGTGAACTTCGACCTGAGCGCCTACGCGGGCAAGAAGGTCGAGGTCTCGCTCAGCTACGTCACCGACCCGGGCTCCGGCGGCCAGGGCGTCCAGGCCGACGAGACCTCGCTGGTCATCGGCGGCGCGGTCACCGAGACCGAGGGCTTCGAGACCTCCCTCGGCCCCTGGACCGTCACCGGCCCGCCCGCGGGCAGCCCGCCGGCCCAGCGCGACTGGGTGCGCACCGGCCCGCTGACGCAGGGCGCCGTCACCACGGACGACACCGTGCTGCTCGGCTTCGGGCTCGAGCACGTCACCTCGGCGTCCGACCGCGCGACACTGGTCCGTCAGGCACTCAAGGCACTCCGCCGATGACGCCCGGGCGTCCTCCAGGACCGAGCGTGGCGGACGCCGGTCGCTGAACCAGGCGGCCCGTACCCCCCCTGTGGGTACGGGCCGCCTTTTGCTTCGTCGGCACGCGGTGCGGGCGATATCCATGATCGAGCCATTGCGCGGCAATTCGGAAGCAAAAAGCGAACGCTTAGTAAGTGGCTGCTGCACGTGTGTCGTCCGGGATTGACGGCCCGCGATCCGAACGCGCCACCGCCTGCCGCCGTTCGGGCTGGTCACCCCGGGTTCGGGAACCGTCGGTGGGCCTGGCAGGATGAGGAGCCGGCTGGCGCGAATCCGGAAATTCCTTCTGTATGAGCGTGAGCAGGGATAGGTTCACCAAAAAGTAGTGAGGGAAGTCTTGTGAGGAATCGAGTCCAGCGACTGGCGCTCCCGCTCTCCGCGACCTTGACGGCGGTCGTGGTCGCCGGCTGCGGTTCGGGAGGGTCGGACGGCGAGGCCTCCGGGAAGTCCCTCACGATGGGGATCACGGACAAGGTGACGGCGGTCGATCCGGCCGCCGGTTACGACGTCGGCTCCTGGATCGTGTTCAACAACGTCTTCCAG
>NZ_JBEXSX010000045.1:75486-81714 GCF_040613835.1 Streptomyces sp. NPDC006207 | reverse complement strand
GCTGCACACCTACAATCACCACCGCGGACACACCGCGCTGAACGGCAAACCACCCGCCAGCCGCGTCCCCAACCTCACAAGGCAATACACCTAGGGCCGGCGCACGCTTTCCAAGTCTGTTGGTGGTCATCGAGCCTGCACCTGTCGCAGTTCATCCACGTCCACGCCTGTTCGCTGACACGGGACAGCGGCAGTGCCGTACCTCGCTGGACAGCCACAGACGCCTGTGAATGAGACGGAAACTGAGACGGGCCGAGCCCTTGGGGTAACGGACCTAGACGTACCTCTGATCACGAGACCACTCTGTGGCGCTGAAGCATGCCCCCAACCACATCGCCTCAGCAAGATCGAGGATCACATCCCCTACCGTGGGTACGCCGGCCAAGCCACGCAGCGAATCGGGCAACTCATCGGGCGATAGTCCTGAAGCCAAGGCCCCGAAGCGGAGCATGTTGGGAGCGATGCGCTGCGGCTCCCAGTCGAGGTCACTGTGCAGCAGAGTTGCGAACTGCTCGCCTCGGCGTTGCCAGAAGATCAAGTCTTCGCCACAGTCGTTGACGAAGTGCCGTACGAGGTCGGAAGAGCCAAACTCAACACCCGCCATCTCTGCGAGCTGCGTGCGCAGCGCCCGGTTGCCGCGGTAGCGACCCACGTAGTGTCGGGCCACCGCCACGAAGTTGGCCAGCGTGTCGTCGTCTAGCAGACGGTCGGTGCTGATCCGAATTGTGCTGAGTCGCTTGCGTTCGCGTCGCGCCTGTAGGAGTTGTTCCGTAGCGTTTGCCCAGTACAGTCCACCCAGGTCGGGGTCGTGGACGATGCAAAGAACAGGAACGTTTCCATCGGCCCAAGTGTCCGCATGCTGTGCTACTGGCACGCCATAGCCACCTGAGCGGCGCCAGGAGACGCCTCCCTTGACCTGAACCTTGATCATGTCACCAGTTGTTTGGCCAGCTGCTGTGAATGTGACGTACAAGTCTTCGCCGAAGTCGTTCTGTCCGTCCACTTCCTGCACGATGTGGTCGTGTCGCTCCAGCAGCGCGCGGAGCGCATTGACCGCAGCGCGCCCTGTTCGCCGGCTGCTTGGTACCCCTGCCATGCGTCCCCCTTGTAGCCCTTCGATCGCAGAAGGAACTGTACGAGGGGGCGCCGACAAGACCGTCAGCTTCTGATCCGTAGCTATAGCCAGATCGGCCCGTAGCGGTCATACCGGCTCCGTACCGGCCGTGTGCGGGTGTCTATCGCCGAGGACGGTTGCTGTGGTTGCGGTACTTCGCTGCTGTACCGCATCGGGTCACTGGCGCCACCGGTCTCGGTGCCTGGCGACGCAGGCCAGGTTGATCGTGTGCTGCGGATGCGTGCGCAGCGTCCCGGAATCCGTCCCGTTCCGCATGATGGTGAGGTCGTCCATCAGCACGATGGCGCCGCCGTCGAACATGACGTGGCAGGTGGGGCAGAGACAGAGCACGTTGGCGGTGGTGTCCGGCCCGTTGTGAGGGCTGCCAAGAGCCTGAATATGGGCTCCCTCGCTGTAGGCCCCGCCAGGCAGGATCACCGTCACGCCGCAGATCTGGCAGGCTCCCTCGTGCCACTTCTTGACCTGTCGCGTGACCGCCGTGCTCCGAACGATGCGCTGCACGCTGGTCGTGACGCGCTCAGGACTTTCCGCCCCCGCCGGCGCGACCCCCGCGGCGGGTACGGGACCACTCTCGGGGAGTTCCGGAAGCTCCTGCTGCATGACTTCCGGGGCGGGGGTGTCCTGGTACGCCTCAAGCCTGAACTGCCAGATGAGAAAGCCGTCGATGCCCAGCTTGCTGCCGTAGCTGGTGACGCGGTACAGCCCGTCGTACCGGTAGCCCGTGGCCGGCGCGTAGATGGAGCCCTTGTGTGCACCTCGAAGCACGCGGACGGGCAGACCCTCCATGTGACTGGTCACCAGGGCTGCGTTGCCCGCGTCCTCAAGCGTCTGGTCGCTGACCTGGTTCTTGGACGAGTCCTGGCCACCGTGACCGGTGTAGATTGATGACGTTGCCGTAGTCCTCGTCATCCTTGTAGCCACCAGACACGACGATCGACTCAGCGCCGGTCTTCTTGGTCCCGCAGATCCCGGCCTGGAGAGGCCGGTGGACACCAGCTTCATGCGCAAGACGACGGCTCTCGAACGGCTGGCCAACCTCGACGTTGGGCACTTCACCAATCATGGCCAAAGCGTCGCACGAAGCCCTGACGAGGAGGCTGTATACCGCTGTAGTCCTCCGGCCTCCGACCTGATCCGGAGGTCGTCCGTCGCGGCAGACGTCAGGTCCTCGTTTGAGTCATCGGTCATGGCAGGCGCTAGAAGGCGCCACACGTCTGCGAGCGCATTTTGACGGGTGCCCAGCAGCCTTGGCCCGATGCGCCAGTTCGTCAAAGAGACTTCGACACGGCTTCGACAGGGCGCGTGTCGGGGGCTTGAGGAGCCACCCATCCGTTGCGGTTGGGCAGGCGATCCTCTTCGTAGATGATCTCCCCTGGATGCTTGCCGACCACCCTGCTCCCAATCGAGCTACACCACAGGACGCGCACCCTGTGACGTACCTCGCTGCTGTTATGTGAGGCTGCTTGCCGCAGATGATCAACAACGATCGGAGCGGAACCCGGGTCTGTCCGCTGACGCTCCCTACATCGAAACGAAGCCGTCTCGCCTGGCCACGAGGCAGGCTGGTTGTGGCATTTCCCTATTGCAGCGACGCCTGACGACCTACGCTGATCTAGTCGTTCGAAGCTGGCTTGGGGGACGTATGTTGGTGGAAGCCCTGATGGTGTTGGCGGCCACGGGTGGCAGCGCTGTCGTGCAGGCGGCAAGCACGGATGCATGGAACAGCGTGCGCGATGGTGCAGCTCGAATGTTGGGACGTGGAGAGATCGCGCGGGAGCGGACTGCGTTGGAGCGGTTGGACCGCACCCAGGCCGCGCTGGACACAGTGGGTGAGGGGGAGGAGGTCGAACGGGTTCGCGTCGCTCAGGCGGCGGTGTGGCAGACGCAGTTTGAAACGCTGCTGGAGGAAGCCAGCGAGTCGGAGCGGGAGCAGATTGCTGCCGAGCTTGAGGCTCTGATTGAGCGGTCTGGGGTCAAGGCGAAGGCCGAGGCCGTACACAACGACTTCCGGAACTCGACCTTTCACGGACCGGTTCAGGGTAGCGGCACTCAGCACAATCACTTCCAGCCTTAGAGTGAGTCGGTGTGGGAGCGAAGAGAAGACCCAAGGGTCGCGCACCTAGGAGTTCTCCGGCAGGAAGCCGTTCGGGAAACTGGACGCGGGGAGGGGCACACAACGATTTCCGAGGCGGGCATTTCGGTGGTCCGGCCCAAGGCAGTGGCACGCAGCACAACACTTTCGTTCAGCAGTACGCTCCGGTCCCCACTGCACTGGCCTCGCTTCCGCCTTTGCCGCCGGAATTCACCGGACGCGAGGAAGATCTCGCCTCCCTTCTCGCGCTGTTCGACCCAGCGAGGCCGGGTACACCCGCGGTGGCAACGCTCGCCGGCCTACCAGGGGTGGGTAAGACCACCTTGGCGCATGCGGTAGGCCATGCCGCCCAGGATCGAGGCTGGTTCACCGGAGTCTTGCTGGTCGGCCTACGCGGTTACGATCCGGCACCAGCTCAGCCCGAGGACGTCCTAGACGCTCTGCTGCGTTCCTTGGGGGTGCACGTCGAGCACATTCCGCCGACAGCTTCAGAGCGGGAGGCGCTTTATCGCTCCCAGCTTGACGTCCGAACGCGATCGGGCGAACGACTTTTGATGATTGCAGACAACGCTTTCAGTGTCGAGCAGGTCCGACCGTTGATGCCGACGGGGCAGCATGGCCTGCTCGTTACCTCGCGCCGAAGTCTGCCGGGCCTGGGCCGCATGCGAACCCTAAACCTGCTACAGCCTGAGGGGGCGATCGCGCTCCTCGATGCCGCTCTGCGAAATGCTGATGCTGACGATTCGCGGGTTACCGACGAGCCAGAAGCTGCCGAACGGGTAGCCCTTGCCTGTGGATTCCTTCCTCTGGCACTGCAAATCACTGCAGCATTGCTGGCCGCCGACCCAGGCCAGCCCCTTGCCGAGCGTGCTGATCGCCTCACTCAGAACGACGAGCGGTTGCAGGGCCTAGATGACGGTGAGCGCAGCTTGCGGGCCGCGTTCGATCAGTCTCTGGATCGCCTGCCGCCACAGCAGGCCGACTTGTTCCGGCTCTTGTCGCTCAACCCGGGCCCCGACATTGCGACGACCGCCGCAATGGCCATAACCGGCAAATCGCAGCAGATCACAGAAAGCCTGTTGGGGCAGCTGGCCACCGCGCACCTTGTTCAGCGAGCAGCTGTACGCGGGCGATGGCAAATGCACGACCTCCTGCGTGACTATGCCGCTCTGCAAGCTGCAACGCACACAGCGGACTCCCGTCCGACTCGGCGACGCTACCAGCAAGCCCACGCCCGTTTGACCGACTACTACATGCGTACCGCTGCAGCCGCCGACACACACCTCCGATACCCATCGACAACACCTTCATCTTTGTTTGAGACCCGGGATCAAGCACTGGAGTGGTTGGATGGCGAACGCACCAACCTCATTGCCATTGCCAATGGCAATGTCAGTACTGCGCCCAACACAACTGTTTCCCTGACCTTCGCCCTAGGCCGTTATCTGGTACACCGTAGGCGCCTACAGGACCTCGTGGCCGTTCGCTGTCTTGCTCTGGACGCTTGCCGGGCGACGGGAAGCAAGCGCAACGAGGCTGCCTCGTGGAACAACCTTGGGCTTGCTCTTCGAGAGGTGCGGCGGTTCGAGGAGGCCATTGCTGCTCATGAGACGGCCCGCGACCTGCACCACAAGCTGGGCGACACCCACCCGGAAGCCAGCGCCTGGAACAACCTCGGCCTAGCCCTTAGGCGGGTGCGGCGGTTCGAGGAGGCCATTGCAGCTCATGAGACGGCCCGCGACTTCTATCACGAGCTGAGCGACACCCACCCGGAAGCCAGCGCCTGGAACAACCTCGGCCTAGCCCTTCGGGAGGTGCGGCGGTTCGAGGAGGCCATTGCAGCTCATGAGACGGCCCGCGACCTGCACCACAAGCTGGGCGACACCCACGCGGAAGCCGGCGCTTGGAACAACCTCGGGATCGCTCTTCGGGAGGTGCGGCGGTTCGAGGAAGCCATTGCTGCTCATGAGACGGCCCGCGACCTGCACCACGAGCTAGGCGACACCCATGCGGAAGCCGGCGCTTGGAACAACCTCGGTGCTGCTCTTCGGGAGGTGCGGCGGTTCGAGGAGGCCATTGCAGCTCATGAGACGGCCCGCGACTTCTATCACGAGCTAGGCGACACCCACGCGGAAGCCGGCGCTTGGAACAACCTCGGTGCTGCTATTCGGTCAGTGCGGCGCTTCGAGGAGGCCCTTGCTGCTCATGAGACGGCCCGCGACCTCTATCACGAGCTGGGCGACACCCACGCGGAAGCCACCGCCTGGAACAACCTCGGCCTAGGCCTCCAGGAGCTGCGGCGGTTCAAGGAGGGCCTTGCTGCTCATGAGACGGCCCGCGACTTCTATCACGAGCTAGGCGACACCCACGCGGAAGCCGGCGCTTGGAACAACCTCGGTGCTGCTCTACAGGCCGTACGGCGATTCGAGGAGGGCCTTGCTGCTCATGAGACGGCCCGCGACTTCTATCACGAGCTGGGCGACACCCACGCGGAAGCCGGCGCTTGGAACAACTTCGGTGCTGCTCTACAGGCCGTACGGCGATTCGAGGAGGGCCTTGCTGCTCATGAGACGGCCCGCGACCTGCACCACGAGCTAGGCGACACCCACGCGGAAGCCAGCGACTGGGACAACCTCGGTGCTGCCCTACAGGCCGTACGGCGATTCGAAGAGGGCCTTGCTGCTCATGAGACGGCCCGCGACCTCTATCACGAGCTGGGCGACACCCACGCGGAAGCCAGCGCCTGGAACAACCTCGGTGCTGCTCTACAGGCCGTACGGCGATTCAAGGAGGGCCTTGCTGCTCATGAGACGGCCCGCGACCTCTATCACGAGCTGGGCGACACCCACGGGAAAGCCGGCGCCTGGGACAACCTTGGGATCGCTCTTCGGGAGGTGCGGCGGTTCGAGGAGGCCATTGCTGCTCATGAGACGGCCCGCGACCTGCACCACGAGCTAGGCGACACCCACGCGGAAGCCGGCGCTTGGAACAACCTCGGTGC
>NZ_JBEXSX010000045.1:0-75391 GCF_040613835.1 Streptomyces sp. NPDC006207 | reverse complement strand
GCTCTTCGGGAGGTGCGGCGGTTCGAGGAGGCCATTGCTGCTCATGAGACGGCCCGCGACCTGCACCACGAGCTAGGCGACACCCACGCGGAAGCCGGCGCTTGGAACAACCTCGGTGCTGCTCTTCGGGAGGTGCGGCAGTTCGAGGAGGCCATTGCTGCTCATGAGACGGCCCGCGACCTGCACCACGAGCTAGGCGACACCCACGCGGAAGCCAGCGCCTGGAACAACCTCGGTGCTGCTCTACAGGCCGTACGGCGATTCGAAGAGGCCGTTGCTGCTCATGAGACGGCCCGCGACCTCTATCACGAGCTGGGCGACACCCACGGGAAAGCCGGCGCCTGGGACAACCTTGGGATCGCTCTTCGGGAGGTGCGGCAGTTCGAGGAGGCCATTGCTGCTCATGAGACGGCCCGCGACCTCTATCACGAGCTAGGCGACACCCACGCGGAAGCCAGCGCCTGGAACAACTTCGGTGCTGCTCTACAGGCCGTACGGCGATTCGAAGAGGCCGTTGCTGCTCATGAGACGGCCCGCGACCTCTATCACGAACTAGGCGACACCCACGCGGAAGCCACCGCCTGGAACAACCTCGGTGCTGCCCTTCGGGAGGTGCGGCGATTCGAAGAGGCATTGGCAGCTAGCGAGCGCGCTGCCGCAATGCTGGCCGATGAAAAGGATGCTTTTCGTAGCGGCGAGGCACTGGGGGAACTTGCCTACACGGTAGCCAAGGCAGGTGCCTCTGCTGCGGAGGTCCGAGCCGTGTGGTTGCGCGCCGCAGCCGTGTATGAACAAGCTGGCGCACTTGCAGAAGCGGCGGAAGCACAAGCACGAGCTGATAAAGGAACGTAACGAGACTCATCCGGAGTCTTGGCATGAACGGTTTCCACTCGCTCGTAGTGCTGGGCACTACAAGGCCTGCGCGGAGAGGCTTTGGGCTGGAGCTGCCATGGGGCGAGGGATCGGGGCCCGTACGCTGGCCGCGAATCGGGCTGGCTCCTTGCCTGCCCGCAATAGCCCGATGTGGGCCCCGATCTTCGAGGCTCGCCCCATGGTGGCTGCCTAAAGCATCGGAGCGCCGGCCGCCCCAGCCACCGCGGTTCTGACCTCATGCCCTCGGCCTACCTTTGTGGGCGCGCGGCGGCGGACGGCCGTGCCGAGCGGGACGGAGGCAGGAGCGTGGGCGCGGCCGGACGTCGGCCGCGCGCCCGGCGGAGCGTGAGCGACGCCGGGTGCCTTGATGAGGTAGAGAAATCTGTAACAGCTCAGCTCGCGCGGCTGAGTGTCCTGTCTCGGTTGATGGTTGACAGTGTGGCTTCACCTGATGCTTGACACCGCTTGCCTCGGTTTGGCTGTGTGCGTCTGATTCGCGCGTGCGGGGAGGGCCGGGGCCGTGCTGGTGGAGTTGAGCGTGGTCGAGCAGCGGTATCACGCAGTCATGGAGGTGGCTGCGGGCGCCCCAGTGGTCGAGGTCGCGGCCCGTTATGGGGTCTCGCGGCAGTCAGTGCATGCCTGGGTGCGCAAGTACGAGCAGACCGGCCTTTCGGGGTTGGCGGATCGATCGCACCGTCCGGCGTCGTGTCCGCACCGGATCCCGTCCGCGGTGGAAGCGTTGGTGTGTGACCTGCGGCGGGCGCATCCGGGCTGGGGCCCGCGCCGGCTGGTGCACGAACTGGAACGCAAACGGATCACACCGGTGCCGTCGCGGGCGACGGTCTATCGGGTGCTGGTCCGAAACGGCCTGGTCGAACCCGGGTTGCGGAAGCGCCAGAGGTCGGATTACCGCAGGTGGGAGCGGTCGGTGGCGATGGAGCTGTGGCAGCTGGACATCGTCGGCGGTGTCCTGCTGGCCGGCGGGGCGGAGTGCAAGGTGGTCACCGGCATCGATGACCACTCGCGGTTCGTGGTGATCGCGAAAGTCGTGCCGCGGGCGACCGGGCGAGCAGTCTGCCTGGCCTTCGGGGAGGCCCTGCTGCGGTTCGGGGTCCCGGAGGAGGTGCTGACCGACAACGGCAAGCAGTTCACGGCCCGGTTCGGCTCGGGCAAGCCAGGCGAGGTGTTATTCGACCGGATCTGCCGGGAGAACGGGATCAAGCACCGCCTGACCAAACCGAAGTCACCGACAACCACCGGGAAGATCGAGCGGTTCCATCAGACCCTGCGGCGTGAACTCCTCGACGACTGCGACCGGTTCACCGATGTTGCCGCCGCGCAGGCGGCGATCGACGCATGGCTGGTCGACTACAACACCGCCCGTCCGCATCAGTCCCTGGACATGCAGCCACCAGTCAGCCGGTTCACCAGGGCGGAGCCTGCCGCGCTGCCGGTGAAGCTGCCACCCAGCCTGGAAGCGACGCCCGGCGAACCGTCCGCGGTGGTGCCGAAGCAGCGTTCCGGGCCGCCTCCGGAGTCGCGGTCATGGCCCCTTGCCGAGGGCGAGGTCGGTGCCGTCGAAGTCGACCGGGTCGTGCCCCGGTCGGGCAACCTGGGTTTGTGCGGTCAGCAGATCTGGTTCGGCCCGGCGCTTGCGGGCACCGCGGTGACCTTGCGGATCGACGTGAGCCGGCTGCACGTCCTGATCGACGGCACCCGGCACAAGACCCTGCCCACCAAGTTGTCCGGCCGGGACCTGCGGACCTTGCTGGCCTGCGGCGATGCCCGGCCCGCCGGCCCATGGACGCAGGATCCGGGCCCGGCCACCACTGCAGCAGTGGAGGTGGACCGCACCGTCAACCCGGTCGGCTACGTCGGCCTGGGCGGCGACAAGGTCAACATCGGCTGGGCCTTCGCCGGACAACGCGTCACCCTCCGGCTCGACGGCACCGTCATGCAGGTCCTGAACGAGCACCGGACCCTGCTGGCCGCACTGCCCTGCCCCCTGCCAGCGACGGCTTGCGGTCGACTGCGCGGAGCCCGGCCCGCAGGCCCCCCACCGACCGTCCCACCGCCGGCACCGCAGACCGCCGAACGGATCGTCTCCAGCAACGGCGGCTTCGTCATCGCAGGCCAACGCGTCCAAGTCGGCCGCACCTGGGCCCGCCAGGTCGTCACCGCCCACCTCGACGACACCGTCATCCAGGTCTTCCACGGCAACGACCTGATCACCACCGTCCCCCGCACCACCACCAAAGGAGTAGTCGTCCGCAAATCCGGGGAGTACAACAAACGAAAAATCGTCTAGCCCAAACGTCAAGCGTCACCCGACGCCAAAACGTCAAGCCTCAACCGAGACCCGACACTGCTGCAAGAAAGATCGTCTAGGTCAGACCTCAGGCTTCGCCCGAGATACGAGCCGAACTGGTCCTGGCGCTCGATCGAAGGCGATCTCGCTCATTCCCAGCAGCTCGTCAACGATGACGGAACCAGCGTCGCCGTGGGGTTTTGGTCGGCAGGGCCATGCCCTCGGGTCCGACAGGTCCTCCAAGGAGCGCGGCGTAGACAGCGATGTTGTCTTCGGCCCCGTTGCGGAAGCGTTTGATGACGCGCTGGACAGGCCAGATGACGCTGCCGTTGTTCAGGCACAGCTGGATGTTGATCTCGCCGTCGGGGTCGTCATCATCGGCTTGCCACGTCCCTCCGAGTTCGCGTCGAAGTGTTTCACCCACGTACGCGCCCAGGGCGAAGAGGCGCTGTCCAGTCTCCTGGGCAAGTAGACCGCCGTCTGTTGGGGTTCCGTCTTCGCTGTGCTCTTCAAAGAAGCGTTCCACTTCACGAAGGCTGCCCATGGTGAAGTCGGCACGGTAGCGGGATTGTGTGAGCGCCCGGGCCATCCACTCGGCATGGGCGTGTACGTCTTCTACGAGTGTTGCCATTGCCCCTTCAGTCATCTCGATCGCCTGGTACGACCAGCCTCGGCCGCAGGGCCTACGCGTCGAAGTCGTATTCGAGGATGTAGGCGGCAGAGTCCAGGGTCATCTCGTTGACCTCAACCGGGCGTCCCTCGTCGGCGAACGCGGTGCGGCAGATCAGGATGACCGGCATGCCCATAGACAGTCCGAGTCGGGTTGCCTCGTCTTGGGACGGCATCCGGCTGCGGATCTCTTCACGGAAGTGCACGGGCTTGTAGCCGAGTTCGGCAAGGCGGGCGTAGGTGCCGCCGGGCCCGGTGTCTTCCTGGGTGATGGCTGACCCCGCCACGAGGGCGGCCGGCAGGTACGAGGTCGACAGAAGGACGGGCTTCCCGTCGAGTACGAAGCGGCGGCTGCGGACGCACACCGCTTCGCCCGCTGGCACGTCGAGTACACCGGCGATGTGTTCCGGAGCGGGCTCCTCGGTGACGGCGACCTGGTCCACCACCAGTTCGCGGTCGCCGATGTCGGCGGACCAGATTGAGCGGCCTGATCCCCATTGCTCCTGTGCTAGGCGCTGGATGCCGCGGCGTCGCAGTGGCCGAAAGTCGCGTACGAAGACGCCTGCTCCCTTTCGGGACTCGGCGATGCCTTCGTTCTGCAGGACGCTCAGGGCCTGCCGTGCCGTCATGCGGGCCACGCCGTGGACGGTCATGAGCTCGTTTTCGCCTGGCAGGCGGTCACCAGGGCCGTACTCACCTGCCCGGATGGCGTCCTTCAACGTGCCGGCGATCCGCTGGTACTTGGGGCGGCGGTCGGTGCCCTCGGTGGTCATGAGCGATCCCTCCTTCCTCTCTAGACAGCTTAGCGGCTAGGCGGTCAGGCGCCCCCTTCGAGACGGATCCGGCCAACATGTATAGAGACGTTGACGTGTATAGAGATGTTGGCTTCACTGGAGACATCTCTAGACAGGCTGCTCGTCCGGAGCAGCCTCACGAACAGGGAGACGCTTCATGCCGTCCTTCAAGATCGACGTTTCGACCGCGGTGACGTTCGTTGCGACCGCGCCTACCCCGAAGCTGGTGAACAAGCAGACCGGTGAGGTGGCGATCGACCGGGAGACCGGTGCGCAGATGATGACCATCGGTCTGCTGATCTCGGACGAGGGTGAGGGCAACCTCTACCAGGTGGCCGTGCCCGCGACCGGGGTGGACGAGACGCTGACGCCGGGCACTGCGGTGTCGGTGATCGGGCTGCGGGCCCGGGACTGGGAGAACACGTTCAACGGCCAGACCCGACACGGGATCTCCTTCCGCGCGGTGGCCGTCACGGCGGTGGCCTGAGCCATGGTGGATCTGGCGACGCTGATCGAGATCGGCACCCCACTGGCGGGGGCTGCTGGTGGCCTGGGCTATGCGAAGGTGAAGGCGCCGGGCGTGTACTGGTCGCTGGTGGGCCTGCCAATCACGATGGGCCGGTTCCACTTCACCTACGCCTCCACCATGGACGTGTGCGGCCTGACGGTGGCCCCGTCCCGGCTGCGGGCGTTCATGGTCCGCACCGTCGGTCGCCGCGAGGTTCAGCCGGTCCCCCCGAAGATCCGCCGGGTCGCCGGGTCCGCCACCAGCTTACGCGTCCGCCTCCGCATCCCCGCCGGCCTGGAACCCGACGACGTCGCCGCCGCCTCCAATCGGCTGCGGCACGCCTGGGGCGTCCACGCCGTCCACGTGGTGGAGATCAAGCCCGGCGTGGTCGAGCTGCGGATGACCGGCTACGACGTCCTCCGCACCGTGCGCATGCCGCGTCGCCTGCCGTCTGGGCCGATGGTGGTGCCGGTGGCGTTGCGGGAGGACGGGACCGCGTTCGCCCGGAACTACCGGGAGATCCCGCACGCCCTGACCTTGGGGGCGAATCAGTCGGGCAAGTCGGTGTATCAGCGCAACCTGATCAAGCAACTCGCCAAGCTCCCGGTGGCCCTGGTGGGGATCGACTGCAAGCGCGGGGTGGAACAGACCCCGTATGCGCCGCGCCTGTCGGCCCTGGCCACCGACCCGGAACAGGCGGCCGGCCTCCTGGACGCCCTCGTGGGGGAGATGGAGGCACGCTTCGATCTCCTCAAGCACTACCAGGGCACCGCGTTGTCGACGCCGAACGGGGAGATCACCTCCGACATCTGGGGCCTGCCGAAGAAGGTGCGGCCGGTGCCGGTCGTGGTCCTGGTGGATGAGGTCGCCGAGCTGTTCTTGACGGCGACGAAGAAGGATGAGGAACGCCGGGACCGCATGGTTACCCAGTTGATCCGGCTGGCGCAGATGGCCCGCGCGGTCGGCATCTACCTGGAGATCTGCGGCCAGCGCTTCGGGGCCGAACTCGGCAAGGGCGCCACCATGCTCCGCGCACAGCTCACCGGCCGTGTCGTCCACCGCGTCAACGACAAGCAGACCGCCGAAATGGGCCTCGGGGACATCTCACCCGAAGCCATGCACGCCGCAACCGCCATCGCCGCCGACCGCCCCGGCGTCGCTGTCGCGGGTGACGCCTCCGGCGGCTGGACCCACATCCGCACCCCGCTGACCTCGATCACCGACACCGCCGCGGTCTGTCGGGCGCACGCCGACCTGGTCCCCGACCTTCCCGCCCTGGCCCCGTTCCGGCCGGACAACCCGGCTCTGCCTGCTCCGGCTGACGCACCAGCGCTGACCCGGCCACGCCCGGTCACCGAGTAGTCCCGCATCCCTTGTCCCACGGTCGGCGCGGCCGCTTCGCGCCAGGTCCCTACCCCGCCCATCCCTGAAAGGAGGTGACCCCCGTGGCCCGCCCCAACCGCTTTGACCCGGTGCTCATTCAGGCCGTGATCGCCGGTGCGCTGTCCTTCGCCCACCTGCACGACATCGCTGAAGCTGCCGGCCAGCACGACTGGAAAGCCTGGGCCTACCCCATCTCCGTCGACCTGCTGCTGGTCGCCGCCTGGCGCCGCATGCGCATCCTGCGCGCCGCTGACCGTCCGGCCCGCGCCGCCTGGACCTGGTTCGTGATCGCCCTGACCGCGTCCCTGGGCGCCAACATCGCCACCGCCGGACTCCTCGACATGAACGCCGTCCCGGCCTGGCTGCGCATCCTCGTCGCCGGATGGCCCGCCCTGGCTTTCCTCGGCGGCACCCTCCTCGCCCACACCCCAACACCCGCACCGGCCGCTGAACCGACTCCGGCGTCCGAAGCTGCCCCGGCTCCCGAGCCGTCCCCGCACGTCACGGTCGAACGCGCCTGCGACCCCGCGCCGGAACTCCCCGGGCCTGCTCCTCAACCGGTGTCCTCGCCGTCCGTGCCGCCTGCGCTGTTGGCGCACGCTCGGAAGGTCGCCGACACCCACCACGCCGCCACTGGCTCACCGATCGACGCCGCGACCCTGCGGACCCGCCTGGGCGTCCCGGCGGCCCTGGCGGACGTGCTCGCCGCCCAACTCACCTGAGAAGGAGGACACCGCAATGCGTCCGCAGATCCGCGCCGCCCTGGAACGCTCCGCCGAACTCACCCGGAATAACCGCCTGGTCGACGGCATGCGCATGGGCGAAGCCGCGATCAACCAAGCCACCGACGACGAACACCCCGAGATCCGGCAGTGGCTCACCGACCACGCCGACGACTTCACCCGGCAGGAGGACTGACCATGCCGCGTCCGAACCGCTTCTTCAACGTGATCCGCATCGGCCCCGTCAAGGTCGGCACCTACCACGACGGCCGCGGACACACCCGCCACACCGCCGCCTGCACCGCGCCTGGCTGCGGCTTCTCCACCGACTACCGCGACCGCTCCGGCGCCGAACTCGCCGCCCGCACCCACCGCTGCCAGCCCTGAAAGGAGATGAACCACCATGCGCTACCCCGACGCGCAGCTGAGGGCCAACCACCGCCCCTCCCAGCTGATCCCGCCTGGCGTCCACCCCGGACAGGTCGTGGTCATACAGGCCCCGCCGGCCTCCTACGCCGGGAAGATCCTGCTCACCCTCACCGTGAGTGCCGGCACTGCCCTGGTGCTCGTGGTCCTGGCCTTCGCCTTCCAGACGATCGCCGCTGCCGCTGCTGCGGCCATCCCCACCGTGGGCGGGGCCAGCGTCTCGCTCCACCTCGCGCGCAAGCGATAACGGGCCCCCGGGGCGGCACTCAGCCGCCAAGCATCGACCGCCCCGGACGCCCTGCTCCCTCTCAGACCCAACGGACCCGAAAGGACTGCCACATCATGCCCCAGCACGCTCTGAGCCGGCCGGTCTGCCGCGACTGCGACGGCTTCCCCGTCGTCGCCATCACCACCGGCACCCGCCTGCCGGACGCCACCCGCGCCACCCTCCGCGTCGCCTGCCCCGCCTGTAAGGGCACCGGCCACACCCTCTCCGCCCCGGTTCTCGCCCGGACCGGGAGGTGAGCGACTTGACCGACACCGCCACCGCGGCGGGCCTGGACCCGGCCACCCTGCGTGATCTGCTGCGGGTGGCCGGGTCTCCCGGCTTCGACCGCTGGCAAGACCAGATCCGCCGCACCGGCGGCTGCTCCGACCCGATTCACCTGACCGGCTACACCAAGACCCTCGACCGGGCCACCGGCACGGTCCTCCACACGTACTCGACCGACACCGAGCCCGGCGGACGGCTCCGCGTTGCGTGTGGCAACCGCCGCGCCTCCCGCTGCCCGGCCTGCGCCTGGACCTACGCCGGCGACACCTACCACCTCATCCGCGCTGGCCTCGTCGGAGACCCCACCAAAGGAACCCCCGAGACAGTGCGCGTGCACCCGAAGGTGTTCGCCACCCTCACCGCCCCCTCGTTCGGCCCCGTTCACAACCGCCCCGGCACCGCCCCCTGCCGCTGCGGGCTCCGCCACGGTGAGGACGACACCGCGTTAGGCACGCCCCTGGACCCCGAGAGCTACGACTACGCGGGTGCGGTGCTGTGGAACAACCACGCCTCGGAACTGTGGCGGTACTTCACCATCTACCTGCGCCGCGAGATCGCCGCCCGCGTCGGCCTCACGCAGAAAGCCGCTCGCGAACAGTGCCGGGTCTCCTTCGGCAAGGTCGCCGAGTACCAGCGCCGCGGCGCCGTCCACTTCCACGCCATCGTCCGCTTCGACGGCCCAGACGGACCTGACACCCCGCCCCCGCCCTGGGCGACTCTCGACCTGCTCACCGACGCTATCGGTGCCGCCGCCCGCCGCGTTGCGGTGCCCGTCCCCGCTGCCGGCGACCAGCCCGCCCGCACCCTGACCTGGGGTGCCCAGCTCGACGTGCAGCCCATCCGCTCTGCCGACGCTGGCACGGATGGGGAGCTGACCGAGCAGGGGGTGGCCTCGTACGTGGCCAAGTACGCCACCAAAGCCGCAGAGACCACCGGCACCGTCGACCGGCGGGTGGGCAACCGCGAAGCCCTCGTACTCCTCGGCGTCCCGCCCCACCCTCGGCGGCTGATTGAAGCCTGCTTCGACCTCCACAAGCTCTACCCGGACCGCAAGCTCCTCGACTGGGCCCACATGCTCGGCTTCCGTGGCCACTTCTCCACGAAATCCCGCCGCTACTCCACCACCCTCGGCGCCCTGCGGCAGGTCCGCGCCGACTACCGCGCCGCCCAGCAACGCGAAGCCCTCGGCCTGCCCGACCCCGACGACTCCCCGGAAGCCACCACGCTTGTCCTCGCCCACTGGGCCTACGCCGGCCACGGCCACACCCCCGGCGAATCCGTCCTCGCCGCGTCGATTGCCCGGGATCTCCAGCTCAACCGCGAAACCGCCCGCGAAGCCCTGCAAGACCTCCGCGCCACGGAAGGAGACCTGCTGTGAGCGACGTTCTGCTGACCGTTGAACAAGCCGCCGAACGGCTCGGCACGACCACGCGTTTCCCTCGTCGGCTCATCGCCGAACGCCGCATCGCCTTCGTGAAGGTGGGGCGTCACGTACGGATCGCAGATAGCGCCCTGTCTGCCTACATCGCGGGCAACACGGTGGAGCCGATTCGCCGGCGTCTTCCCCGCCGGGGGAGGGCTGCCTGATGGGTAACAAGAAAGGATCTCGTCGCCGGTTCGGGTCGGTTAGGCAGTACCGGTCCGGCCGTTGGACAGCTGGTTATCTAGGGCCTGACGGGCAGGAGTACCGGTCGCCGGAGACCTTTGCCACCAGGCGGGATGCCGAGATCTGGCTGTCACAGGTCGAGGCTGATCTGACGCGGGGGGACTGGCAGGACCCGAATGCCGGAGCGGTCAACTTCGAGGAGTACGCCCTCCAGTGGATCGCCGAGCGCGACCTATCGGCGACCACCGAAGAGCTGTATCGACGGCTGTTGAGGCTGCACATCCTGCCGACGTTCCGCACCTGGGACCTGGACGAGATGACCTCACCTCGTATCCGCACCTGGCGGGCAGAGCGCCTGTCGACCAGTGGAGCGGCAACGACTATCGCCAAGGCATATCGGCTGCTTAAGGCGATTCTCGAGACGGCCGTCGAGGACGAACTGATCCGCCGCAATCCGTGTCGCATTCGAGGCGCGGGCAAGGAGTCGGCACCGGAGCGCCCGACCGCAACCGTGGAACAGGTTGACGCGCTCGCGGAAGCCATGGGACCGCGGTGGCGGCTGATGGTCTACATCGCCGCTTACGGTCCGGCTCGTCCGGAGGAACAGGCCGGCCTTCGACGCCTGGACGTCGACCTGGATGCCGTGGGCGTGTGGGTCCGACGGGCTGCGCCGGAGCTGACGACGGGCAAGCGTGCGGAGGGCCCCACCAAGTCCGAAGCGGGGAAGCGGTTCATCGTCCTGCCACCGTTCATGCGCAAGGACCTTGAACGGCATCTCAAGTGGTTCGCCGAGAAGGAGCCGAACGGCCTGCTGTTCGTGGGCGAACGGGGCGCGCCCTTCCGTCGCTCCTCCTTCGGCCGCAAGTGGCGGCGGGCCCGCGCTGAGGTCGGGCTTCCGGAGAACTTCCGCTTCTACGATCTGCGGCACACTGGCCACACCCTCGCCACTCAATCGGGCGCCACGCTCAAGGACACGATGGTCCGGGCGGGCCAGTCCTCGGAGCGAGCTGCGCTGATCTATCAGCACTCGACCTTGGAGCGGCAGCGGGAGGTCGCCGCGGCTCTCGACGCGCGGGTGCGTGCGGAGCGTGCGAGGGCATCTGGTGCGGATCTGGTGCGCGACGCCTAGAGAGGTCCAGACAACAAAGAAGCCCCGGGCTGTGTGCCTGGGGCTTTCTGCTGGAGCGGGTGACGGGAATCGAACCCGCGCTCTGAGCTTGGGAAGCTCATGTTCTACCATTAAACTACACCCGCGTAAGACACCTGTTGAGGCATCTGACCTCGCACACTGTACCCCATGCCCGGCCCCGGACGCATACCTCCGGGGCCTTCGTGTTGCCTCCGGAATGGCGTGCGTGGGGAGGCGCGGGAGGCGTACGGTGAGGGGGACCCGGGGTGCCTGAGTGGGCGGAGTGCCGCGTGAGGCGGGGGTGGGTTCATCCCCTAATGTGGCTTTCGTCGTTGAGGTACCGGGGAGAAGGGGAGCGATGGATCGCACCGTCGTTCGTTGTGCCGAAGGGCACGTTTTCAGCACCGCCACGTTCCCGATGCAGAACCTGGGCGCCGGAAGGCTCGGCCCCGGGCGCTTGATCAGGTGTCCGCGGTGTGCGCGGCTGCGGAGCGCCGTCCCCGTGGCGGCTGACAGCGGCAAGTAGCCGCGCAGGTCCGGACACGCAGGTCGGACGTGACGCGGGGGCTCCGGGCCGGGTCGGCTCGATTCGGCCCGGAGCCCGGTCCCCGCGTAACCTGCTTGCGTGCTTCTCTCTGACAAGGACATCCGGACCGAGATCGACAACGGGCGGGTCGGGATCGACCCGTACGAGCCGTCGATGGTGCAGCCGTCGAGCATCGACGTCCGGCTGGACCGCTTCTTCCGGGTGTTCGAGAACCACCGGTACCCGCACATCGACCCGGCCGTCGAGCAGCCGGACCTGACGCGGCTGGTGGAGCCGGAGGGGGACGACGCGTTCATCCTCCACCCCGGGGAGTTCGTGCTGGCCTCGACGTACGAGGTGATCTCCCTGCCGGACGACATCGCCTCGCGCCTGGAGGGCAAGTCGAGCCTCGGCCGGCTGGGGCTGCTGACGCACTCGACGGCGGGCTTCATCGACCCCGGTTTCTCGGGGCACGTGACGCTGGAGCTGTCGAACGTTGCCACCCTGCCGATCAAGCTCTGGCCGGGCATGAAGATCGGGCAGCTGTGCCTCTTCCGCCTGACCTCGTCGGCGGAGTTCCCGTACGGCTCGGACAAGTACGGCTCGCGGTACCAGGGGCAGCGGGGGCCGACGCCGTCGCGTTCCTACCTCAACTTCCACCGGACGAAGGTCTGAGCGCATGAGCGGGCCGGCGCGGGAGAACCTGACGTACGAGGCCTTCGGGCAGGCGGTGCGGGACCTGGCGCAGACGATCGCCGACGACGGCTTCGAGCCGGACCTCGTGCTGTCGATCGCCCGCGGCGGGGTGTTCGTGGCGGGCGGGCTCGCGTACGCGCTCGACTGCAAGAACATCCACCTGGTGAACGTCGAGTTCTACACCGGGGTCGGGACGACGCTGGAGATGCCGGTGATGCTGGCCCCGGTGCCGAACGCGATCGACTTCTCCGACAAGAAGGTGCTGATCGCGGACGACGTCGCCGACACGGGCAAGACGCTCAAGCTCGTCCGCGACTTCTGCGCCGACCACGTCGCCGAGGTGCGCAGCGCGGTGATCTACGAGAAGTCGCACTCGCTCGTGAAGTGCGACTACGTCTGGCGGCGCACCGAGGACTGGATCAACTTCCCCTGGAGCGTCGATGGGCCCGTGGTCCGTCGGGCGGGACAGGTCTTCGACGCCTGACCGGCGACAGCAAGGGCAGTGGGCATTTACATCTGAGCTGATGCCGTAGCCCTCACATGCCTCGGTCGGGGCCGAACCAGGGTCTGGGGCGTTCGTCGGGAGCCATGGGCAGATGCTCCAGCCGGACAGGGCCGGGGTAGAACGCAGAGCTGTTGGGGCCCGTCATGTCCTCGCCGATGAGATAGCGGTGGAGCCACTCCGCGAACGACACTCGGTGCTCCGCCCACCAGAGGTCCCCGTCGACGACGATGAGCCGTTCGTCCTCTTCGCCTGGCCCGCGTACCAGGAACACGTACTCCCCGCGATCCGTGGACGCGATCGGCCACAGCCCGGCCATGGTCCCGAAGGTCAGCTCAGGGAGCCCGAACAGCTCCCGCGGGTCCTCGTCGGGATCGAGGTCCAGGCCGTCCCAGTCGACGTCGGTGAAGGCCGTGATGGTCTCCCGCATCCATTGGCTCAGATTCCACCACTCGGTTGCAGGATGGTTGAGATAGAGATGCGCGTTTACGATGACGGGGGCGTAGGAGTCGATGATCTTCTTGTAGTCGGAGGGGAGCGCCAGGCCGAGCTCGGTCTCGAGGCGGAGCCATGCAGAGGGGTCGGCGAAGCGGTCCTCGGGCGGGCCGAGCATGTCGATGACTGCGCGCAGGTGTTCGTTCATCGTGACCTCGTCGGCGGGTGAGGGGAGCTGAGAAGGTGGTGCCTCGGACCGTTCCGAGCCGTCGATCATGCCGTGTCCCTGTGGCGCGCGACAGCCCCTGGATGCGAGGAGTTCGACGGCCGGATAGTCGGGGCAAGGCCGTTGCACTGCACAACCCTCACGAGGGCAACTTCCCCTGGAGCGTCCTGCCTCCGGTGCGCGGGGCGGGAGAGCCGATCACCCCGTCGAGGGATGCGCTCTGATCCATGCCGCGCCGCACCTGCACTTCGTGGCCGGGTCCTTCGTGAACTTCCGGGACCACGCGTTCCAGGACGCCGGCGGGCACGCGTTCCGCTGGGTCTCCCACAAGGCGTTCCGTTTCCCGCCCGGGGCGGGTGACCGGGAGTTGCCGGGGCGCTGATCGCCCACGAGCAGTTCCGCTACGACTACGCGGGGGAGGCGACGTCGAGCCGGACGGCACGCGCCACGGCTCGTACCGGCTCGAACGCATCGGCCCGGACGCCTACCGACCGGTGGCCCCCGCTGACGCGATCCGGACGCTTCGGGGCCGGGTCGCCCGGTACGACAGGGTCCCCGCGTCCCCGGAAGCTGTGCTCGAGGAGCGGGTGTACCGCGTGATCGGCCCCGGGACCGGCTGCCACCGCCTGGCCGACCCGGGCAGGGACGCGTTCCACGACTGGGGCGGTGTGCACTGTGACTTCCACGCTTACGCGTAAGGGGCGCCACTCCTGGAGTGGCGCCCCTTACCCGTGGTTCCGGTTCCCCGTGCCGGGGTGGCGGGCGGGCCTCAGATCACCGGGAGCTTGAAGAGCACCAGCAGCGCGATCAGCTGGATCGACGCCGCGCCCAGGGCCTTGGGCCACGGGAGGTCGTGGGACTTGGAGACCATGGAGGTCAGCAGGGCGGCGCAGCCGATCCAGGTGGCCCAGCCGAGGAACTGGACGAAGCTGTTGGCGCTGCCCAGGAAGACGGCGAAGACCAGGCGCGGGGCGTCGGTCAGCGAGGTGACGAGCATCGCCAGGCCGATGGTGGGCGCCCAGGCGCCGTCGCCGCCGAGCTGGCGGGCGAGGGCGTTGGTGACGGCGCCGAGCATCAGGCCGCAGAGGATGACGGCGATGGCCGTGCACACCACCCAGGGGACGCTGTTGGACAGGGTGGCGTCGAGCACGTCCTCGCGGGCGGTGTCGAAGCCGAAGACGGCGAGCAGCCCGTAGAGGAAGGTGACGATCAGGGCGGGGCCCCACACCTGGTAGTCGCGCATCTGCCAGAAGGTGGCGGACGGGCGCATGACGATCCCGCTCAGCAGCTGCTTCCAGCCGAGCCGGGGGCCGGCCGGGGGCGCCATGGTGTGGCCCGCGCGGTAGGTGGACACCTGGTCCGGGTGCTGCGGGGACTGCGCTTCGTAGGGGTCGTAGGCGTCGGGCGCGTCGCCGATGGAGAAGGCGCGGGTGTGCCCGGGGTTGTTGTCGTACGAGGGCGCCGGCGCCGCGGAGCCGCCGAAGTACTCGGGCTCACCCTCGGCGGCCGGTGTGAAGCCGTGGTGGGGCTGCTGCCCGCCCGGCGAGGTGTTCTGCTGCGGGTAGCCGCCGTACTGCTGATGCGGGTGCTGCACGTCCCCGTCCCGTCCGCGTCCGTTCCTGAATCCAGCCACGCCTCGAACGTACCCGTTCACGGGGGCGGAGGGCGGTGCCCCCCGCCCCCGGAGGGGCATTGCTGCCAAGCTGTGACAGATTCCAGGCCCGCGCGGGCGGCCCGTGCGGGCGGCCCGGACCGACCCCGGATCAGCCCAGGATGTCGCCCAGGTTGGGGGCGCCGCTGGTGGAGACGCCGAGGGCGGTGGGGCTGAAGGTGCCCACCGTGGAGGTGCTGATGCCGCCGGAGGTGCCGCGCAGCTGCCACAGGGCGCCGTTGCCCGTGTTCTTGCCGGGGGCGGCGACGGTGAGGTCGGCGTGCCGGTCGCCGTCGACGTCCTTGAGGAGGACGGTCCAGCCGAAGCGGTCGACGGCCTCACTGGAGCCGGGGACGCCGGGGGTGCCCTGGTTGAGCGAGAGCGCGCCCGAGGTCATGACCCCGCCCGGCGCTCCGCGCAGGACGAGGGCGGCGCCGGCCGCGGTGACCTTGCCGATCGTCTCGTCGCTGACGCCGACGACCAGGTCGGCGCGTCCGTCGCCGTCGACGTCGCCGGTGGCCACGGACTCCCCGAAGGCGTCCCCGTACTCGTCCTCGCCCGGTATCCCCGGAGTGGCCTGGGTGAGGGTCTGGGAGGGCTGTACGGAGACGCCCTCCGGGCCGCCGAGGTGGATGTGGACCGCGCCGCCGCCGAAGGCGTCGTTGATGTTGCCGGGGTCGCCGACGACGAGGTCGTCGCGGCCGTCGCCGTTGAGGTCGCCGGTGGCCACGGGCCGCCCGAAGGCGTCCCCGCCGGCCAGGGTGACGGGATGGCCGAGCCCGGAGGCTGCACCGCGGTAGGTGACCACGGTGGGCTGTGCGGTCGTGGTGCCGATGCCGTGGACGACGAGGTCGGCGACATGGTCCCCGTCCAGGTCTCCGGAGGTCAGGGTGATGGGCAGGTAGCCGTCCTTCTTGAGCGGGACCTTCAGCGCGTAGCGGGCCGTGGCCGTGGATGCCTTGGAGAAGCCGCCCTTCAGGACCCAGACGTCGGTGCCCTTGCCGGACACCGCCAGGTCGGGCTTGCCGTCGCCGCTGAAGTCCGCGACGGCGAGCGACCACCCGAAGCGGTCGTGGGCCGTGGGCGCCGGGTCGGCGACCGTGGTGGCCCCGGACAGGCCGGAGCGGCTGCCCCAGACGACGGTCACGGAGCCTGCGTCGGTGTCGCTGCCGACGTCCTCCCCGGGGCTGCCGACGACGAGGTCGGCGTAACCGTCGCCGTTGAGGTCGCCGGATGCCACCGAGTCCCCGAAGGCGTCGCCCTTCTCGGCCGTGCCCGGGACGCCGGCGGAGTTCTGGGTGACGACGGTCCGCCGGCCGGCGGACAGGCCCTTGGCGGAGCCGTACACGACGACGACGGCCCCGGCGCCCGCGTGGCCGCCGACGTGGGCCTGGCCCGCGGCGGCGACGACGTCGCGGTAGCCGTCGCCGTTGAAGTCGTCGGAGTACCGGGCGGGGGCGGCGTACGCCTGGGGCGCGCCGGCGGTGAGGGGGACGAGACCGCCGGCGAGCAGGAGCGCGGCGGCCGCGGCGAGGCGGGGGTGGTGCATGAGTGGGGGTTCCTTCGTGCCGGGCGGCCGCCTCCCTGGCGGGAGGTGGCCGCCGGTGGTGGGTCAGTTGCCGAAGTTGGCGCCGAACAGGGGGCTTCCGGAGGTGGAGACGCCCACGGTGCTGGGGGCGATCGACAGCGCCCCGCTGATGCTGATCTTGGTGCCGTCGGAGCGCAGGGCGGTGACGGCGCCGTTGCCGCCGTTCTCGCCGTAGGTGGTGACGGTCAGGTCGGCCTTGCCGTCGCCGTTGACGTCGTCGAGGTGGAGCTCGCCGCCGAACTGGTCGTACTTCTCGTCCGAGCCCGGCACGCCCGCGGTGTTCTGCGTGAAGTACTGGTAGCCGGCCGTGGTGTTGAGCCCGGTCGGCGAGCCGTACAGGAGGGTGACCGAGCCGGCGTCGACGACCCCGTTCAGGTCCTCGCCCGCGGAACCGACGGCGAGGTCCTGGAAGCCGTCGCCGTTGACGTCGCCGAGGTGGAGCTCGCTGCCGAAGGCGTCGCCCTGCTCGGAGCCGCCAGGGATGTTGCCGCTGTCCTGGGTGATGGACGTGGCGCTGCCGGGGCCGGTGGCGGTGCCGTAGACGACCTTGACGGTGCCGCCCTTGACGGCGCCGGGGACGCTGGGCTCGCCGCCCGTGCCCGGGTCCCAGCTGACGCCGATGACGATGTCGCCGTGGCCGTCGCCGTTGACGTCGCCGATGCCGGTGATGACGCCGCCCTGGAGCTTGACGGCGCGCGAGGCGACGAGGCCGGAGGCGGAGCCGGGGAGGTAGTAGTTGGCGTTCCAGCCGTAGTCGCTGGTGGTCTCGTAGCCGTCGACGATCAGGTCGCTCATGCCGTCGCCGTTGACCTCGCCCGCGGTGAGGTTGAGCGGTCCGGTGTCGCCGCCGGACTGGATCGGGGGCTTGACCGTGTAGCGGCCGCCGGAGGTGCCGCTCTTGGTGATGCCGCCCTTGTAGACGTAGACGGTGCTGGCGGAGGAGCCGACCGCGAGGTCGTCCTTGCCGTCGCCGTCGAAGTCGGCGGCCGCGAGGGAGCGGCCCCAGCGGTCGTGGCTGCTGGGCGCGGGGTCGGCGAGGGTGGTGCCCCCGGTGAGGCCCTTGGAGGAGCCCCACAGGATGGTGACCATGCCGCCGTCGACGTCGCTGCCGAGGTCCTCGGAGGCGGCGGCGACGGCCAGGTCGCTGAAGCCGTCGCTGTTGAAGTCGCCGACGGCGGTCATCCAGCCGAAGCCGTCGCCCTTCTCGGCACCGCCGGGGACGCCGGAGGTGTTCTGGCTGATGACGCTGCGCCGGGCGGCGGTGAGGCCGTTGGAGGAGCCGTAGAGGGCGACGACCTGGCCGGCGCCCTTCAGGCCGCTCACGTAGGCGTTGCCGGCGGAGAAGGCGACGTCGGCGTAGCCGTCGCCGTTGAAGTCCGCCTTGTGGCCGGTGCCGGTGGCGGAGGCGGGGCTCGCCGCGAGGGCGAGGAGGCCGCTGGTGAGCGCGGCGGCTGCGGTCGCCGCGAGGGCGACCCGGGTGCGCTTGTGCATGCGGGTGTACTCCTGTGCATGCGGGGATGCCCGTGGGCATCCGCAGTCTGTGGAGGGGCCGCCGCGCCCGTTCACCCGGTGTTCAGCCGGATGGCGGACGCGGTTGGCACAACTCAGACCCGCGACCACCCCAAACGGTTGCGTGAGAGGCGCAAATCTTTTCGAGTGACCTGTGGGACGTCCGCGCCGCGCACCGGCTTCAGGAACAGAGCGTCGCCCCGAAGGCCAGGCCGCCGGTCGGCCGGGGCAGCCCGAGAGCGGCCGCGGTGAAGGTGGCCGAACCGGTGGCGGTGATGCCGGAGGCGGTGCCGCGGAAGGTCCACACGCGGCCGCTGTTCGCGTCCTCGCCGGGGGCGGCGACGGAGAGGTCGGCGCGGCCGTCGCGGTTCAGGTCGCGCAGCAGGAGCCCGCATCCGGAGGTGCCGCCGAAGCCGTCGCCGCGCTCGTTACCCCCGGGCACGCCCGCCGAGTCCTGGTGGAGGGCCCGGGCCCCGGTGGCGGTCAGGCCGGAGGGGGAGCCGGGCAGGACGGTGACGCTGCCCGCGTCGGCCACCGTGCCGACGTCCTCGCCGGGCACCCCGACCGCGAGGTCCGCGCGGCCGTCACCGGTGAGGTCCGCCGCCGCCAGGGCCGCCCCGAAGCGGTCGCCGGCCTCGTCGCTGCCGGGTACGCCCACCGTGTCCTGGGCGAGGTCCACCGGGGGCCGTGTGGCGGCCGGGCCCTGGGCGCTGCCGTACAGGACGCGCACGATGCCGCCGGCACGGGTGGGCAGCGGGTGCTCGGGCACCCACGGCTCCTCGGTGTCGTGGATGCCGAAGCCCGCGCCGCCGACGGCGACGTCCGCGCGGCCGTCCCCGTCGAAGTCGCCGACCGCCAGTGCCTCGCCCGTGGTCTCGCCGTACCAGGACGGCGCCCGGACGAGGCCGGCCTCGGTGCCGCGCAGATAGGCGGTGCCGCCGCCGTCGAGGCCGTTGTACGCCACGGCCGCGTCCGTCCTGCCGTCGCCGTCGATGTCGCCGACCGCGAGGCGGATGCGCCCGACGAAGTGCGGGATGCCGTCGTCGGTGACGGTGGTGAGGGCGGCCGGTGCCCGGCCGGGGGCGAACGGGCCGAGGGCGACGGAGAGGCCCCCGCTCTCGTCGCCCCGGTTGCCGGTGACGATGTCGAGCCGCCCGTCGCCGTTGACCTCCGCCGCGGCCAGGCCGGCGAAGCCCGTGCCCTTGTAGGCGCCCGAGCCGGGCAGGGACGTGCCGCGCGTGAAGCCGGAGGAGCCGCCCCACAGGATGGTGATGCGGCCGGTGTCCTCCAGGGCGGACGCGTTCTCGCCCGGTGCGACGACGATCAGGTCCGCGTACCCGTTCCTGTCGAGGTCGCCGCTGGCCAGGCGGGCCCCGAACCGGTCGCCGGTCTCGGAGGAACCGGGGATGCCCGCGGTGGACTGGCTCACGGTGCGGCGGGCGGAGGTGCGGGGGCCGGCGGCCGACCCGGGGACCACGGCGACGTACCCGGCGGCCGTCTTGCCGCCCGCGGTCCCTCCCGGCACGCCGATCGCCAGGTCGGGGTAGCCGTCGCCGTTGAAGTCGTACGGCTTGGCGGGCGTGGCGGCCACGGCCGTCTGGGAGGGCAGGGCGAGGCAGGCTGCCGTCGCGGTGAGGGCGAGGGCGAGGACGCGAACGCGCACGGTGGCTCCCATCGGTGCGGAACAGGTGCCTGTGTGACGGGCCGGTTGGACGAAAGGTTGTGTCCGGGTGCACTCGGGGCGAACACCCGCGCGGGGGGATGCCGGCGGGCCGGTCGCGCGGTTGGGCATACGGCCCGGTGAAGCCCTACCGTTCGGGGCGGAACGGATCCGAAGGGACGGAAGTGCCGATGGTTGTCAGGGCCGTACGGAATGCCGCGCGCGGGACCGCGCGCACCTCAGCGCGCACCTCAGCGAGTGCCGCGGTGGGCGCGGCGGTCGCGGGGTTGCTGACCCTCGCGGTGACGGGGTGCGGGCTGCTGACGACCGACTCCGGTTCGCCGGCCGCGCCGGCCGCGGCGAGCTCCCCCGCCGCCTCGTCCGCCGTGGGCGGCGTGCCGGTGAAGCCGGACCCCGCGGTGCTGGCCGCCCTGCCGGCCCGTCTGGAGGCGGACGGGACGACGATCACGGTGGGCGACCCGGCGGCGCCGAAGACCGTCCACATCTACGAGGACCCGCGCTGCCCGATCTGCAAGGCGTTCGAGACGGCCGCCGGGCCGCAGCTGGCGGCGCTGGCGAAGGCCGGTGAGGTCAAACTGCAGTACACCCTGGCCTCGTTCCTGGACGAGAACCTCAAGGGCAGCGGCTCGAAGAAGGCCGCGGGCGCCCTGCGCGCGTCCGTCGAGGCGGGTACCGGGGCCTTCGCGACCTACCACGAGCTGCTCTACGCCAACCAGCCGCAGGAGCAGGTGGACGGGTTCACCGACGCGTACCTGCTGGAGCTCGCCGGACGGGTGGAGGGGCTGCGCGGTGCGGCCTTCGACACGGCGGTGCGCAAGCAGTCGTACGGGGACTTCGTGACCGCCTCCGAGGAGGCCTTCGTCAAGAGCGGGGCCACGGGCACCCCGTACGTGAAGATCGACGGCACGGCGGTGTCTCAGGCCGACCTGCAGAAGCTGTTCGACCCCGCGTCCTTCGCCGCGCTGCTGCGGCAGTCCGGCATCGGCGGCTGAGGGCGCCGGGGAGCGGGAAGAGCGCAAGAACGCCGGTGGGCGCGTACGGGATCCGTACGCGCCCACCGGCGTTCCCAGGCCGGTCCGCGGACCGGCCTGCTCCACGTGCTACTTCGCGGGCTCCGGCTGCGGCTCGCTCGCCGTCTCCTGCTCGCCGTCGGGGTCGAGCGGGGTCCTGACCGAGTCCAGCAGCAGCTGGGAGACGTCGACGACCTGCAGCGACTCCTTGGCCTTGCCCTCGTTCTTCCTGCCGTTGACGGAGTCGGAGAGCATCACCAGGCAGAACGGGCAGGCGGTGGAGACGATGTCGGGGTTGAGGGACAGCGCCTCGTCCACGCGCTCGTTGTTGATGCGCTTGCCGATCCGCTCCTCCATCCACATGCGGGCGCCGCCGGCGCCGCAGCAGAAGCCGCGCTCCTTGTGGCGGTGCATCTCCTCGTTCCGCAGGCCCGGCACCTTGGCGATGATCTCGCGCGGCGGCGTGTAGACCTTGTTGTGGCGGCCCAGGTAGCAGGGGTCGTGGTAGGTGATGATGCCCTCGACCGGGGTGACGGGGACGAGCTTGCCCTCGTCGACCAGGTGCTGCAGCAGCTGGGTGTGGTGGATGACCTCGTACTCGCCGCCGAGCTGCGGATACTCGTTCGCCAGGGTGTTGAAGCAGTGCGGGCAGGTGGCGACGATCTTCTTCTGCGCCTTCGGCTTCCTGGTCGACTCGTCCTCGTCGTCCTCGCCGAAGGCCATGTTCAGCATGGCGACGTTCTCGGCGCCGAGCTGCTGGAAGAGGAACTCGTTGCCCAGGCGGCGGGCGGAGTCACCGGTGCAGTTCTCCTCGCCGCCCATGATCGCGAACTTGACGCCCGCGATGTTCAGCAGCTCGGCGAAAGCCTTGGTGGTCTTCTTGGCGCGGTCCTCCAGGGAGCCGGCGCAGCCGACCCAGTACAGGTACTCCACCTCGGTGAGGTCCTCGATGTCCTCGCCCACGACGGGGACCTCGAAGTCGACCTCCTTGACCCAGGCGAGCCGCTGCTTCTTGGGCAGGCCCCAGGGGTTGCCCTTCTTCTCCAGGTTCTTGAGCATCGTGCCCGCCTCGGACGGGAACGAGGACTCGATCATGACCTGGTAGCGGCGCATGTCGACGATGTGGTCGATGTGCTCGATGTCCACCGGGCACTGCTCGACGCAGGCGCCGCAGGTGGTGCAGGACCACAGGACGTCCGGGTCGATGACGCCGTTCTCCTCGGCGGTGCCGATCAGCGGGCGCTCGGCCTCCGCGAGGGCCGGCGCGGGGACGTCCTTGAGCTGCTCCTCGGAGGCCTTCTCCTCGCCCTCCACGGTCTTGCCGCCGCCGGCGAGCAGGTAAGGCGCCTTGGCGTGCGCGTGGTCGCGCAGCGACATGATCAGCAGCTTCGGGGAGAGCGGCTTGCCGGTGTTCCAGGCGGGGCACTGCGACTGGCAGCGGCCGCACTCGGTGCAGGTGGAGAAGTCGAGGATGCCCTTCCAGGAGAACTGCTCCACCTGGCTGACGCCGAAGACGTCGTCCTCGCCCGGGTCCTCGAAGTCGATCGGCTTGCCGCCGGAGGCCATGGGCAGCAGGGCGCCGAGCGCCACGGCGCCGTCGGCGTTCCGCTTGAACCAGATGTTCGGGAAGGCCAGGAAGCGGTGCCAGGCGACGCCCATGTCGGTCTTGAGGGCGACCGTGATCATCCAGATGAAGGAGGTCCCGATCTTGATCATCGCGGTCAGGTAGACCAGGTTCTGCAGCGTGCCGACGCTCAGCCCCTTGAAGGCCGCGACCAGCGGGTACGAGGCGAAGTAGGCGGCCTCGTAGCCGTGCACCTCCGCCAGGGCGCCCTCCAGGCCGCGCAGCGTCATGATCGCGAGGCCGATGATGAGGATGACGGACTCGACGAAGTAGGCCTGGCCGGTGTTGGAGCCCGCGAAGCGGGACTTGCGGCCCGCCCGGCCCGGCCGGGACAGCTGGCGGACCACGATGAGCGTGAGGATGCCGAGCGTGGTCATCAGGCCGATGAACTCGACGAACACCTCGTACGGCAGCCAGTGGCCGATGACCGGCAGCATCCAGTCGGCCTGGAAGAGCTGGCCGAAGGCGTTCACCAGGGTGAGCACGAGGGAGAAGAAGCCGACGGCGACGAACCAGTGGGCGACGCCGACGACGCCCCAGCGGTTCATCCGGGTGTGGCCGAGGAACTCCCGGACCACCGTGACGGTGCGTGCGCGCCAGTCGTCCGTACGGGTGTCCGCGGGGACGTCCTGGCCCAGTCGTACGAACCGGTAGATCTGGGCGATGGCGCGGCTGAACAGCGCAACGCCGACCACGGCGAGTACCAGCGACACGATGATCGCGGCGAGTTGCATGAGGGGGCTCCTCGGACCTGCGAGAGCGGAGGCTCGGGGCTGACGCCCGGCTGCCTACTAAGCAGTAACTTATTCGGTTCTCCTGAGACTACCCAGTATCGGCGCACGTGCGCAGCCGTGCCGCCGGTGATCTGTGTCGCTGAGGCGTGCCTTCCCTTGACGCCGGGGCGGTCCGGCGGCCGCGCGGTCGCTGGTCGTGGCCGTCCGTGCGCGGAGGGCTGACCCATAAGTTGAGTCGCCGCGACTCAGGTCTGTTGACAGCGTGAGAGCTGTGAGGCACCCTTGAGCCAGTTCCACTCAAGTAGGCAGCTGGAGGATTCCACCATGGCACGTGCGGTCGGCATCGACCTGGGCACGACTAACTCCGTCGTCAGCGTTCTCGAAGGCGGCGAGCCCACCGTCATCACCAACGCCGAGGGTGCCAGGACCACGCCGTCCGTCGTCGCCTTCGCCAAGAACGGCGAGGTGCTCGTCGGCGAGGTCGCCAAGCGCCAGGCCGTGACCAACGTCGACAGGACCGTCCGGTCGGTCAAGCGCCACATGGGCACCGACTGGAAGATCAACCTGGACGGCAAGGACTTCAACCCGCAGCAGATGAGCGCCTTCATCCTGCAGAAGCTGAAGCGGGACGCGGAGGCCTACCTCGGCGAGAAGGTCACCGACGCGGTCATCACGGTCCCGGCGTACTTCAACGACTCCGAGCGCCAGGCGACCAAGGAGGCCGGCGAAATCGCGGGCCTGAACGTCCTGCGCATCGTCAACGAGCCCACGGCCGCCGCCCTGGCGTACGGCCTGGACAAGGACGACCAGACCATCCTCGTCTTCGACCTCGGTGGCGGCACCTTCGACGTCTCGCTGCTGGAGATCGGCGACGGCGTCGTCGAGGTGAAGGCCACCAACGGCGACAACCACCTCGGTGGTGACGACTGGGACCAGCGCATCGTCGACTACCTGGTGAAGCAGTTCGCCTCGGGTCACGGCGTGGACCTGTCCAAGGACAAGATGGCGCTGCAGCGTCTGCGCGAGGCCGCCGAGAAGGCGAAGATCGAGCTGTCCTCGTCCACCGAGACCTCGATCAACCTGCCCTACATCACGGCCTCCGCCGAGGGCCCGCTGCACCTGGACGAGAAGCTCACCCGCGCCCAGTTCCAGCAGCTGTCCCAGGACCTGCTGGAGCGCTGCAAGATCCCGTTCCACAACGTGATCAAGGACGCGGGCATCCAGCTCTCCGAGATCGACCACGTCGTCCTCGTCGGCGGCTCGACCCGTATGCCCGCCGTCGCCGAGCTCGTCAAGGAGCTGACCGGCGGTCAGGACGCCAACAAGGGTGTCAACCCGGACGAGGTCGTGGCCATCGGCGCCGCCCTCCAGGCCGGTGTCCTCAAGGGCGAGGTCAAGGACGTCCTGCTCCTCGACGTCACCCCGCTGTCCCTCGGCATCGAGACCAAGGGCGGCATCATGACCAAGCTGATCGAGCGCAACACCACGATCCCGACCAAGCGCTCGGAGATCTTCACCACGGCCGAGGACAACCAGCCGTCGGTGCAGATCCAGGTCTACCAGGGCGAGCGCGAGATCGCGGCGTACAACAAGAAGCTCGGCATGTTCGAGCTGACCGGTCTGCCGCCGGCCCCGCGCGGCATCCCGCAGATCGAGGTCGCCTTCGACATCGACGCCAACGGCATCATGCACGTCTCCGCCAAGGACCTCGGTACCGGCAAGGAGCAGCGCATGACCGTCACCGGTGGCTCCGCGCTGCCGAAGGACGACATCGACCGCATGATGCGCGAGGCCGAGCAGTACGCGGAGGAGGACCACAAGCGCCGCGAGTCCGCCGAGACCCGCAACCAGGCCGAGCAGCTGGTCTACCAGACCGAGAAGTTCCTCAAGGACAACGAGGACAAGGTCCCCGGTGACGTCAAGACCGAGGTCGAGGCCGCCGTCGCGGACCTGAAGGAGAAGCTGAAGGGCGAGGACTCCGCCGCCATCCGCGAGGCGACCGAGAAGGTCGCCGCCACCTCGCAGAAGCTGGGCCAGGCGCTGTACGCCAACGCCCAGGCCGAGGGCGGCGCGGCCGGTGCGGCGGGCGGTGCCCAGCCCCAGGCCGACGACGACGTCGTCGACGCAGAGATCGTCGACGAGGACAAGAAGGACGGTGCCGCGTGACGGAGGAGACCCCGGGCTTCGAGCAGGAGCCTGACGTCCCCTCTGCCGAGGCCGGTTCCACCTCGCCGGGGGACTCCCCCGGCGAGGCGGGGCCCGGCGCCGGGTCCGCCGACCAGGCGGGCCCGGCGGCCCCGGCCGGGGACGCGAACGCCAACGTCGCTCTGCAGGCGCAGCTGGACCAGGTGCGCACGGCGCTCGGTGAGCGCACGGCGGACCTCCAGCGGCTCCAGGCGGAGTACCAGAACTACCGCCGCCGGGTGGAGCGGGACCGGATCGCGGTCCGCGAGATCGCGATCGCGAACCTGCTGACCGAGCTGCTCCCGGTGCTCGACGACATCGGCCGCGCCCGGGACCACAAGGAGCTGGTCGGCGGGTTCAAGTCGGTCGGCGAGTCCCTGGAGACGGTCGTCGCCAAGATGGGGCTGCAGCAGTTCGGCAAGGAGGGCGAGCCCTTCGACCCGCTGGTGCACGAGGCCCTGATGCACAGTTACTCGCCGGACGTCACGCAGACGACCTGCGTGCAGATCCTGCAGCCCGGGTATCGCATCGGTGAACGCACCATCCGCCCCGCGCGGGTGGCCGTCGCCGAGCCCCAGCCGGGCTCGCAGGGCACGCAGAAGAACGACGACACGGCGGACGAGGAGAACGGTGGCCCCGAACAGGGCTGACGTGGGTAGCGCACGGAAGGAGGGACGCCGGGGATGAGCATCAGCAGGGACTTGTTCGAGAAGGATCTCTACAAGGTCCTCGGCGTCCCGAAGGACGCCACCGAGGCGGAGATCAAGAAGGCGTACCGGAAGCTCGCCCGCGAGTTCCACCCGGACGCCAACAAGGGCGACGCCAAGGCCGAGGAGCGCTTCAAGGAGATCTCCGAGGCCAACGACGTCCTGTCGGACCCCAAGCGCCGCAAGGAGTACGACGAGGGCCGCGCCCTCTTCGGCAACGGCGGCTTCCGCACCGGCCCGGCCGGCCCGGGCGGGTTCGGCTTCGACCTCGGTGACCTCTTCGGCGGCGGCCCCGGCGGCACCACCACCCAGGGTGGCGGTTTCGGCGGCGGCCTCGGGGACGTGTTCGGCGGTCTGTTCAACCGCGGCGCCGGTACGACCCGTACGCAGCCGCGGCGCGGCCAGGACATCGAGACCGAGGTGACGCTGAAGTTCACCGAGGCGGTGGACGGCGCCACCGTACCGCTGAAGATGACCAGCCAGGCCCCCTGCAAGGCCTGCTCCGGCACCGGCGACAAGAACGGCACGCCCCGGGTGTGCCCCACCTGCGTCGGCACCGGCCAGGTCTCGCGCGGCGGCAGCGGCAGCTTCTCGCTCACCGACCCGTGCACGGACTGCAAGGGCCGCGGCCTGATCGCGCAGGACCCCTGCGAGGTCTGCAGCGGCAGCGGCCGGGCCCGTTCGGCGCGCACCATGCAGGTGCGCATCCCGGCGGGTGTCATCGACGGGCAGCGCATCCGGCTGCGCGGCAAGGGCGCGCCGGGCGAGCGCGGCGGCCCGGGCGGCGACCTGTACGTCACCGTGCACGTCGACGCGCACCCGGTGTTCGGACGCAAGGGCGACAACCTCACCGTCACCGTGCCCGTCACCTTCGTGGAGGCGGCGCTGGGCGGGGAGATCAAGGTGCCGACGCTCGGCGGTCCCGCCGTGACCCTCAAGCTGCCCCCCGGCACGCCCAACGGGCGTACGCTGCGGGCCCGCGGCAAGGGCGCGGTCCGCAAGGACGGCACCCGCGGGGACCTGCTGGTCACGATCGAGGTCGCGGTCCCGGCGACCACCGAGGGCAAGGCGCTGGACGCCCTGGAGGCCTACCGGGAGGCGACCGCGGACGACGACCCGCGGGCAGAGCTGTTCGATGCCGCGAAGGGAGTCTGAGCCGATGAACACGAGCGGCGGCATGCGTGGCGGTCGGGGCCGCAACCCGTACGAGCTGACCGACGAGTCCCCCGTCTACGTCATCTCGGTGGCGGCCCAGCTCTCCGGGCTGCACCCGCAGACCCTGCGCCAGTACGACCGCCTCGGCCTGGTCTCGCCCGACCGTACGGCCGGGCGAGGCCGCCGCTATTCGGCTCGTGACATCGAACTCCTGCGCGAGGTCCAGCGCCTCTCCCAGGACGAGGGCATCAACCTGGCCGGGATCAAGCGCATCATCGAACTGGAGAACCAGGTGGCGGCCCTGCAGTCGCGGGTCGCCGAGCTCTCCGCGGCCCTGGAGGGCGCGGCGGCCGCCATGCAGCAGCGTGAGGCCGCCGTCCACGCCTCGTACCGGCGTGACCTGGTGCCCTACCAGGACGTCCAGCAGACCTCCGCGCTGGTGGTGTGGCGGCCCAAGCGGCCGGAGTGACCGGCCGCCGCTCACGTGACGACACGGCCTAGGCCAGTAGGTCCGCGGGGCCGCGCGAGACGCGGTGCAGATGGCGCCCCGAGGCGACCATCGCCTCCAGCAGTCGGTGGCCCTCCGCGGCGGGGACGAGCCCCCCGGCGCACGCCTCCCGTACGAGGTCGAAGGTCTCCTTGGTGGTGATGCCCCGCCGGCGCGCGAAGTCGCGGGCCGAGCGGTCGTCGGTGATCCAGACCGAGCCCCGGAACTCACGGCGTCGGGTGATCAGCACGCACGTCTCGGCCTCGCCGAGGTGCTTGGTCGGCAGGTGGGACGAGCCGCCGAAGACCGCCCGGCGCAGCCGGTCGACCTCCCGCAGTTCGGCGCCGTCGCTGATCTCCACGGGCTCGCCGAGCCACCCGGCCTCCGCCAGTCCGGCCAGCCGCGGCAGGAACCGCGCGGAACGGCCCGCTTCCCAGGCCACGGCCTGGGTCCAGCGGCCGCGGCCGTCCAGCACCTTCTCCAGCAGGAGCAGCCGGTCGACGGCCGCGAAGTTGCACAGGACGGTGTTGTCGGGGAACCACCACGTGGTCATGGCTGGAAGACCGGATCCCCTTCTTCCGCGTCCTGTTGCTCGATGCCGTTGCCCGGGGGCGGTTCGGGCGCGAGGAGGTCGTGCAGCCGTTCCACGTCGGTGCCCAGCAGCGCGGCCAGCGGACGCAGGGTCGTCTCCCCCGCCAGGTAGGCCTTGTACAACTCCGAGGCGACACGGGGCGGGAAGCGCTCCGCCGAGGCCCGCGAGGCCTGCTTCTGGTAGTCGTCGCCGGCGCCCGCGAGCAGGTGGCAGGCCTCGGTGGTGAGGGCGCGCAGCTGTTTGCGGCGTGCCACGTCGATGAGTCCCAGCTGGTGCAGCCTGGCCGCCAGCGCGCTCGGCGACACCCGGAAGCGCACGACGAGCCGCTCGAAGCCGGCGTCCGAGAGCCCGCCCTCCGCCGTCGCGGCCTGCGTCAACTCCCGTGTGGGCATCAGCAGATGCGACGCGAAGACGTTGGCCCTGACCTCGGCCAGGTCCTTCTGCCGGCCGGGGGCGACCCGGGACTCCACGACCACGCTCCGCGCGTCCCGGGCGAGGATGTGGCAGAGCTCGTGGGCCAGGGTGAAGCGCTGCCGCGTCCACAGGTCGGTGGGCGCGAGGAGGACGAGGCGGAAGGAGCCGGCCTGCCACGCCAGGCCGTCCACACCCTGGGGAAGCCCGGTGATGGCGACGTCCACCCCGAAGCGGTCCTCCATCGCCGCGATCAGCTCGTCCGTGTCCGTCCCCGCGGCCGGCAGCAGCTCCAGCACCTCGGCCGCCAGCCGCTCGCCCTGCGCCGCGTACCGCTCCGGCGCCGGGTCGACCTCGGGCACGGCGGGCAACTCCTTTGTGCGGCCCAGCAGCTCCAGCACCTCGAAGGCGTCGGCGAACCGCGCCGCGACCTCCTGCGCCCCCACCGGGTCGGCGGTGGTGTCGCCCCGCGTACGGGCCGCGAGCGCGGGGCGCAGCGGCTCGTTGCCGGTCAGCAGCCAGTCCACGCTCGTGCCGCCCGCCTCCGCGATCAGCGCCAGGTCGAGCGAGGTGAAACGGCGGACCCCGCTCAGCGACTTCGACAGCTTGTCGGGCGTGAGCCCGACCGACCGGGCGAAGGCGGCCTGGGTCATCGCCGCCGCGTCCATCACGGTGCGTACGCGTTCGATGACGAACGGATCCATGTCTACAGAGTAGGGCGGGCCTTGCGATAATCGCAAGGCCCGCCCTTTTCCGCTTGTCCTAGGACCTCATGGCGTCCGGATCGCGTAGCCCCCGCCGGGCAGCGACTCCGTTCCGTCCGCGTACACGGCGCGCACCCAGTAGAAGTGGGTGGTGCCGCGGGCGGCGGTGGTGTCGGTCCAGGCGGTGGCGGTGACCGGCTCCGAGGTGAGGCTCTCGTAGCGGCCGGTGTCGCGGTCCCAGCGGTAGACGAGGTAACCGACGGCGTCGGCCACGTCCTCCCATCCCAGCCGCACGCCGTCGCCGACGCCGGCGGCTGTCAAGCGGACCGGGGAGCCCTCGGGGGTCTCCATGGACGGGGTGAGGTCGAGCTCCGTGAACTCCACCACATTGGCGTTGTGGTCCAGGAGGAAGAAGGAGTTGCCCGAGATGTCCTGGGCGTCGACGAAGTAGCAGCCCTTCTCGCCGTCGGGCAGCCGCTCGGCGAGGTACTCGGTGGTGCCCGGGCTCAGCCACTCGACCACGTGGACGTCGTAGCAGGCCCGCTCCTCCTCGTCCTCGTACAGCTCACCGCGGTAGACCGCGTAACGGGCCAGGTCCGGCTCGGTGTTGGGGTCCCAGTGCAGGCGCACCCCGTACTCGGTCGGCACGACGGTCAGGCCGGCGACCTTGGCCGGGGGCTCCTCGTCGCCGGGGAGGGTGACAGCGGCCTCGCCGGAGAGGGGTGACTCGAGCCCGTCGGCGGTCTGGGTGACGGCGTAGTGGTACGTCACGCCGCGCCGCAGGGATTCCTTGTCGGTGCAGCTGAACCGGGCGGTGTCCCCGCCGAGTTCGCCCTCCCCGCTGATGGCGCAGTCCAGGGCGGTCGCGGTGGACGGGTCCACCGGCGAGGTGGTCGAGCGGTACACCGTGTACGACCCGACGGCCTGCTCCCTGGGCAGGCTCCAGGTCACCTTGATGCCGATGATGCTCTCGGAGGAGACCGCTGCCACGTCGCGGGGCGCGTCCGGCCGGATCGCCAGCGGGGCCGCACTCGCGGCCGCCGACCTGCCGGAGAGGTTCGTGGCGGCGTCCATCGCGATGACCGTGTAGAAGTACTGCGTCCTGGTGGCGACCTTGGTGTCCGTGTACGACGGGGCGGCAACGGTGTCGAGGAGCGCCCACGGGCCGGCCGCCGACGTGCCCCGGTACACCTGGTACGCCGACGTGTCCGCGTTCGGGCTCCAGGTGAGCGCGTAGCCCCTGCCGTCGGCGGTCACCGCGGCCTTCAGGCCGGTCGGCGTGGCCGGGGCCTGTTCGTCGATCGACGTGACGGTGACCGCGGCCGACATCGCGGAGGCGTTGCCCGCCTTGTCGACCGAGGTGACCGCGTAGGAGTACTTCGCCCCCGTGGCGGCCGGCAGGTCGCGGTAGGACGGCGTGGTCACGAGCGCGCTGCCGCCGATCCGTGCCCAGGCGCCGGTGCCGGTGCGCCGGTAGACCCGGTAACCGGCCAGGTCCATCTCGGCGTTCCTGGTCCATGCGAGCGTGAAAGCGTGGCCGCTGGCCGGGGCCTTGAGGCCGGTGGGTGCCAGCGGCTTCGTCTTGTCCACCGACGCCGACGTGCGCGGCGCGTACGTGAACTTGACGTTGGCGCTGCCCTTGAAGGCGGCGAAGTCGACGCGGAGGGTGTGCCTGCCCTTGGGGACGGTGAGGTTGAGCGTCTTGCTCCGGGTGGTGGAGACGTCCTTCCAGAGGTCGATTTTGCGGGTGCCGTCGACGTAGACGCGGATGCCGTCGCGGGCGGCGGCGGTGAACGTGAAGGGGCCGCCGGAGCCGAAGTCGCGGGTCAGGCTCCAGCGGACGCCGAAGTTGTCCTTCGGCAGGGTGACGCCGGCGGGATCGCCGGTGCCGTAGTTCTCGTTGATCGAGGTGTCGCAGGCGGTCTTCTTCGGGGTGCCCTTGAACGTGGTGTTCGCGTAGTACGACGCGACCCACACCCCGGTGGAGCAGGTGGTCGCCGCGTGGGCGGCGCCGACCGGCAGCGCGAGGCCCGCGGCGGTCGTTGCGAGCGCGAGCGCGGTGGCGCGGGCGCGTATGGATTTGGTCAAAGATCCCTCCTTGAGGAGTGAGATCCTGGCAGGCCCCGAACACCCGTGCCAAGTCGGTTCGGTTGCTCGTGATCAGGCCGTGCCGTCCCGGTCCCGCGTCCGCCGAAGGGGTGGCCTCCCGTGGCGGGGCGGGCGTGTGGGGCGCGTGGTGGGGAAGACGGTCCCTATGCCGCACAAGGGCGTCGGAGCAGGGATCGTGGTGGGGCTGGCCGTGGGGATGGTGGCCGGTGCGATGCCGCTCGGGACGAACTGGGGCGCCGAGGGGCTGGACGTGGGGCTGGCGACCGTGGCGATGTGGGCCGGGCTGCGGCTGGCGGCGCGGCGCGAGGGGCCGTGGTGGATCGCCGGGCTCATGGCACTGGTCCTGGTGAGCGTGGGCGTGGCGGCGTACGGGGACGTGGGCGTGCCGCGGTACGCGGGCCTGGTGCCGGTCCCGGTGGTGGCGGCTCTGCTGGTGGTGGGCGGCGCCGGTTCCGTGTGGGCCCGGCGCCGGGGGATGGGCGTGGTGGGTGCGGCGGCCGGGGCCGGCGCGCTGGTGGCCGCCGTGTGGCTGCCGGTCTGGGCGGTGGCCGCGGTGTGGGCGGCGGCTCAGGCCGGTTCGACGTCACGGACCTCGCTGCCGACGAGGTAGTCCTCGGGCTGCAGCGGCATCCGTACGCGTTCGGGGCTGTCCCAGTAGCGGGCGTTGGCCGCGGCGAAGCCGTCCTCGCCGTCGTAGGCGATCAGCCAGACGAACTGGCTGTGCTCGCGGTCCACCCAGGCCAGGCCGATCTCGAAGCCGTGGGCCCGGCGCAGCGGCACGATCTCGGCGTGCCACAGGCCGAGCCAGGCGTCGAGCATCTCCGGCTTGATGGTGTACGTCCGCAGCTGTGTGGTCCTGGGCAATCCGGGGCTCCCTGGGTTCCTCGGGTCCTTGGCTTCCTTGGCTTCCTCCGGTCACGCGGGCGCGTGCACGCGGACCTGCTGGGGGCGTACGACGCGGTCCCCCATGCGGTAGCCGTGCCGTACGACCTCCGCGACGTCGCCGGCGAGCTCCGGCCGGGGCGCGGGGACGGTGCCCACGGCCTCCTGGAGGGCGGGGTCGAAGCGCCCGGCGGTGACCGGGATGCGGGTCATGCCGTACTTCTCCAGGAGGGTCAGCAGCTCTGCGCCGACCGAGTCGCCGAAGCCGCCGTCGACGCCGAGGTGGCGGTCGATGCGGTCCAGGAGGAGGACGAGGTCGTACAGGAGCGGCTGCACCAGCCGGCCCTCGGCGGCCCTGCGGGTGTGGTCGAGCTCGGCGCGCAGTTCGTCCAGACCGCGCCGTCCCTCACGGTCGTTGAGCAGCCGGCGGCGGAACTGGTCGCCGAGCGCGGCCATTTCCTCGCGCAGGCCGTCGACGGCGTCGGCCACCACGGCCAGGGGGTCGGGCGCGGGCTCCTCCGCGGTCTGCGGGGCGGGGCCCTCCGGCGGCACCTGCGGCACCTCCGGCGGCGCGGGGGGCTGCGGGGGCACCTCCGGCAGGGGTGCCGGTGGTACCACCGGCACCACCGGCACGGGCGGGACCTGCGGAGGCTGCGGAGGCAGCGGTGGCGGGGTGCTCATGCGCGGCTCCAGTACTGCTGCGGCGGGTTGAGGAGGTGCCGGGGGAGGGACGCGCGGGTGTGCCACCAGCGCGGTCGGAAGCCGATCCACGCGATGAGCGCGAGGGCGGCGAGCGCCACGAACCAGGCGTAGGGCCTGGCCGGCGTGAGCGGCACCACGACGGCCGGGACGAGGACCCAGAGCATGCTCTTGTGCCACCGCCAGGTCTTGCCCAGGGACTCGGCGGCGAGCCCCCGGTAGAACTCCAGCCGCCCCAGCAGGTCCGGATCGGCCGGGCGGACGGCCAGGCCCTGGTCGACGCAGTGCAGGATGCGCCGGGCGGCCTCCTCGGAGGCGACGACCAGCCTCCGGGTGACCGGGTGCGTGATCATCGAGCCCTCGGCACGCAGCGACCAGATGCGGCTGATCTGGTTGCGCAGCCCGGTGTGGCCGGGACTGTGCGCCAGGGCCTTCTCGTACCAGGTCAGCGCCTCGTCGAAGCGCGAGGAGGCGTACAGGCCGTCGCCGACGGCGAGTTCGGTCCCGAGGTCGCCCGGCGCCAGGTCGTCGGCCTTCATGTACCAGGTCAGGGCCGTGTGGTGGTCGCCGAGCGCGGTGTGGACGTTGCCGATCTGGAAGTGGTTCGCGGCGTCGTCCGGGTCCAGCTGCAGCGCCCTGCGGTGCTCCTGCAGGGCGTCCTGGTAGGCGCCGAGGTCCTGGTGGACGGCGCCCAGCAGCCGCCAGGCGTAGGCGTTGCGGTCGTCGTGGTGCACGGCCTGGCGGAGCTCGTACTCGGCGGCCTGCAGGTCGCCGTCCTCGATGTTCCGCTCGGCGTTGCCCACCCAGTCGCGTACGGTGCCGCCGAGGGTCGGCTGTACGGCTTCAGGCTCCCGGGGCCCCGGCCCCTTCTTCAGGGACCGGGCCAGCCGCTGGTCGTACAGGGCGCGGGCGGAAGGGTCGGTGAGCGCCTTGCGGGCCTCCAGCACGCGCCGCACCTTGTCCTCGGCCTCGCGGCGCTTGTCGGCAGTGGGGGCCTTGCTCGCCTTCCCCGCCCAGCTGCGGTGCTCGCGGTCGAGCTTCCTGCCGATCTCCTCGGCGCTGTCGGCGGTGCCGATCCCGAACTCGGCGTAGTAGTCGGGCACGTCCGTCGTGGTCATGGGGCGTCGGCTCCCGCTCCGGTCAGAGGGCCGCGGTGCGGGACACGCGGTCGCTGAGTTCCTCGAGCTCCTCGGTGCCCAGGTTGTCCGGGCGCTCGACCTCGAACTCGCCGAGCCACTCGCCCGAGGTCAGGTCCTTGACCTCGACGTGGATGATGCCGTCCACGTCGTAGGCGTAGTACACCTCGAAGGGCGCGCCCTTGGGGTACGGCGGGATCTTCAGGGTGCTCTCGCCGACGACCTTCACGTAGTCCAGGTCCTCGCCCTCGCCCTCGGTGACCTGCACCCGCAGCGCGGACTGGCGCTCCCGGACCGTGTAGAAGGTGTCGCTCTCCTTCGCGGGGACCGTGGTGTTGTGCGGGATGATCACCGCGTTGTACTCCGGTGAGCGGGGGGCGTCGTCGTGGACGGCGACCATGCCGAGCGACTGCGAGGTGACGTCCTTGATGGACTTCACCCTGCCCTTGGTGAGCCGGGCCAGGCCGTCGCCGGGGGCGGACTCCACGTGGGCGCCGCTGCCGATGTACTTCTTGCGCTCGGCGGCCTGTTCGGCGCGGACCTCGGCGTCCAGGGCGATCAGCGCGGCCCCCAGGGCCACCACCTCGTCCTGGCTGACGCCGCGTTCCGCGGTCCGCCCGGACAGCCGCTCCACCAGGGCCGGGACCTGCGGCATCCGCGTGGAACCGCCGACGAGCAGCACCTTGTCGACGTCGTCCCAGGTGAGTCCGGACTCCTCCAGGACGCCCTCGGTGAGGATGCGGGTGCGGTCCAGCAGTTCGGCGGTGAGCTCGTCGAACTTCTCGCGGGTGACGCGGATCTGCTCGTGCCGGCCGCCGGCCGAGAGCATGACGACGGCCTGCGGGGCGTTGGACAGGGTGCGCTTGGCGATCTCCGCCTTGTCGCGCAGTTCGGCGAGGGCGGCGGTGTCGTCGGTGAGGTCGGGGCCGCCGGCCGCCATGAAGGCGCCGTTGAGGTGCTCCATCAGCGCCCCGTCCCAGTCGAAGCCGCCGAGGTTGCGGTCCCCGTCGGTGGCGATGACGTCGTACTCGCCGTCCTCGACCTTCATCACGGTGACGTCGAAGGTGCCGCCGCCGAGGTCGTAGACGAGGACGGTGCCGACCCGCTCGTCCTCGTCCTGGTCGAGCCCGTACGCGAGGGCGGCCGCGGTCGGCTCGTTGACGATCCGCAGCACCTCCAGGCCGGCGATCCGGCCGGCGTCCTGGGTGGCCTTGCGGCGGGCGTCGTCGAAGTAGGCGGGGACGGTGATCACGGCGCGCTCGACGGGCTCGCCGAGCATCATCTCGGCGTCCTCCTTGAGCCGCTTGAGGATCAGCGCGGAGATCTCCTCGGGGCGGAAGGGGGTGCCGGACTCCGAGGTGTAGACGGGCGTGGGCTCGCCCATGTAGCGCTTGACGAACTGCACCACGTGGTCCGGGGCGGTGGCCGCGGAGCGTTTGGCCTGCGAGCCGACGACGACGACGTCGCCCTGGAACATCACCACGGACGGGGTGATGTTCTCGCCCTCGCGGTTGCGGACGATGGACGCGGTGCCGGTCCGGTCCGCCACCGCGACAGCGCAGTACGTCGTGCCCAGATCGATTCCCACAACCCGTGCCACAGCCGGGCACCTCCCCGTAGCCGTACGCCAACCGAATCTGCCGGAGCGTCAATCATGCAGCATGCAGGGGTCTTTCGGGGGCGGATCGACAGGGCCGCGGGGGCCGGGCCGAGGGTCAGGCGCGGCCCATGGCGCGGGTCAGCGCGATCTCGACGACGACCCGGTCCGGGTTGGGGGCGGGAGTGCGGCCGTAGCGCTCGGCGTAGCGCCGTACCGCGTCGGCGACGGCGTCCGGGTCGGTGTTGATCCGGGCCACGCCCTCCAGCGTCGCCCACCGCCCCTTGTCGACCTGGCACACCGCGACCCGGGCCCCTTCGGGCCCGGCCGCCAGCACGTGGGCGACCTTCCGGCTCGCCTTGTTGGTGATCACGCGCGCCAGCCCCGCCTCGGGGTCGTACGTCACGCCCACCGGCACGACGTGCGGGGAGCCGTCGGGCCGGTGGGTCGTGAGCGTGCTCATCAGGTACTCCCGCCAGAAGGCGAGGTAGGCGGGATCCGGTTCGCGTGGGTTGACCGTCATACCGGGAAGGATGTCACCCCATCGGCGCCAGGGCGACGGAGCCCCACGCCGGGAAGGACTCCGTCCCGTCGTCGAGGACGGCGGCCACCCGGTAGACGTGGGTCGTGCCCCTGGCCGGCGCGGTGTCGGTCCAGCTCGACGGCACGGTGGGCAGGGGTAGGGCGTTGAGCTTGACGAAGGCGCGGGTGGTGTAGTCGAAGTCGTACACGTTGTAGCCGGTGATCCGGTCGCACACGGAAGCGTTCGAGCAGTGCCAGTCCAGGAGCACCCCGCCCGCGGTCGTCTCCGAAACGCTGTCCATCCGCACCGCGAGGGTGCCCGGCGCGGGGTAGGGGGTGTCCACCATGTCGATCGGCGTGACGTCCAAGGTGGCGGCAACGGTGTCCGCGGTGGCGTTGCCCGAGGTGTCGACGGCCGCGACCAGGAAGCTCACGGGCTGGCTGCCGAGCGGCTTGACCAGGCGGTAGTGCGTGGTGCCGGCGGGGACCACGGCCGTGGTGTCCTTCTGGAAGTACCACTGGCTGGTGTAGGCGTTCAACTGCCAGGAGCCGGTGTGGACCTCGTAATGGTCGAGGTCGGCCGCCGTGCTGTCGTCCCAGTCGAGTTCGATGCCGTACTTCTCGGCCGTGCCGGTGAGGCCGGTGACGGCGGCCGGCGGGCCCGAGACCGCGGTCAGGGTGACCGAGGGCGCCTGGGACCTGGCGGACTCGTTGCCGGAGGCGTCGACCGCGGTGACCGCGTAGGAGTACGTCCCGGCCGTGCCGCCGGGCATCTGGTCGTTCAGGTACAGCTCGGTGGACGGGGCGCTGTCCGGGGCGAGCCGGACCCAGGCGCCGTCGGCGCCGGTGCGGCGGTACACGCGGTAGGACCGCAGGTCGCCGTCCTTGCCGGCGGCCCAGGTCACCGTCACGGCGCCGGTGGACTCGGAGTACGTCGCCAGGACCCCGGTCGGTACGGCCGGAGCGGTCCTGTCGGTGCTGGCGACCGTGATCATGGTGGAATCGGCCGAGGCGTGGCCCGCCTTGTCGACTGCCGTGACCGTGTAGACGTACTTCGCACCCGTGGGCGGCGGGGTGTCGCCGAAGCGGGGCGAGGTCACCAGGCCGGTCCCGCCGATCCTGGTCCAGACGGTCGCGGTCGCGAGCCTGCGGTAGACGCGGTAGCCGGCCAGGTCCATCTCGGCGTTCGGGGACCAGGTCAGACCGGCCTTGGCCGTGCTGCCGGAGTACGTGGCGCGCAGGCCGGCCGGGGCCAGTGGCTTGATCTTGTCGACGGAGGCCGACGTGCGGGGCGCGTAGCCGAACGTCACGTTGGCCTTGCCCTTGAAGGCGGCGAAGTCGACGCGGATGGTGTGCCTGCCCTTGGGGACGGTGAGGTTGACCGTCTTCTTCTGGGTCTTGCTCACGTCCTTCCAGAGGCTGATCTTGCGGTTGCCGTCGAGGTAGACGCGGATGCCGTCCTGTGCGGTGGTGCTGAAAGCGAACGGGCCGCCCGATCCGAAGTTCCTCGTCACCGTCCAGCGGACACCGAAGTTGTCCTTGGGCAGTGAGACGCCGGCCGGGTCGGCCGAGCCGTAGTTCTCGCTGATCTTCGTGTCGCAGACGGTCTTCTTGGGGGTGCCGTTGAAGGTCGTGCCGGCGTAGTAGGACGCCTTCCACACGTTGGTGCCGCAGGTGACGGCGGTGGTGGCGTGTGCCGGAACGGCGCCGGCGGTGGTGGCCCATGCGAGGGCGGCAGCGGCGACCACGGCTGCGGAGTGGCGTATGGACATGTCAGTGGATCCCCTCCCCTGGGGATTGATCGTGGCAGAGATGCGGAGAACTGCAAGGGCTTTCTGCGCCCGTCGCTGGCATTCACAGACTTGAGTGGAATAGACTCAACTTGTCTCACGCTGGAGTAGGCAGGTCCGAAACGGTTCCGGAAGGACCCAGAAGGAGGAGTACGCGGACGTGGACGCCGAGCTGACCAACAAGAGCCGCGAGGCCCTGAACGCCGCCAACACCAAGGCGGTCTCGGCCGGGCATGCGGACCTCACCCCCGTGCACCTGCTGCTGGCGCTGCTGGAGCAGCCGGAGAACGACAGCGTGCTGGACGTCCTCGCGGCCACCGGCGCGGACGCCGCCGCGGTGCGTTCCGGCGCCGAGCGGCTGCTGGGCGGACTGCCCAGCGTCCAGGGCAGCACGGTGGCGCCGCCGCAGGCGAACCGCGAACTGCTCGCCGTGATCGCCGACGCGGCGGGGCGGGCGAAGGAACTCGGGGACGCGTACGTGTCCACCGAGCACCTGCTCATCGGCATCGCCCTCAAGGGCGGAGCGGCCGGTGGGCTGCTGAAGGAGTACGGTGCGACCGGCAGCAGGCTGCAGGACGCCTTCGAGCAGATCAGGGGAGGTCAGCGCGTGACGACACCCGACCCCGAGGGCACGTACAAGGCGCTGGAGAAGTACGGCACGGACTTCACCGCGGCGGCCCGCGAGGGCAAGCTCGACCCGGTGATCGGCCGGGACAACGAGATCCGGCGCGTGGTGCAGGTGCTCTCCCGGCGCACCAAGAACAACCCGGTGCTCATCGGCGAGCCCGGCGTCGGCAAGACGGCCGTCGTCGAGGGCCTGGCCCAGCGGATCGTCAAGGGCGACGTGCCCGAGAGCCTGCGCAACAAGCGGCTGGTCGCCCTGGACCTGGGCGCGATGGTCGCGGGCGCCAAGTACCGCGGCGAGTTCGAGGAGCGGCTGAAGGCCGTGCTGGCGGAGATCAAGGCCAGCGACGGCCGGATCATCACCTTCATCGACGAGCTGCACACCGTCGTCGGCGCGGGCGCCGGCGGGGACTCCGCGATGGACGCGGGCAACATGCTCAAGCCGATGCTGGCCCGCGGCGAGCTGCGCATGGTCGGCGCGACCACCCTCGACGAGTACCGCGAGCGGATCGAGAAGGACCCGGCCCTGGAGCGCCGCTTCCAGCAGGTGCTGGTGGCCGAGCCCAGCGTCGAGGACACCATCGCGATCCTGCGCGGTCTCAAGGGACGCTACGAGGCGCACCACAAGGTGCAGATCGCCGACGCCGCCCTGGTCGCGGCCGCGACCCTCTCCGACCGCTACATCACCGCCCGCTTCCTGCCCGACAAGGCCATCGACCTGGTCGACGAGGCCGCCTCGCGGCTGCGCATGGAGATCGACTCCTCGCCGGTCGAGATCGACGAGCTGCAGCGCTCCGTCGACCGCCTCCGCATGGAGGAGATGGCGCTGGAGAAGGAGACCGACGAGGCGTCCAAGCAGCGTCTGGAGAAGCTGCGCAAGGACCTCGCCGACAAGGACGAGGAACTGCGCGGCCTCACCGCCCGCTGGCAGAAGGAGAAGGAGGGCCTGAACCGGGTCGGTGAGCTCAAGGAGCGTCTGGACGACCTGACCACCCGGATCGAGCGCGCCCAGCGCGACGGCGACTTCGAGGCCGCGTCCAAGCTGCTGTACGGCGAGAAGCCGAAGCTGGAGGCGGAGCTCGCCGAGGCCACCGAGGCCGAGGAGGTGGCCAAGCGGGGCACCATGGTCAAGGAGGAGGTCGGCCCGGACGACGTCGCCGACGTGGTCGCCGCCTGGACCGGCATCCCGGCCGGCCGCCTGATGGAGGGCGAGACGCAGAAGCTGCTGCGCATGGAGGAGGAGCTCGGCAAGCGCCTGATCGGCCAGGGCGAGGCCGTGCGCTCGGTGTCCGACGCGGTGCGCCGCTCCCGCTCCGGCATCGCCGACCCCGACCGCCCGACCGGTTCCTTCCTCTTCCTCGGCCCGACCGGTGTCGGCAAGACCGAGCTGGCCAAGGCGCTGGCGGACTTCCTCTTCGACGACGAGCGGGCCATGGTCCGCATCGACATGAGCGAGTACGGAGAGAAGCACTCCGTCGCCCGCCTGGTCGGTGCCCCTCCCGGCTACGTCGGCTACGAGGAGGGCGGTCAGCTGACCGAGGCGGTGCGTCGCCGCCCGTACTCCGTGGTGCTGCTGGACGAGGTGGAGAAGGCCCACCCCGAGGTCTTCGACGTCCTGCTCCAGGTGCTCGACGACGGCCGGCTCACCGACGGCCAGGGCCGTACGGTCGACTTCCGCAACACCATCCTCGTCCTCACCTCCAACCTCGGCAGCCAGTACCTGGTCGACCCGGTGCTCGGCGACGAGCAGAAGAGGGAGAGCGTGCTGGAGACGGTGCGGGCTTCGTTCAAGCCCGAGTTCCTCAACCGGCTCGACGACATCGTGGTCTTCAGCGCCCTGAACAAGGACGAGCTGCGCCGCATCGCCCGGCTGCAGACCGACCGCCTGGCGGCCCGGCTGCGCGACCGGCGGATCGCCCTCGACGTCACCGACGAGGCCCTGGACTGGCTCGCCGAGGAGGGCAACGACCCCGCCTACGGCGCCCGTCCGCTGCGCCGGCTGGTGCAGACCGCCATCGGCGACCAGCTGGCCAGGGAGATCCTGGCCGGCGAGGTCAGGGACGGCGACACGGTGCGGGTCGAGCGGGTCGGCGACCGGCTGCTGGTGGGCGCGACCACCGGCAAGACCCTCTGAGGCACCCCGGGAACGGCACGCGAACAGGGCACGGCGGGCCGCGCTTGCACGGCGCGGCCCGCGGTGAGGGAGGATGGGTGTATCCGTACGAAGGGAACTGCAAGGTGAGCATCGACCCGTCCTCGATTCCGAATTTCGGGGGCCAGCCGGACCCCCAGCCCGGCCCTGCCGGGAACGTGGTCATTCCTGACCAGGATCTGGTCAAGCAGCTGCTGGAGCAGATGGAGCTCAAGTACGTCGTCGACGAGGAGGGCGACCTCGCCGCGCCGTGGGAGGAGTTCCGCACCTACTTCATGTTCCGCGGGGAGGAGGACCAGCAGATCTTCGCGGTCCGCACCTTCTACGACCGGCCGTACAGCATCGAGGACAAGCCTCAGCTGCACGAGGCGCTCGACGACTGGAACCGCCGCACCCTGTGGCCGAAGGTCTACACCCACACGCACGACGACGGCACGGTCCGTCTGATCGGCGAGGCCCAGATGCTGATCGGCCTCGGCGTCGGCCTGGAGCACTTCGTCTCCAGCACCGTCAGCTGGGTCCGGGCCTCCATCGAGTTCGAGAAGTGGATCCTCGAGGCCCTCGGGCTGGAGAAGGACGCGGAGTCCACGGACGACGACGGCGACGGCGAGGACTGAGCGCGCCCCCACGGGCGTACACGGACCGCACGAGGGCAGCCCGTCCGCCACGCGACCGCCGGTGAGCGGGCGTGCGCGGGCGGGCTGTCCTGCTCCGGTCCCGGCCGGACGCGCGCCCCGACCGGCCCCGGCCCGCCCACGGCCTCAGAGCCGGCGCAGCCGCTCCACGCTCTCGCGCAGCACGTCCTCGCGCTTGCAGAAGGCGAAGCGCACCAGGCTGCGGCCCTCCTCCGCGTCGTCGTAGAAGATCACGTTGGGCACCGCCACCACCCCGCAGCGCTCGGGCAGCGCCCGGCAGAACGCCAGGCCGTCCTTCTCGTCGAGCGGCCGGATGTCGGTGGTCACGAAGTACGTGCCCTCCGGGCGGAAGACCCGGAACCCGGCCGCCTCCAGGCCGTCGGAGAGCAGGTCCCGCTTGCGCCGCAGGTCCTCGCGGAAGTCCCGGTAGTAGGCGTCCGGCAGCCGGAGCGCCTCGGCCACGGCGTACTGGAACGGCCCCGCGCTCACGTACGTCAGGTACTGCTTGGCCGCGCGCACCGCGTCGACCAGGACGGGGGCGGCGGTCACCCAGCCGACCTTCCAGCCCGTGAACGAGAACGTCTTGCCCGCGCTCGAGATGGTGACCGTGCGGTCGCGCATCCCCGGGAAGGACGCGAGCGGCACGTGCTCCGTGCCGTACGTCAGGTGCTCGTAGACCTCGTCGGTGACCACGATCAGGTCGCGCTCGACGGCCAGCTCCGCGATCGCCGCCAGCTCCTGCCGGGTGAGGACCATGCCGGTCGGGTTGTGCGGGCTGTTGAGCAGCAGCAGCCGGGTCCGCGGGGTGACCGCCGCGCGCAGGGCGTCCAGGTCCGGGCGGAAGGACGGCGCGCGCAGGGTGAGCGGGACGCGGCGGGCGCCGGACATGGCGATGCAGGCGGCGTACGAGTCGTAGAAGGGCTCGAAGGCGATCACCTCGTCGCCCGGTTCCAGCAGCCCGAGCATGGTGGCCGCGATGGCCTCGGTGGCGCCCGCGGTGACCAGCACCTCGGTGCCGGGGTCGAAGCCGAGCCCGTGGAAGCGCAGCTGGTGCTCGGCGACGGCCAGGCGTAGTTCGGGCACACCGGGCCCGGGCGGGTACTGGTTGCCGCGGCCGTCGCGCAGCGCGCGCACGGCGGCCTCGCGCACCTCCTCGGGGCCGTCGGTGTCCGGGAAGCCCTGGCCGAGGTTGATCGCACCGGTGCGGACGGCGAGGGCGGACATCTCGGCGAAGATCGTGGTCCCGAACTCGGCGAGTGCGCGGTTGAGCGGGGGTCGCGAGGAGGTCATGCCCGCCATCCTCCGCCGAACCTCTGGACTTCCTCAACGTAGCTTCGTGGGTGAGCACCTGCGGTGGTACCCAACGCGCCCCCTCTGACCAGGGGGGAGGCCGTCGTCGTCTGGCGTCGTCTGTCGTCGTTGGCTGCCCTCGGACGGCCCACAGACGGCCCAGGATCGCCGGGCCGTACGCTCTGGCCATGATGATGACCTGGGCTGACTTCTGGGCATTGATAGACACCCTGGGCGGTAAGACTGATGAAGCTGGTTGCCGCCGCCTTGCTGCAGAGCTGAGTAATCGCCCGGTTCCCGACATCCAAGGCTTCGCAGAGCGCCTGGCCGAGGCGTTGTACCGTCTGGATCAGGAGAAGTTCGGCAGCCTGCCCGTCGCCGACCTGACGCTGCGAGACGGTGAACCCCTCCCGCAATCCGCAGACAGCTTCCTGTATGCACGCTGTGCTGTGGTGGCTGCCGGCCAATCCGTCTGGGAGTCCGTGTTCTTCGACGTCGACCAGTTCGCCCCGTACACCGCCCCTACGCGCGACGGCGAGTCGCTCCTCTACGTGCCTGATCAGGCCTACGAACTGGCAACCGGGCAGGAGTGGGATCGGTCCACGCGCTACTGCTTCGAGACATTCTCGAATCAGGACGGCTGGCCACACCTGCAGGCCTGAGGCCGGCGGAGCCTCAATGGCTGCGTCAAGCCCGAGAACGACCTTGAAAACCGTCGTGGCAGCGATGTCACCGTGGGTTCAAATCCCACACTCTCCGCAGTAGGCCGGCGAAGGCGCTGGACAGAAGGGGTGCCCCAAGACACGGGGGCGCCCCTTCTTCATGCCTGCTGGCACCGTGATTCCCCGCGGTTCACCGTCTGATCGGGCACGCCAGGGGCACGGCGGCCGTGGGGGAAGATGGCAATGTGCAGCTCCCCTACGTCTACCGCGTCACCAAGTACGACCCCGCCGACCGTGACGCACACGGGCATTACACCGGCAGTGAGGACACCGTCAGCGATCACGGCGAGGTCGAGGCGTCTTACCTTTAGGCGGTCGCGGCCTTTGCCAGGGACACCGGTGTCGATCACCTGGCCGTACCTGAACCACAGGTCCCGTCCCTCGCGCACTTCGGTGTGGAGCCTGCGGTGGACGGCTTTGGGCTGGACGGGCTCTTCCCTGCTGGCCCTGTCGGTTTCTATGACGGGGCAGAAGTATCGCTCGAAATCGGGCTGCAGCTGGTGCGCGCCATGTTGCGCGACAACGGTGCCTGGTGCCGGTTGGAGGCCGAAGGCACGTTCGCGGTCCATGTGGGATGGGACCAGTACCTCTACATCAGCAGCAGCCGGCCTTGCGAGGAAGCGTTGGCCCACACCCGGGAGCTCGGACTGTTCCCAGAACGCCTGGACGCCTCCCCGTATGCCTTCGAGGCCGAAGAGGAGGAGCAGGTCACCCAGCGGCCCGGCGATGACGACTTCTGGGCCGACCTGCACAGGGCAGTCACCAACGGCAGCGCCGGAATCCTGGAAGAGACGTATCTCGAAGGCGCCTCACGATGGCACCACCTCGACCGCGACACCGTCGACACGGTTCGCGCCGGAATGGCTCCCCGGGCCCGTCTGTCCGTCTGGCCGCCCTTGTCCTCCGACATCAATGCCGTCCTGGAAGCCCTCCCCGCAGAAGGTCTCGTCGAAGGCGTCTGGCAGGACAACGACGGTCGCATCCACAGCGCCATCGCCGACGAGACCGCATTCCCGGAGCTGACCGCACGTATGCGCAGCGCCCGCGCCGCCGTACTACTGTCCACGTACGCGGGTGAAAGTGTCCCTCTGTTCACAGCTGTCATGCCAGACAACGACGGAGTTCTGCGGGCTCGTTGGCGAACCGGAGCCTCAATGGCTCAGGCAAGCGCCGCCGCACTCGAAGCGGGGAGCGCCAGTTTGGAAGACTGAGGCCGCGGACTGCGCCTCACCTGGGCGGACGCTGACCTGCGGCAACGCGGTCCCGTCGCCGCTGTTCCCCGTGGCTCCCCCTGCGACCCCGCCCGACGTGGCACGCGTGTGGCACGCACTATGGTTCGCCCATGAATCGCGCTCTCTGGACGGTCCTGGCCTTCGTGCTCTCCGTTTTTGCGGTCGGCGGCCTCAACAGTGCCATCAACGGCGCTGTGGGCGGCGGCGACGTGCCGAGTATCCTCGTCGCCCTCGTCATCAGCACCGTTCTGTTTTTCGCTGCGCGTGGTGCGTGGAGGCGGGTGGTTGGGAAGCACTAGACGCACCCGGCGGGTTCGCAGTCGACGAGCCGGTCAGTTCTTCTGGAAGTGATTCGGCGCATCCCTGACCTGCGCTTCCTTCTGTATCCCAACTTCTGACCTGCGGAGCGGCGGTCGGCCGCTGTCGTCGTTTGTCACTGTTGGCCACCCGTAGACGGCCCAGCAACGGCCCGAGAGCTAGCGATGCCGCCGCCTCTTCTGCAACTGGGACAATCCCGAGGTGAGCTACCCCGCAACAGACGAGCTGTCGTCAGCAGAGCGCGCATTCATGATCAATGCGACGGAGATTGACATCCTGCCGGGCGTCCGGGGAGATCTGGATGAACCGTTGGCATCCGCCGGTCCCACCGAGCTTGCGGCAATCCTTCTGCCGCTCATCGACAAGGGATGGATTGAAGTCTCCCGCTGCATCCCCTGGACCACCGTTGACGGCACACCGGGACTTCAGCCTGGACCATCCATCCCACGGCACGACCTTCCAGCCTTGCTGGCCGATGCTGACAACTGGGAGTACCCGGAAGACTTCGAGTGGCTGGGTCGCCTCACGCTCGTCCTTACCGAGGCCGGGCAGCAGATTCCCCGGTGACCTCCGTTCGCCCGGCGTCAAGGTTGGCGTAGCGGCTTTGCACGGGAGCTGCCATGGGGCGAGAGATCGGGGCCCGTACGCTGGCCGCGAATCGGGCTGGCTCCCTGCCTGCCCGCAATAGCCCGATGTGGGTCCCGATCTTCGAGGCTCGCCCCATGGTGGCTGTGTAAAACCGTGGAGCCGACCGCCCCAGCCACAGAGGGTTGCCTCCTCAGGCACCCCTCGCGCCGCCGCGCTCTGCGCGGCGGGAGCGCCTTGATGAGGTAGAGAAATCCGTAACAGTGCAGCTCAGTCGGTTGTCGGATCGTCTTCGTCGGTGACGCGGAACTCGTAGCTCAGTGAGTAGCGGTCGCCGGGGATGATGATGTCGGCGATCTCGACGGGGCGTTCGTCGGTGAGGTGACAGCTCGCCTGCTGTTCACCAACGCCGGCGGAGGCATCGTGTGGCGGAGCAACTTCAACGCCCACGACTGGAAGCCCGCTCTCGCCTCGATCGGCCTCATCCCGGAGGCGGAGGAAGGGAAGCGCTACGTCTCCGCCCGTGAACACGGCATGCACGCCCTCCGGCACTTCTACGCCTCGGTACTCCTCGACTCCGGGGAGAGCGTGAAGGCCGTGAGCGAGTACATGGGACACGCCGACCCGGCGATGACCCTTCGCGTGTACGCGCACCTGATGCCCAACAGCCGCGAGCGATCCCGGCGAGCCGTTGATCGAGTCCTTGGGCCGCCGCACGTTGAAGATCACGGCCCCTAGACGGCCCAGTCGCCCACCCTTGGCCCCTGGTTCTGGTTCCGATGCAGACCAGGGGCCTTCGCGTACCCGGAAACCTCTGGACTTCCTCAACTTTGCTTTCGGCCGCGGACCGCGGGGGCATCACCGTCGCACAACGAAAAGCACGGAAAGCGGGGGTGGGAACGATGGGCGCGTTGGTCGTATTGCTCGTCTTCGGCGCGATAGTGGGGCTCGTCGTCCTGGCGGCGAGGAAGGGCGGCCGGCGGAGGGGCCGGCGGCACTCGTACAGCTCCTCCGCCGGGGGCGCCGGGGCCGGCTGGTGGGCGGGGGACGCGGGCTCCTCCGACGGGGGAGGCGGTGGCCACCACGGGGGAGGCCACCACTCCTGCGGCGGCGGGAGCTCGTGCGGCGGGGGCGGCGGTGGCTGTGGCGGCGGGGGCTGTGGCGGCGGGGGCTGCGGCGGCGGAAGCTGACGATACGAAATTGCGTATTGCCCGTGCCGAATCGCATATGCGCCCGGTGGGTTACTCACCCGTCGGGCGCATTTGTAGTGAACACCTGAACCCGTCCGGGCCCTTGCGGATGTAAAGGGGGTGGAGATGGGTAAAAACGCTGAAGGCGACGCGCCATTCATGATTGCGTATTCACCGACCCCTCGTGGGCACGAGCCGACGGACGTTCTCCCCCCACAGGCGCGGGTCGGCGCGTCCTCTCCCACCATGCCCGTGACCTCCCCTCGCTTGCTCGCGATGTGCCTGCGGAGCCGACTTCATGCTCACCATGCTTCAGACCGCCTACACCGACACCCGCGCCGGCGACCTGGCCTGGTGTCTGGGGAAGGACGAGCTGCCGGCGCTCGCCGTGCTCGACCGCGAGCTCCCGGGCGCCGGTTCCGACGCGCCCGCGGCCCCCGGCGTCCAGGTTCAGCTGCGGCTGCTCGGCGCCTCCCACCAGGTCATCCTGGACTCGGCCCGCGGCCGCTGCTCGGAGACCGTCGCCTGCCTGCCGGGCACCAGCGCGCCGCTGCCGTTCGGTGTGGCGCGGCGGATCGCCGGCTGGGACTACGAGTTCGCGGCGCGGATCGAGACGCTCTCCCGGGGAGGCTTCGCGGGGCGGGCGCAGGAGCTGCTCGCGCTGGTGGCCGATCACCCCAATGGCCTCGCGGGGACGTTCCCGGGTGATCCGCACGCCTTCACCGCGATGCTGGTGCAGTACCGCGGCGGCAGCGTCCTGTGGCGCACCTGGCACGCGTACCCCCAGGAAGGACGCCTGGTGGCGACCCGTTCGACCCTCAGCGCGCAGCCGTGAGCGCGGTGGTACGCCCGTGGCCGACACGGCGTCAACGCGCCGCCAAGTGCCACGAATTGCACCCCTGTGGGTGACGTGGACCGCCACATACCTGACATAGCGTGCAAGCATGATCGACCAGTCCACCTCCCGTACGGCCCGGGCCGCCCCGCGCGTCTGCAGGCTGCGGCTCCCCGTCCCGGTGGCCGCGGCCAGGGCGCTGGTCCTGGCCGCGGTCTTCGTCTGCGCCGCCTGCGGCCTGGTGTACGAGCTCGAACTGGTCGCCCTCGCCTCGTACCTGGTCGGCGACTCCGTGACGCAGGCGTCGATCGTGCTGTCCGTGATGGTCTTCGCCATGGGCGTCGGCTCCCTGCTGGCCAAGCGGCTCAGCTGCGCGCCGGCGATCGGCTTCGCGGCCGTCGAGATCGTGCTGGCGCTGGTCGGCGGGCTCTCGGTGATGGCGCTGTACGCCAGCTTTGCCTGGTTCGGCCAGTCCCGGCCCGCGATGGCGGTCTTCGCCTTCGCGATCGGCGTTCTCATCGGCGCCGAGATACCGCTGCTGATGACGCTGATCCAGCGGGTCCGGCGGCAGGACGCGGGCGGTGCGGTCGCCGACCTCTTCGCCGCGGACTACGTGGGCGCGCTGGTCGGCGGGTTGGCCTTCCCCTTCCTGCTGCTGCCCTGTTACGGCCAGCTGACCGGGGCGCTCGTCACGGGCGCGGTCAACGCCGTGGCGGGCGGCGCCATCGTGCTCTGGCTCTTCCGCAGTGACGTCACGCCACGTGCCAGGGCCCGGCTGATCGCCGCCAACCTCGTGGTCCTCGCGGTGCTGGCGGCGGCGGCCTGGGCCGCCGGGCCGTTCGAGCGGGCGGCCCGGCAGGCGGTGTACGGCGGCGACGTGCGGTTCGCCGAGCAGACCGCCGTCCAGGAGGTCGTGCTCACCTCGGCTCCGTTGCAGCTCTTCCTCGACGGCCGGCTGCGGGTCCGCGACCGGGACGAGTACCGCTACCACGAGGCGCTGGTGCACCCCGCCATGGCGGGCCGGCACCGCCGGGTGCTGATCCTCGGCGGTGGCGACGGGCTCGCGCTGCGCGAGGTGCTGCGCTACCGGGGGGTCGGCTCGGTGACCCTGGTCGACCCCGACGCCCGGCTCGTCGCCCTGGCGCGGGACGACGCGGCGCTGGCCCGCCTCAACCGGCACGCCTACCGCGACCCCCGGGTCGAGGTGGCCGCCGCGGACGTCTTCGACTGGCTGCGGCAGGAGGGCCCGCCGCGACCGCCGGGCGGGTACGACGTCGTGCTCGCCGACCTCCCCGACCCGGGGATCTCGCGCAGCGCCAAGCTGTACTCGCAGGAGTTCTACGGGCTGGCCGGGCGCGTGCTCGCCCCGGGTGGGCGGCTCGCGGTGCACGCGGGAGCGCCCGGCGCCGCCCGGCGCGGCTTCTGGACCGTCGACGCGACGGTACGGGCGTCCGGGCTGCGCACCGCCGACTACTGGATCGGCACCGGCCGCGAGGACGAGGACTGGGGCTTCGTCCTCGCCGCCCGGCACCGCGCCCCGGCCCCGCGGCTGCCCGCGGACGCGCCGCGGCTGCGGTCGCTGTCCCCCGCCGTGCTCGCCTCGGCGGTCCGGCGGGCCGCGCGGTCCCCGCTGCGTGACCTGCCCCCGTCGACGCTGATGCATCCGCGCTCCGGGTGAGGGCGAACCGGCGGTGAATCGGCACCGAAGCACCGCCCGGCGGATTAGGCTCGCGGCATGGAGCCGCATGAGGTGTTCGTTCCGTTTCCGGCCGAAACCATTCGCCGGTCCCTCGCCGACCTGGAGCGCGTGGCGCGCTGCGTGCCCGGCCTCCAGCGGGACGCCGGCGCCGAGGAGGGGCTCGCCGGCCGGCTGAGGCTCCGGATCGGCGGCTCGACCATCACCTACCGCGGCACGCTGCGACTGGTCCCGCGCGGCGGCGGGCTGGCCGTCGAGGGCGAGGCGGTGGAGTCGCGCGGCGCGGGCACGGTCAAGCTGGCGCTGGAGCTCGGCGTGGACGCCGTGTCGGGCGGTGCCCTGCTGACCTTCACCGGCACCGTGCAGGCCGACGGGCGGCTCGGCGAGTACGAGGAGGCGACGGTCACCTCCGCCGGCCACCGCCTGCTGGACCGTTTCGTCGCCGCGCTCACCTCCGACCTGGAGGAGCAGGCACCGGCCGGGGCGCCCGAGCCGGTTGTGGAGGACGCCGGTGTCGAGGACCTCGCCGACGACCTGCCCGCGCAGCTCGACGAGTTCGCCGGGCACGACGCCCAGGAGCTGCGTGAGCTGGAGGAGCTCCCCGAGCTGGAGGACGCGGACGGCGCGGAGGCCGTCGGCGAGGTGCTGCCCGGAGCGGAGGCGGTGGCCAGGGTCCCCGAGGACCCGGCCGGGATCGACCTGCCCGCGGAGGCCGCGCACGCCCGCCGCACCCTGATCGGCCGCAGCGCCGAGGAGGTCGACCACGCCCCGCCGCGCGGCCGCTACGCCCCGGTGCCCGCACCGCAGAGCGGCGCCGCGGCCGCGTCGCTGCGCCGTTACGCGCCGGTCGCGGCGGCGCTGCTGCTGTCGGCCGTGGTCGCGGGGCGGGTGCTGCGGCGGCGCAGGCGCTCGTTCCCGTAGGGTCTCATCCGTGGCCACGGATGAGACCCCTGACGGGCGAGACGACGAGCACGCAGTCCAACTCGAAGCCGGACCGGCGCGGCTGACGATCCTTCCGGATCTCGGCTGCCGTGTCGGCTCGCTGACCGTCGGCGGCGTCGAGCTGCTGCGGCAGGGCCCCAACTTCGGGTCCTTCCCGATGGTCCCGTGGTGCGGCCGCACCCGGGACGGGCAGTTCCGCAACGGCGGGGTGCTGCACCAGATGCCGCGGGACGCGGGCCCGCACGCCATCCACGGCACCGGCCGGCACGTCGCCTGGCACAAGGCCCCGGGCGCCACCGGCACCAGCGTCTGCTTCTACTACGACCTGGCCGAGCCCTGGCCGTACAAAGGCCGGGTCAGCCAGCGCTTCGAGCTGTCCGAGGACCGCCTGGACCTCACGATGAGCGTGGAGACCACGGACGACTCCTTCCCGGCCCAGGCCGGCTGGCACCCCTGGTTCCTGCGCAACCTCGGCCGGGGCGGGCAGGACGCCCTGATCGACTTCACCCCCGGCTGGATGGAGGAGCGCGGCGAGGACCACCTGCCCACCGGCCGCCGGGTGGAGCCGGGGCCCCGCCCCTGGGACGACTGCTTCGGCATGCCGGACGGTGTGGACGTCACCCTGACGTGGCCGGGCGAGCTGCGGCTGCGGATCACCAGCCCCGCCGAGTGGGTCGTCGTCTACGACGAACAGCCCCCGGCCATCTGCGTGGAACCGCAGTCGGGCCCCCCGGACGGGCTGAACACCGCGCCGCGTCTGGTCACCCCGATCGACCCGTTGGAGATGCGCGCCACCTGGGCCTGGGAGCCGCTGGGCTAGGCTCGTGGCCATGAGCGACGCGCGTGATGCCCTGCTGCAGCAGATCAAGGACAAGGCCGTGGTGCACGGCAAGGTGACCCTCTCCTCGGGTCTCGAGGCCGACTACTACATCGACCTGCGCCGGATCACGCTGGACGCCGAAGCCGCTCCGCTGGTGGGTCAAGTGATGCTCGACGCCACCGCCGACCTGGACTTCGACGCCGTCGGCGGGCTCACCCTCGGCGCCGACCCGGTCGCCACCTCGATGCTGCACGCCGCCGCGGCCCGCGGCCGCCGGCTGGACGCCTTCGTGGTGCGCAAGGCGCAGAAGGCGCACGGCATGCAGCGCCGCATCGAGGGGCCGGACATCACGGGCCGCCGGGTGCTGGTGGTCGAGGACACCTCGACCACCGGCGGCTCGCCGCTGACCGCGGTGGAGGCCGCGCGCGAGGCCGGCGCCGAGGTCGTGGCCGTCGCCGTGATCGTCGAGCGGGGCGCCGCCGGGGCCATCGCGGAGGCGGGTCTCCCGTACGTCCGCGCCTTCGGTCTGGACGATCTCGGTCTGGGCTGATTGGCCGTCTGACCTGGGCTTTCCCTCAGGGGTGAAGGGTTTCACGTGAAACCCTTCACCCCTGAGGTATGTCCGTGCTGCGCAGTGTGTGGAGCTCTCGCGCAAGTCTGCCAAGATGGGGGCGACGATGACGTCGATCCCAGGTCAGGGTCACTCACCGAACAACCCGCACATCACAAGGAGCGGACAGATGCCCATCGCAACCCCCGAGATCTACAACGAGATGCTCGACCGGGCGAAGGCCGGCAAGTTCGCCTACCCGGCCATCAACGTGACCTCGACCCAGACCCTGCACGCCGCGCTGCGCGGCTTCGCGGAGGCGGAGAGCGACGGCATCGTCCAGATCTCGACGGGCGGCGCCGAGTTCCTCGGTGGCCAGTACAAGAAGGACATGGTCACCGGTTCGGTGGCGCTGGCCGAGTTCGCGCACGTCGTCGCCGAGAAGTACCCCGTCAACATCGCGCTGCACACCGACCACTGCCCGAAGGACAAGCTGGACGGCTACGTGCGCCCGCTGCTGGCGATCTCCCAGGAGCGCGTGGCGGCCGGCCGCAACCCGCTGTTCCAGTCGCACATGTGGGACGGCTCCGCCGAGACCCTCGACCACAACCTCGCCATCGCCCAGGAGCTGCTGGCCGAGGCCGCCAAGGCGAAGATCATCCTCGAGGTGGAGATCACCCCCACCGGCGGCGAGGAGGACGGCGTCACCCACGAGATCAACGACAAGCTGTACACCACGGTCGAGGACGCCATCCGCACCGCCGAGGCGCTGGGCCTGGGCGAGAAGGGCCGGTACCTGCTCGCCGCATCCTTCGGCAACGTCCACGGCGTCTACAAGCCGGGCAACGTCGTGCTCCGTCCCGAGCTGCTGAAGGAGCTCGCGGAGGGCGTGGCCGCCAAGTTCGGCAAGCAGGACCCGTTCAACTTCGTCTTCCACGGCGGCTCCGGCTCCACCAAGGAGGAGATCGCCACCGCGCTGGAGAACGGCGTGGTCAAGATGAACATCGACACCGACACGCAGTACGCCTTCACCCGTCCGGTCGCGGACCACGTGCTCCGCAACTACGACGGTGTGCTGAAGATCGACGGCGAGGTCGGCGACAAGAAGACCTACGACCCGCGCAGCTGGGGCAAGCTGGCCGAGGCCGGCATGGCCGCCCGCGTCCTCGAGGCCTGCCAGGACCTGCGCTCCGCCGGCACCAAGCTCAAGTAACCGCCCCGCACGGCGGTACGCACCGGGCCCGGCCCTTCCACGCGGAGGGCCGGGCCCCGGCCATACTGGAACCCATGGCCATTCACGAGAACCTGCTCGGGGGACCGCCCCCGACGAACCTGCCCGACGACCCCGAGCCGCGCGAGCTGCTCGCCTCCGGAGCGGCCCCCTCCGAGGTCGCCGCCAAGTACCCGGTGTCCTCCCTGGCCTGGGCGCAGCTCGCGGACGACGCCTTCGAGGGCGGCCGGGTCGTCGAGTCGTACGCCTACGCCCGCACCGGTTACCACCGCGGCCTGGACGCGCTGCGCCGCAACGGCTGGAAGGGCCACGGCCCGGTGCCCTGGGAGCACGAGCCCAACCGCGGCTTCCTGCGGGCCCTGCACGCCCTGGCGCGCGCCGCCCAGGCGATCGGCGAGCAGGAGGAGTACGAGCGCTGCAGCACCTTCCTGCGGGACTCCTCCCAGACCGCCGCCGACACCCTCGGCTGAGCCACCGCCCCGCCGCTGACCACGGCATCCACCCCCGACCTGTCCGGCGCGCGCGCCGGGCAGGTCTTGCCGTAGCGTGCTCTGACCACGCATGATGCCCGTTGGGCCCGGCGCCGGTAGGGCGCGGGCCCGAGGGGACCGGGGTCCCGCCGCGACGGCGCGCGGGACAGACCGCTACCCGGTAGCTCGTATCCACGGAGACACCGATGTCCCACCGCCCCGACGTTTCCCAGGCGGCCCCCGAGGCCCCGAGCCTGGACTTCGAAGGGACCACCCCGTACGAGGACTACGTCCAGGCCGACGTCCTCACCCATCTGCAGCACCCCCGCTCCGACGACCCCGGCGAGATGGTCTTCCTGGTGACCACCCAGGTCATGGAGCTGTGGTTCACCGTCATCGTGCACGAGTGGGAGACCGCCTCCCGTGCGCTCGCGGCCGACGACCTGCCCACAGCGCTGGCCGCGCTCAAGCGCAGCACCTACGAACTGCAGTCGCTCAACGCCTCGTGGGAGCCGATCGCCCACCTCACCCCGGCGCAGTTCAACGCCTACCGCGCCGCCCTCGGCGAGGGCTCGGGCTTCCAGTCGGCGATGTACCGGCGCATGGAGTTCCTGCTCGGTGAGAAGTCCGCGTCGATGCTGGTCCCGCACCGCGGCGCGCCGCGGGTGCACGACGAGCTGCAGAAGGCGCTGCACGAACCCAGCCTCTACGACGAGGTGCTGCGGCTGCTGGCCCGCCGCGGCCACGACGTCCCGCAGCGCGACGACCTCTCGCAGCGCTACGAGGCCGACCCGGCGGTCGAGCGGGCCTGGCAGGCCGTCTACTCCGGTGACCAGGAGGACGAACTCGTCCGGCTGGGCGAGGCGCTGACCGAGGTGGCCGAGCTGGTGTGGCGCTGGCGCAACGACCACCTGGTGGCGACCCGCCGCGCGATGGGCGCCAAGACCGGCACCGGAGGCTCCGCCGGGGTCTCCTGGCTGGAGAAGCGCGCGACCAAGAACGTGTTCCCCGAGCTCTGGACGGCCCGCAGCCATGTCTGACGCGATGAAGCCCACCGAGTCCCCGGCGGCGCGGGCCGCCCGCCTCGACACCGCCGACGAGCTGGCCAAGCTCCGCGACCGCTTCGTGCTGGACGACGTGATCTACCTGGACGGCAACTCGCTGGGCGCGCTGCCCGCCGGGGTGCAGGACCGGATGGCGGACGTGGTCGCGCGCGAGTGGGGGCAGTTGCGCATCCGCTCCTGGACCGAGAGCGGCTGGTGGACGGCGCCGGAGCGGATCGGCGACCGCATCGGCGCGCTCATAGGCGCCGGACCCGGCCAGGTCGTGGCCGGGGACTCCACCAGCGTCAACGTCTTCAAGGCCGTCGTCGGCGCCGTCCGGATGGCCCGGCAGACCGATCCGGCCCGTGACGAGGTGCTGGTCGACGCCGCCACCTTCCCCACGGACGGGTACATCGCGGAGTCCGCCGCCCGTATGACCGGGTGCGCGATCCGCGCGGTCGACGCCGCGGAGGTCGCCGCCGCGGCGGGCCCGCGCACCGCCGTCGCGCTGGTCAACCACGTGGACTACCGCACCGGCCGGCTGCACGACCTGCCGGCCACCACCGCCGCCGTGCACGCGGCCGGCGCCCTGGTGGTCTGGGACCTCTGCCACACGGCCGGGGCCCTGCCGGTCGGCCTGGACGAGCACGGCGTGGACCTGGCCGTCGGCTGCACGTACAAGTACCTCAACGGCGGCCCCGGCGCGCCCGCGTACCTGTACGTCCGCCGTGACCTGCAGCCGCGCTTCGACTCCCCGCTCCCCGGCTGGAACTCCCACCGCGACCCGTTCGCGATGGAGGCCGCCTACCGGCCCGCCGACGGCAGCGTCCGCGGCCGGGTCGGTACCCCGGAGATCCTGTCGCTGCTGGCGCTGGACACGGCCCTCGACGTCTGGGACGGCGTGTCCCTGGACGCCGTTCGGGCCAAGAGCCTCGCCCTCACCGACTTCTTCCTGGAGTGCGTCGCGGCGTACGTGCCGGACGGCGCCGTACGGTCGGTCACCCCGGCCGCGCACGCCGAGCGGGGCAGCCAGGTCGCGCTGCGCTGCCCCGGGGCGGGCGCGGTGATGGGGGAGCTGATCGCCAGGGGCGTCGTCGGCGACTTCCGCGAGCCGGATATCCTCCGCTTCGGATTCACCCCGCTGTACACGCGCTTCGCGGACGCGGAGCGGGCGGCGCGGGTGCTGGCCCAGGTCCTGGAAGGGACGCGGTAACGCATGTCCGATCCCACCTCGTCGAGCGACACCATTGCGGCGGGCGCCGACGGCCGCGCCGACGCGGTGGGGCCCCGGTCCGCTCCGCGGGACCCCGCGGAGCGGGCCGCGGCCGAGGAGGCGTCCGCGTTCTCGCACGCCCCCGTCCCCCCGGACGCCACGGCCGCCTACGGCGACCACCCGGACCAGGTCGTGGACTTCTACCGTCCGCGGCCCGGGGCGGGCGGCACACGGCCGGGGCCGCTGGTCGTGCTGCTGCACGGCGGCGCCTGGCGGGCGCCGTACGACAGGACGCACGTCTCACCGCTCGCGGACCTGCTCGCCCGGCACGGTTTCGCGGTGGCCTCGGTGGAGTACCGCCGGGGCGACGGCGGTACGGTCGCGGGCCGCTGGCCGGACACCTTCGACGACGTGGCGGCCGCCACCGACGCCGTCGCGGCGCTGGCCGTGGCCGCCCTGGGCGAGGACACCGTCGACGTCCGGCGGATCGTGCTCACCGGTCACTCGGCCGGCGGCCACCTCGCGCTGTGGGCGGCCGCCCGGCACGTGCTGCCGGCCGGGTCGCGCTGGCACCGCCCCGGCGCGCCCACGCTGCGCGGGGTGGTGGCGCTCGCGCCCATCGCCGACTTCGAGGCCGCCGTGGAGCGCGACGTGTGCTCCGGGGCGGTCGCCGAACTGCTGGGCGGGCCCGAACTGCTCGCCGAGCGCCGCGCCGAGACCGACCCGGCCGCGCTGCTGCCCACCGGCATCCCCGTGACCGTCGTGCACGGCGACCGCGACGAGGTCGTACCGCCGCAGGTCGCGGAGGCCTTCGCGGCGGCATCGGCGAAGGCGGGGGAGGAGGTCCAGCTGACCCTGCTGGCGGGCGTGGGCCACTTCCCGGTGATCGACCCGGCGGCGGACGCGGCGGCCGTGGTCGCCGAGGAGATCGCCCAGCTCGCCTGGTGAGGCGTCCTCCTGCGGGAGGTCCTACTTGAGGATGACGCCCCCACATCGTCTTCGCAGGTGACGACGGCGACACGCGGATTGCCTACCGTGAGAGCGTGACCGAGACAAGCCAGACCTCGCTGCGGACCGAGCTCCGCATGGCCCGCGGCGCCCTCAGCGGGCTGCGGCACGACCTGATCACCGATGGCTTCGCCTTCCGGCCGATGGCACCGCTGCGCGACGGGCACCCGCTGTTCGCGGTGGTGCCGCGCAGGCTCCGGGGGTACGCGCGCTGGATGCCGCACGCGGCGCTGACCTGCTTCACGGTCTTCCTGATGTTCGTCTCGACGGAGAGCGTGGGCGGGCCGGGCGGCTTCGTGCTGGCGCTGCTGGCCGGTGTGCCCCTGCTCACCACGATGTTCCGGCCGATCGGCGCGTGGTGGCTGTCCGTCGGTGCCGCGGTGCTCACCGGGGTGTTCAGCTCCGGCTGGTCCTCCACGTATCCGTGGACGGACGCCGGCTTCGTCTCGCACCTGACGGTGCTGGGCGTGGTGGCGGCGCGCACCCGGGCGCGGGTGGCCGCCGAGATGTGGCTGCTGACCGCCGCTCTGGCGCTGGCCTTCCAGGGGCTGTCGAGCGGGTACGGCTCGGACCCGTTCATCATGATCTTCCTCTCCGCCGTCGTGCTGTCCGTCGTGTCGGCGGTGCGCGGGCTGCGCCAGTCCCGGCAGGAGGTCGCCGCCCAGGTCGCGGTGACCGAGGTCGAGCGGACCCGGCGCACGCTGCTGGAGGAGCGCACGACCATCGCCCGTGAGCTGCACGACGTCGTCGCCCACCACATGTCCGTGATCGCGATCCAGGCGGAGGCCGCGCCGTACCGGGTGGAGGACCCGCCCGAGGAACTGACCAAGAGCTTCTCGATCATCCGCGAGAACGCCGTCATCGCCCTGACCGAGCTGCGCCGCGTCCTCGGGGTCGTACGTGCCGAGGACTACCAGGCCCCCGACGCGCCGCAGCCGACCCTCGCCGACCTGGACCGGCTCGTGGCCAACGTGCGCGAGGCGGGGCTGGAGGTGGAGCGGACGGTGACCGGCGCGGTGCGCGAGCTGCCGCAGGGAGTGGAGCTGTCGGCGTACCGGATCATCCAGGAGGCGCTGAGCAACAGCCTGCGGCACGCGCCGGGCGCCGCCGCCCGGGTCGAGGTCAGTTACGTCCTCGGCGGGCTCGGGCTGCGCGTCGTCAACGGTCCGCCGCGCGGCCTGGTGAAACCGTCACCCGGAGCGGGACACGGCATAGCAGGCATGCGGGAGCGGGTGGCGATGCTGAGCGGCGAGATGACCGACGGGCCCACCGAGGACGGCGGCTACGAGGTCTCCGTGTTCATCCCGGTCCCCGGGGAGCGTGCATGACCGGGAACACCATCCGGGTGCTGATCGCGGACGACCAGATGATGGTCCGCGAGGGCTTCTCGGTGCTGCTGGGCGCCCAGCCCGACATCGAGGTCGTCGGCGAGGCCGTCGACGGACGGCAGGCGATCGAGCAGGTGGCGGCGTTGCGGCCGGACGTCGTGCTGATGGACATCCGCATGCCCGAGCTCAACGGCCTGGAGGCCACCCGCGAGATCGTCGCCGCGGACGCCGACGCGAAGGTGCTCGTGCTGACCACCTTCGACCTGGACGAGTACGTCTACCAGGCGCTGCGCGCGGGCGCCTCCGGCTTCCTGCTCAAGGACGCCTCGGCCCGTCAGCTCGCGGACGGGGTGCGGATCGTGGCGGCCGGCGACGCGCTGCTCGCCCCGGCGATCACCAAGCGGCTGATCACCGAGTTCAACCGGCTGGGCACCCCCCGGCCGCCCGCCCAGGACCGGGTCGGGGAGCTCACCGAGCGTGAGACCGAGGTGCTCGTGCTGGTCGCCCAGGGACTGTCGAACGCGGAGATCGCCGACCATCTGGTGGTCGCCGAGTCGACGGTCAAGACGCACGTGAGCCGGGTCCTGGTGAAGCTGGGGCTGCGCGACCGGACCCAGGCGGCGGTCTTCGCCTACGAGGCGCGGCTGGTCACCCCGGGCGGCTGAACGGGCGGAGGGTAGTCTCCGCACATGAGCAGCACTGCCACCGCCTTCGATCCCTGGTCGCCGCAGTTCGTCGCCGACCCCTACCCCGCGTACGCCCGGCTGCGCGCGGAGGGGCGCGCCCACTGGTTCGAGCCGAGCCGGCAGTGGCTCATCCCGCACTTCGCGGACGTCAGCGCGCTGCTGCGGGACCGGCGCCTCGGGCGGACGTACCTGCACCGCTTCACCCACGAGGAGTTCGGCCGCACCGCGCCGCCGCCGGAGCACGAGCCCTTCACCACGCTCAACGGCAACGGCCTGCTCGACCTGGAGGCCCCCGACCACACCCGCATCCGGCGGCTGGTCTCCAAGGCGTTCACCCCGCGTACGGTCGAGCGGCTCACGCCGACCGTGCAGCGGCTCGCCGGGGAACTGGTGGAGCGGCTGGTCGCGGAGGGCGGCGGCGACCTCATCGCCACGGTCGCGGAACCGCTGCCGGTGGCCGTCATCGCCGAGATGCTGGGGATACCGGCCGCGGACCGGCACCTGCTGCGGCCCTGGTCGGCCGACATCGTCGGGATGTTCGAGCTCAACCCCTCCGAGGAGGCCGCGCGCCGGGCGGTCCGCGCGAGCGAGGAGTTCTCCGCCTACCTGCGCGAGCTGATCGCCGAACGCCGCAAGGCGCCCGGCGAGGACCTGATCAGCGCGCTGATCGCTGCGCACGACGAGGGCGACCGGCTCACCGAGCAGGAGATGGTCTCCACCTGCGTGCTGCTGCTGAACGCGGGCCACGAGGCGACCGTCAACACCACCGGCAACGGCTGGTGGACGCTCTTCCGGCACCCCGAGCAGCTGGCGGAGCTGCGCGCGGCACCGGAGGAGCTGCTGCCGACGGCGATCGAGGAGCTGCTGCGCTTCGACACCCCGCTGCAGATGTTCGAGCGCTGGGTGCTGGACGACATCGAGGTGGGCGGCACGGTGATCCCGCGCGGCAGCGAGGTGGCGCTGCTCTTCGGCTCCGCCAACCGCGACCCGGAGCGCTTCCCCGACCCTGACCGGCTGGACCTCTCCCGCGCCGACAACCCGCACATCACCTTCGGCGCCGGCATCCACTACTGCCTCGGCGCGCCGCTGGCCCGCATCGAACTCGCCGCGTCCTTCACGGCGCTGCTGCGCCGCGCCCCGCGGCTGGAGCTCGCGGCGGAGCCCGCCTGGAACGAGGGCTACGTCATCCGCGGTCTGCGCGAACTGCGCGTCACCTGTTAGGTCCTGTCCTCCGGATCGCTGCGGGACCCGGCCCGGTGGCCGGGTCCCGCGGCTCACGCGGTGATGTCGCGGCGGCGCAGCGCCGCGAGGCCGAGGGCCGCGAGCGCGAGGGCCAGCACGGTGAGCACCGCCAGCGGGGTCACGGTGACGTCCGCCGACGGCACCTTCGGCAGGTGCGTGAAGACGGACAGGTCCATCACCCAGGGCGAGAGCTTGAGCGCCGGCCCGTAGAGCCCGATGGCGAGCGTCAGCGACGCCACCCCCCAGCTCGCCCGCGCCGCCTTCGGTGCCGCGCCGTACAGCAGCAGCGCCACCGCGGCCACGCACCAGACCGCGGGCAGCTGCACCAGGCCCGCCCCCGCCAGCCGCCACATCTGGCCGCCCGTGTCGCCGGCCGTCGCCCCGTAACCGATTCCCATGGTGAGGCCGGAGACGGCCATGAGGAGCACGGAACCGGCGAAGGCGAGCAGTGCGTGGCCCGCGGCCCAGCGCACCCGCCCCACGGGCGTGGCGAGGACGGGCTCGGCGCGGCCGGAGCTCTCCTCGCCCTGGAGCCGGAGCACGGCCTGGACGGCGTAGATCGCGGCGATCATCCCCATCACCCCGGTCATGGAGGCGAGGTAGGAGTCGACCAGCCCGGAGGCGCCGCCCATGTCGCGCATGACATCGGCCAGCTGCTCGTTGTCCCGGACGAGGTCGGCCGCTCCGTTGGCGAGGCCGCCGAGCGCGCCGCCGCCCACGGCGAAGCCCGCCGTCCACCCCCACAAGGAGCCGCGCTGCAGCCGCCAGGCCAGGGCCTGGGCGGAACGCAGACGGGGACCGGCGGTGGCCGGGCCGGGGCGGGACGGCAGCAGGGAGGCGTCGATGTCACGCCGGGCCACCAGGGCGTAGGCGACGGCGACGAGACCGGCGGCCCAGGCCGCGAACAGGGCCGCCACCCACCAGCGTTCGTCCGCGTAGGGGCGTATGTTCTCGGCCCAGCCCAGCGGCGAGAGCCAGGTCAGGGTGCCGCTGCCGGCGTCGCCGACGGCACGTATCAGGAAGGCGAGGCCCAGGACCGCGCCCGCGATGCCCCGCGCCGCACGCGCGCTTTCCGTCAGCTGCGCCGCGACGGCCGCGACCGCGGCGAAGGAGCATCCCGCGCCGGTGAAGGCGATCCCGAAGGCCACCGCGCCCCGCGCGCCCTGCCCGAGCAGGGCCGCGGTGACGAGCAGTCCGAGGAGCAGCGAGGCCCCGGTGCCGGTGACCAGGGCGGCAGCCAGCGGCGCCCGTCGTCCGACGGCACCCGCGCCGACCAGCTCCAGCCGGCCGGCCTCCTCTTCCTCCCGGGTGTGCCGGACGACCAGCAGCAGCGCCATCAGTCCGGCCAGCGCCGCACCGAAGGCCATCATGCGCCAGGCCGTCAGGCCCCCGATGCTCGTGTCGAACACCGGTCCGTACAGGGCGCGCAGCGAGCCGTTGCCCGCCGTGCTCGCCGCGACCCCGGCGCGTTCCGCCGGGGTGTCGTAGAGGCCGCCGAAGGCCGACGCGGTGGACGCGACCAGCAGGGCGATCGGCACGACCCACGCCGGGATCATGACGCGGTCCCTGCGCAGCGCGAGCCGCGTGAGCGTGCCCGTCCCGGTGAGCGCGTTCATCGTCGGGCCTCCGCGTCGGCCGCGACGGCGCCGGTGGTGCCGGCAGGGTCGGCAGGGTCGGCAGGGCTGTCTTCGTAGTGCCGCAGGAACAGCTCCTCCAGCGTGGGCGGCGTGCTGGTCAGGCTGCGCACGCCCGTCTCGCTCAACTGCCTCAGCACGGCGTCGAGCTTGTCGGTGTCGACCTGGAGCCGGACGTGGTTGCCGCGCACGTCGAGGTCGTGCACGCCCGGCAGTTGGCCGAGGCCGTTCGGCCGGCCGGCCAGCTCCGCGGTGACCGAGGTACGGGTGAGGTGCCGCAGCTCGGTCAGGCTCCCGGTCTCCACCGTGCGCCCGCCCCGGATGATGCTGACCCGGTCGCACAGGGCCTCGACCTCGCTGAGGATGTGACTGGACAGCAGCACCGTCCGGCCGCGGTCGCGTTCCTCGCGGACGCACTCGCGGAAGACCTCCTCCATCAGCGGGTCGAGGCCGGAGGTGGGCTCGTCGAGTATCAGCAGGTCCACGTCGGAGGCGAACGCAGCGACGAGCGCGACCTTCTGCCGGTTGCCCTTGGAGTACGCGCGGCCCTTCTTCGTCGGGTCCAGCTCGAAGCGCTCCAGCAGCTGCCGCCTGCGGACCTCGTCCAGCCCGCCGCGCAGCCGACCCAGCAGGTCGATGACCTCGCCCCCGCTGAGGTTGCGCCAGAGGGTGACGTCACCCGGGACGTACGCCAGGCGCCGGTGGAGGGTGACGGCGTCGCGCCACGGGTCGCCGCCGAGCAACTGGGCGGCACCCCGGTCCGCGCGCAGCAGGCCGAGCAGGATGCGGATGGTGGTGGACTTGCCGGCGCCGTTGGGCCCCAGGAAGCCGTGCACCTCCCCCTCCTCGACGGTCAGGTCGAGGCCGTCCAGTGCGCGCGTGCGGCCGAAGGACTTGTGCAGTCCGGCCACACTGATTGCCTTCGTCATGATTCTGAACGTACAGTAGATTCACAAATTTGTGAAGTTAAGGAAGTGTATAAACTTCGGGACGGGAGGTGATGGCGGTGGCCGAAGAGTCCTCGGAGCCGATGACGTTCGTCGAACGCTTCGCGGCGGAGCTGGTCGAGGCGGGCATGCAGCGCATGGCGGCGCGGGTGTTCGCCGCGCTCCTCGCCTCGGAGACCGGCGTGCTGAGCGCCGCCGAGCTGTCCGGCCGGCTGCAGGCCAGCCCGGCCGCCGTGTCCGGCGCGGTCCGCTACCTGGCGCAGGTCGGCATGCTCACCCGCGAGCGGGAGCCGGGTTCACGGCGGGAGCGCTACCGGGTGCACAGCGACCAGTGGTACGAGACCTTCACCCGCCGCGACCGTGTCCTCGCCCGCTGGGAGAACACCCTGCGGTCCGGCATCGACGCGCTCGGCCCGGACACCGCGGCCGGACAGCGGCTCGCGGAGACCGCGGCCTTCTTCGACTTCCTGCAGGAGGAGCTCGTGGACATGATGGACCGCTGGCGCGACCGCAAGGCGGAGCTGCGCGAACAGGGCGTCCTGTGACCCTCTAGTAGGCGGACCGCGGGACCGTCAGCCGCCAGGCCGCGGGCATCACCGTCCAGGTACGGCGCCGGACCGGGCCGGCCGGCGCGGTGTCGGCCGTGTAGCGGAAGTCCCGTCCGGAGACGGTGACGCTCCGGGCGTGCACCGGCCCCGCGGGCGCCCCGCCCTCCCTGCGGACCAGCACTTCGGCGAGGCCGGGCACCGCCGTGGAGACCGAGACCTCCTCGACGCAGTCGTCCAGGTCGGCCAGGACCACCCCGTCCGCCTCGATCCGCAGCCGCTGCCCGCCGCGCATCCCCAGCCCCAGGTGCGCGGTGTGGCCGTTCAGGCTCAGCGTGCGGGCCAGCGAGCGGGCCCGGCGCTCCACCGGCGTCCACCAGGCGGGTGTCGCCGAGCCGATGCGCAGCGCGCCCAGCACGATGCCGCCGCTGTCGTCGAGCAGCAGGTCGAGCTCGCGCTCCGCCCCGTCCAGCACCGCGCGCGCCGCGCTCACCGCCCCGCCCGGTACGCCGAGCGCCCGCGCCAGGCCGGTCCGCCGCCCCACCGGCACCAGACCGACGACCGCCTCGCCCAGTCCCCGGGCCGAGTGCAGCGCCCGTACCGTGCGCAGCAGCGCCGCGTCGTCACCCACGACCACCGGACGCCGCCGGCCCCGGTGCTCCAGCACCCGGACGGCCTCCTCCTCGGACTCCGGAAGGGCGATCTTCACGGAGGGGGCTCCCCCGCACAGCACGTCCTTCGCGATGCGTACGGATTCGCCGTCCATGACGCGGGCAGCGGGGTCGATGACCACGAGCAGGGGCTGCCCGGACGGTCGCTGAGCCGACACCTTGGTCCTTCCTCAGGTAACATCTCGGTGCAAGAGCCCCTTGCGCTGCCTTGCGCCAGGGGCTTCGTCTATTTCCGGGGCACCGGTCCGACGGCTCTCCCCGCCATGGGGAGCCACGTTGGACATGCCCCGCCCGGAAGGGGTGTACGCCTGTGCCCGCACTTGTGCTGCTCGGTGCTCAGTGGGGTGACGAGGGCAAGGGAAAGGCCACCGACCTGCTCGGTGGCTCCGTGGACTACGTGGTGCGCTACCAGGGCGGCAACAACGCCGGCCACACGGTCGTCGTCGGCGACCAGAAGTACGCGCTCCACCTCCTGCCTTCCGGGATCCTGTCACCGGGGTGCACCCCGGTCATCGGCAACGGAGTCGTCGTCGACCCGGCGGTCCTGCTCTCCGAGCTGAGCGGGCTGAACGAGCGCGGCGTCGATACGTCCAAGCTCCTCATCAGCGGTAACGCGCACCTGATCACGCCGTACCACCAGACGCTCGACAAGGTGACGGAACGCTTCCTCGGCAAGCGCAAGATCGGCACCACCGGCCGCGGCATCGGCCCCGCCTACGCCGACAAGATCAACCGCGTGGGCATCCGGGTCCAGGACCTCTTCGACGAGTCGATCCTCCGTCAGAAGGTCGAGGCGGCGCTCCACGACAAGAACCAGGTCCTGATCAAGATCTTCAACCGCCGTGCCATCAGCATCGACCAGGTCGTCGAGGAGTACCTGGGCTACGCGGAGCAGATCAGGGACTACGTCGCGGACACGACGCTGGTCCTCAACACCGCGCTCGACGAGGGCAAGGTCGTCCTCCTCGAGGGCGGTCAGGGCACCCTGCTGGACGTCGACCACGGCACGTACCCCTTCGTGACCTCGTCCAACCCGACGGCGGGCGGCGCCTGCACCGGTTCCGGCATCGGCCCCACCAAGATCAACCGGGTGATCGGCATCCTCAAGGCCTACACCACCCGCGTGGGCGCCGGCCCGTTCCCGACCGAGCTGTTCGACGCCGACGGCGAGGCGCTGCGCCGCATCGGCGGCGAGCGCGGCGTCACCACGGGCCGGGACCGCCGCTGCGGCTGGTTCGACGCGGTGATCGCCCGCTACGCGACCCGGGTCAACGGCCTCACGGACTTCTTCCTCACCAAGCTCGACGTCCTCACCGGCTGGGAGCAGATCCCGGTCTGCGTCGCCTACGAGATCGACGGCAGGCGCGTCGAGGAACTGCCGTACAGCCAGACGGACTTCCACCACGCCAAGCCGGTCTACGAGACCCTGCCCGGCTGGAGCGAGGACATCAGCAAGGCGAAGACCTTCGCCGACCTGCCGAAGAACGCCCAGGCGTACGTCAAGGCGCTGGAGGAGATGTCCGGCGCCCCGGTCTCGGCCATCGGCGTGGGCCCCGGCCGCACCGAGACCATCGAGATCAACTCGTTCCTCTGAGTGACGGCGGCGCGCGGGCCCTACAACCTGTCGGCGCGCGCGCCCACCGTCATACAGGGTGCCAATGTCGTGCGCCCGGGCCGTTTCCTTAGCCTGGGCGCATGACCCCTCCCTTCGCCGACCCCGGGACCGGCGCCGCCGTCAAGGCCGCCGACCGCGCCCACGTCTTCCACTCCTGGTCCGCGCAAGGCCTGATCGACCCGCTGCCGGTCGCCGGGGCCGAGGGCGCGTACTTCTGGGACTACGACGGCAACCGCTACCTCGACTTCACCAGCGGCCTGGTGTTCACCAACATCGGTTACCAGCACCCCACGGTCGTCGCCGCCATCCAGGAGCAGGCCGCGAAGCTCGTCACCTTCGCGCCCGCCTTCGCCGTGGAGCCGCGCTCCGAGGCCGCCCGGCTGATCGCCGAGCGCACGCCCGGCGACCTGAACAAGATCTTCTTCACCAACGGCGGCGCCGAGGCCGTCGAGAACGCGGTACGGCTCGCCCGGCTGCACACCGGCCGCCCCAAGGTGCTGTCCGCGTACCGCTCGTACCACGGCGCCACCTCGGCCGCGATCAACCTGACCGGCGACCCGCGCCGCTGGCCCTCCGACAACGGCTCGTCCGGCGTCGTCCACTTCTGGGCGCCGTTCCTCTACCGTTCGCCGTTCCACTCGGAGACCGAGGAGCAGGAGCGCGACCGCGCGCTGCAGCACCTCGAGGACACCATCGTCTTCGAGGGCCCGCAGACCGTCGCGGCGATCGTCCTGGAGACGGTGCCCGGCACGGCGGGCATCATGGTGCCGCCGCCTGGCTACCTCGCCGGGGTGCGCGAGATCTGCGACCGGTACGGGATCGTCTTCGTCCTCGACGAGGTCATGGCCGGCTTCGGCCGCACCGGAAGCTGGTTCGCCGCCGACCGGTTCGACGTCACCCCTGACCTGCTCACCTTCGCCAAGGGCGTCAACTCCGGCTACGTGCCGCTCGGCGGTGTCGCGATCAGCGAGGAGATCGCCGCGACCTTCGCCACCCGCCCCTACCCGGGCGGCCTCACCTACTCCGGCCACCCGCTGGCCTGCGCCGCCGCCGTCGCCACGATCCAGGTGATGGAGGACGAGGGCGTCGTCGCACACGCCGCCGCGCTCGGCGAGAACGTGCTCGGCCCGGCCCTGCGGGAGCTCGCCGGGCGCCACCCGTCGGTGGGCGAGGTGCGGGGCCTGGGCGCCTTCTGGGCGTTGGAGCTGGTGCGCGACCGGGAGACCCGGGAGCCGCTCGTCCCCTACAACGCGGCGGGCGAGGCCAACGCCCCCATGGCGGCCTTCGCGGCGGCCTGCAAGAAGAGCGGCCTGTGGCCGTTCGTCAACATGAACCGCACCCATGTGGTGCCCGCCTGCAACATCACCGAGGCCGAGGCCAAGGAGGGCCTGGCACTCCTCGACGCGGCGCTGTCCGTGGCCGACGAGCACACGCGCTGAGCGCTCCCGGGGGGCGTCCGCGGACCGCGGGTGGTCCACACCACAGGTGTGGACCACCCGCGGCCCGGCCTCGCATAAGGTGTGGCGGAGCCGTAAGTGCACCGCCACACCTGTAGGGAGGCACCGGCATGCCGGAAGGCCCAGCGGGCGGACCCGTCCGACGGAGCAGTCTGCGGCAGCAGATAGCCGACGCGCTCCGCGACGAGGTGCTCACCGGGCGCATGACGGCCGGGCGGCACTTCACGGTCAAGGAGATCGCGGATCTGTACGGCGTGTCCGCCACCCCGGTCCGCGAGGCCCTGGTGGACCTGGCGGCGCAGGGGCTGCTCGACGTCGAGCACCACCGCGGCTTCCAGGTGCGACGCTTCACGGACGCCGAGTTCCGCTCCATGGTCGAGGCGCGCACCCTCGTCGTCGAGGGGATCTTCCGCCGCATCGCCGCGCGCGGCATGCGCGAGGTCGACCCCATGGAGCTGGCCTCCGTACGGCGCCGGGCCGAGGCCGCGGCGCGTGCCTCCCGGGCCGGCGAGCTGGACGTCCTCATCGGCTACGACATCCGCTTCTGGCGCGAGCTGACGGCGCTGGCCGGGAACAACCACGTCGGGGAGTTCCTCGACCGGATCCGCACCCAGACCTGGGTGTACGCGGTGCCCTTCCTGCGCGGCCGGCCGGACCTGGCGGGCCTGTGCTGGTCCGACCACGTCGCCCTGGTCACCGCGATCGAGAAGCGGGACACGGAGGCGGCCCAGCGCGTCGTCGAGGAGTTCGACGACCATTCCCTCGCGCTGATGCGGCGACTGGCCGCGGGCCGGTAGGAACGACCGCCGCCCACTACGCTGGTCCGACCACGCACGGAAGGACTTGGAGCGCCTGTGGCCTGCGACTTGTGGCTGGTTCCCCTGGTGGACGTGCTCTGCCACAGCCCCGACAACCCGTTCGCCGAGGAGATCGCCCGCTATGACAAGGCGTTGAGCGACGCCGGTCTCCCGCCGGTGCCCGTCTACTCCTACATGCCGGGCCTGTCCGGCGACGTGGCCCCGGTCGCGGGCTTCGACTACGACGCGCTGCACTTCCTGCGCCGCGCGTACCTGCTCCACATCCAGGGCCTCGCGGTCACCCCGGTCGACGAACTCGGGGGTGACTACGAGCAGTTGCTGGAGATGTTCGAGACCACCGCCCAGCAGTCGCACCTCGTCTGGCACTACGACCACGCGGGCGGCTACGTCCCCCTCGACTTCCCCCATCCGCTGGTCAACGACGAACTCCTGGACGCCGGCGGCCCCCTGGGTTCCGCCCACGGGCTGCTGCGCGAGCTCGAGTTCGTCGCCCCGGTGATCGGCATCGACCCGCACAACCCGCCGCCCGCCCCGGCGCCGCCGGCCGGTCCCACCGAGCTGGAGGAGCCGGCGGCCCCGCCGGCGCACCACGACGGCAGCCCCTTCGCGCGGGAGCGCCACGTGTGGCTGGGGCTGCACGCGGCGGCGACGCGTGCGCTGGGACAGGGCTCGATGATCGTCTTCAGTTAGCACCGGGCGGCGGGCGCCCCCCGGCGGCGGTCAGCTCGCGCGGGGGCCCTCCGGGGGGCGCTGGCGCGGCATGCTCGGCCGGCCGCCGGGCAGCAGCGGGAACCTGCCGCCGGTGCCGGTCGCGGCGCCCTCGGTGCCCCGGCTGCTCCCCGCCCAGGTCAGGGACTGGGTCCGCAGCGGGGCGGCGCCGGCCCGGAAGTCCACCATCCAGTCGGCGGTCTCGCAGCGCACGAGCTCCGAGACGTCCTCGCTGAAGCGGCGCAGCACGGTCAGGCACCGCTCGGCGGCCTCGGCCGCGGTGCCCTCCGTCGGGCCCAGGACCTCGCGGACCGACTCCGAGGCCCAGTCGAAGCGCAGCGCCTCCAGCCGGCGCTGCACGGCCTGGGCGGTGGCCATGTCCCGCATCCAGCCGGCCGTGAGGCCGAGGTAGCGGTCCAGGCCCACGCACACGACGGCCAGCACCAAGGCGGCGTACGCCCAGCGGATGTGCCCGCCCGCCCCCGTGACGGCGAGGACGGCGCCGGTCGTCGCGCACAGGGCCGCGCCGACCCGCAGCGACCGGGCCCAGCGGCGCTTGCGCAGACGGTCGGCGAGGTACCACTCGACGGTCCGCAGGGCGTCCGCCTCCACCCAGCGGTAGAGCTCCTCCAGCCGCCCGGCCGGTTCCCCCCAGTCGCCGAGCGGGAAGGGCGGCGTCCGCAGGTCCTCCTGCCGGTGCAGCGCGCGCCGCTTCGGCTTCTCCCGGGGGACCTCCTCGGGATACATGTCCGGCTGGCTCACCTGCACGCTCCCTCGCGACTTCCGATGACGAGGCACCTTCTTACCGCCGAACGGCTGACCGTGCGAGGGTCATCGGGCCATTTCCGCCCTTACGGGTTCCTTGATCAGGTATGGGGCCCGGCTCCGGGCCACCCGAAAGAGTGAGCCGGGGGTCGTGACGACCGGCCCACGGGGAGGGTGCCGCCAGCCGATACCCTGGGCACGTGAACGTGCTTGTGATCGGCGGCGGAGCCCGCGAACACGCCCTGTGCCGTGCCCTCTCCCTCGACCTCGACGTGGAGTCGCTGCACTGCGCGCCCGGGAACGCCGGCATCGCCGAGGTGGCGGAGCTGCACGCGGTCGACGCCCTCGACGGCGCGGCGGTGGCCGACCTCGCGGAGCGGCTCGGCGCCGACCTCGTCGTGGTGGGCCCGGAGGCCCCCCTCGTGGCGGGCGTGGCCGACGCCGTGCGCGCCCGCGGCATCGACTGCTTCGGCCCGTCCGGGCAGGCCGCGGCCCTGGAGGGCTCGAAGGCGTTCGCCAAGGACGTGATGGCCTCGGCCGGCGTGCCCACCGCACGCTCCTACGTGTGCACCACCCCCGCCGAGGTGGACCACGCGCTGGACGCCTTCGGCGCCCCGTACGTCGTGAAGGACGACGGCCTGGCCGCGGGCAAGGGCGTCGTGGTGACCGACGACCTGGAGGCCGCCCGGGCGCACGCCAACTCCTGCGAGCGGGTGGTCATCGAGGAGTACCTGGACGGCCCCGAGGTCTCCCTGTTCGCCGTCACCGACGGCGAGACGGTGGTCCCGCTGCAGCCCGCGCAGGACTTCAAGCGCGCCCACGACGCCGACGAGGGCCCCAACACCGGTGGCATGGGCGCGTACAGCCCGCTGCCGTGGGCCGATCCCCGGCTGGTCGAGGAGGTGGAGCGCACGGTGCTCCAGCCGACCGTCGACGAGCTGCGCCGCCGCGGCACCCCGTTCGCCGGGCTGCTGTACGCGGGGCTGGCGATCACCTCGCGCGGTGTGCGGGTGATCGAGTTCAACGCGCGCTTCGGCGACCCGGAGACCCAGGTCGTGCTGGCCCGGCTGAGGACCCCGCTGGCGGGCCTGCTGCGCGCCGCGGCGACCGGCCGGCTGGCCGCCTTCCCGCCGCTGCGGTGGAGCGACGGCGCCGCGGTGACCGTGGTCATCGCCTCCGAGAACTACCCCGGCACCCCGCGCACCGGCGACCCGATCACGGGCCTGGACGAGGTGGCGGAGCAGGACGAGCACGCCTACGTGCTGCACGCGGGCACCAAGGCGGACGCCGAGGGCCGTGTGGTGAGCGCGGGCGGCCGCGTACTGTCCGTCACCGCCACCGGTGGCGATCTGGCCAAGGCCAGGGAGCGCGCCTACCGGGCGGTGGGACGGATCGGGCTGAAGGGCTCGCACCACCGTTCGGATATCGCAGAGAAGGCCGCCCAAGCCTGAATCGGCGGGCAAGGCCACTCCAAGGGGTGATGCCTTCGCCATCCTGCTGACGTGAGCCCCGAGCCCAACTACTGTGCCCGGCAAGCGCACTGTGGAACCCCGCGCGCACTGCACTATCGGCCCTACCGGCATTGCGGTGTCGGTGGGCGGTGCGACAGTGGGGGCATGCAGTCGCGTCAGCAGCTTGGGGGTGAGCACACCGTTGGCCGGGGAAGCAGGTGAGGGACACGCGCGGTCACGCGCGCTCGCCGTCCTGCGCATCCGCAGCGCCGCGCTCACGGTCGCGCTGCTGCCCGCCGCGCTGGCGGTCGTGCTGCTGGTCGGCGGCGCGACGGGCCGCATCGTCGGCGACGCGTCCGAGGTGCTGCGCTGGGCGGTGGTCGCGGGCGCGCTGCTCGTGCTGCTGCTCGCGGCCGGTGTCGCGGCGGTGATCGTACGGGCCAGGCCGGCCGAGAGCCCGACCGTGGCCGTCTCCGAGGCGTCGGCCCCCGACCTGTACCGCATGGTGCGTGACCTGGCCGTCCGCCTGCAGGTGCCCGCCCCCTCGGCGATAGAACTGACTCCGGACTGCGACAGCTGGCTGGAGGACCGCACCCATCGGCAGCGGCGCCGCGCGGTGTCCGAGGCGCCCACGCTGGTGATCGGCTCGCCGTTCATGTGGTGGATGCGCGTCGCCGAGCTGCGCGCCCTGCTCGCCCCGGTCGTGGCGGGCACGGGCCCGGCCGCGGATCCGGACATCGCGGCCGCCCGCCGCTTCGTGCGCGGCTTGGACGCCGCCGTCGGCGTGGCCACCGCCCCGCAGGAGCCCTCGGTCGTCGGGTTCCTGCGCCGTCCCGCGTACGGGTTCCTGGGCTGGGTCGCCAAGCTGCTGCTACGCGGCTGCCGGGCGCACGCGGCGGAGATGGAGCGCGCGGTGGCCGCCTCCGCCTCCGAGCGGGCCCAGGCGGTCGACTACGGGCTGCGCATCGTCGCCCAGGAGCAGGTGGGTCTGGCCTACGCGGGCTGGGACCGGCTGCTGACCCGGGTGGCGCTGCCGGCCTGGCGCATGGGCCGCTGGCCCTCCCGGCTCGACGCGGGCGTGGTGGCGGCCCTGACCGAGCTGTCCCGGCGGGACCGGCTGGCCGAGGGCTTCGAGTCCCGGCTGGGCGAGCGCCCGGCGTGCGACCTGCTGGAGGAGCCCGGCACGATGGACGAGGCGGCCTCGCTGCTCGCCGCCCGGCTGTTCCACGGCGGTCCGCAGCGACCCGGCCCCGAATGGTCCCCGGTCGGCTGGGACACCTACCCGCAGGAGGTCGTGGACCGCATCTGGCGCAGCGACGCCTCCCGCCTGGTGACCGTCCTGGACGAGGTGCACGAGCCCGCGGGGGTCGCCGGGAGCCGGCGCATATCCGTGGCCTCCGGCGGTTCGCGGAGCACGGTGGACGACTGCGCCGAGCCGGGGCGCGCGACCCTGGCCCGGGTGCTGGAGCGGCTCTCCGCGGGCGGCAGCGAGGAGCTGGCGGCCCGCATCACCCGGCACGTCGCCCGTGAGGAGGCCGTGCGCGAGGCGGCCGCGCGGGAGGAGTCCGCCGACCAGGTCCCGTCCGGCGGCGTCCTCACGCCCGTCTACCAGCTGCTCCCGCCGCGGACCGGCCGCGAGCTGCTCACCGACCATGTGACCGCGATGATCTGCTGTGCCGCGGTGGACACCGCCGGTGCCACCCCGGGCCTGGACTGGCTGGACGGGCCGGCCCTGCTGGTCGGCGGGGTGCGCCGGGGGGACCTGGCCTGGCCCGTGCTCCGGCTCGTGGAGAACGGCGACGCCGCCCCGCTGCGTTCCTGGCTCAGTGCCGTGGGCGTACGCCCCGAGAAGCCGATACGGCTCATCTGACGGAAAAATGGCGGGGTTTGTCCGCCCTGGCGTGAATTCCTGGCGATAATGCACCACGAACAGTAACCAAGGCAGCGCATTGTGTGATGTGCTGGATGTGCGCACACGCACACCACCTCGGGGGACGACGAGGAGGGGACCATCGTGGTGAAGGAGCAGGTCCGCCGCTGGCAGTCCGGGGCACTGGCGCACGGGGTCACCGACCCCTTCGGGCAGGGCCCGGTGCCGTGGCTGCGTGGCGCGGTGCAGTATCTGGACGACACCGGCCAGGTCGTGCCGTGGTACGTCGACCTGGCCGCCAGCCGCGGGGAGCCCGGGGGTCTGCCGGGCGACGCCGTGGGGCGCACGCCCCGCGTGCCAGGCCCGCGCGCCGCGGACGACGTGCGGTGCCAGATCAAGGGCTTCGCGCCGGGCGCCTCCGTGGCCCCCGGCGACGCCATCGACTTCCGCATCACCGTCGACCCGCCGCAGAGCTACGGCATCGACGTCTACCGGATCGGGCACTACGGCGGCGACGGCGCCGCCCAGTTCACCTCCAGCCCCCGGCTGTCGGGGATCGTGCAGCCGACGCCGCTCGCCGCCGGGCGCACCGTCTCCTGTCACCACTGGTGGCAGTCCTGGCGGCTGCAGGTGCCCTCGTACTGGAAGTCCGGCGCCTACGTCGCCGTCCTCACCACGCAGGACGGCTACCGCAGCCACATCCCGTTCACCGTGCGCGACGACCGGCCGGCCGATCTGCTCCTGCTGCTGCCCGACGTCACCTGGCAGGCGTACAACCTCTACCCCGAGGACGGCCGCACGGGTGCCAGCCTCTACCACGCCTGGGACGAGAAGGGCCGCCTGCTGGGCGAGGAGGAGGCCGCGGTCACCGTCTCCTTCGACCGCCCGTACGCGGGCGCCGGGCTCCCGCTGCACGTCGGCCACGCCTACGACTTCATCCGCTGGGCCGAGCGCTACGGCTACGACCTGGCCTACGCCGACGCGCGCGACCTGCATGCGGGGCGGATCGATCCTTCGCGCTACCGGGGCATGGTCTTCCCCGGTCACGACGAGTACTGGACGGTCCCCATGCGGCGCGCCGTCGAGGCGGCCCGGGACGGCGGCACCTCGCTGGTCTTCCTGTCGGCCAACACCATGTACTGGCAGACCGAGCTGGGCCCCTCCCCGTCGGGCGACCCCGACCGGCTGCTCAGCTGCCGCAAGCGCCGCGGCCACCCGCCGGGCCGCAGCGCCCTGTGGCGTGACATGGGTGAGCCCGAACAACTGCTGATCGGCGTGCAGTACTCCGGCCGGGTGCCCGAACCGTCCCCGCTGGTGGTGCGGAACGCCGGCCACTGGCTGTGGGAGGCCACCGGCGCCGAGGAGGGCGACGAGATCCCCGGCCTGGTCGCGGGCGAGGCGGACCGTTACTTCCCGCGCACGCCGCTGCCCGACTACATGGAGCGGATCCTGCTCGCCCACTCCCCGTACGAGGACTCGGCGGGCCGCAGAGCGCACCAGGAGACCTCGCTGTACCGGGCGCCCGGCGGGGCCCTGGTCTTCGCCTCCGGCACCTTCGCCTGGTCCCCGGCGCTGGACCGTCCGGGCCACGTCGACCCCCGTGTCCAGCGCGCCACCGCCAACCTCCTGGACCACATCTGCAAGCACGGCTGACCCCCGCGTCGCGCCCGCCGGGCGCACGTACGGGAGAATCGGGAACCGAACCGCCGATCGGGGAGGACCCATGTCCGGATTCGTCCACAAGCCCGAGCCCGCGCAAGTGCCGGGCCTGGTGCACCTGCACACCGGCAAGGTGCGCGAGCTGTACCAGAACGAGGCAGGGGAGCTGGTGATGGTGGCCAGCGACCGGATGTCCGCGTACGACTGGGTGCTGCCCACCGAGATCCCGGACAAGGGCCGCGTCCTGACCCGGTTGTCGCTGTGGTGGTTCGACCAGATCGCCGACCTGGTGCCGCACCACGTGCTGTCCACCGAGCTCCCCGAGGGCGCCCCCGCCGACTGGGAGGGGCGGACGACGGTCTGCAAGCCGCTGGACATGATCCCCGTCGAGTGCGTGGCGCGCGGCTACCTGGCCGGCTCCGGCCTGCTCGAGTACGACACCGACCGCACGGTGTGCGGGGTGACCCTCCCCGAGGGCCTGGTGGACGGCTCCGAGCTGCCCGCGCCGATCTTCACCCCGGCCACCAAGGCCGAGGTCGGCGAGCACGACGAGAACGTCAGCTACGAGGAGGTCGCCCGCCGGGTCGGTGCCGACACCGCGGCGCAGCTGCGCCAGAGCACCCTCGCGGTCTACGGCCGGGCCCGGGACATCGCCCGCGAGCGCGGCATCCTCCTGGCGGACACCAAGTTCGAGTTCGGCTTCGACGGCGAGGTGCTGACCATCGCCGACGAGGTGCTGACCCCGGACTCGTCGCGCTTCTGGCCCGCCGAGCTGTGGGAGCCGGGCCACGCCCAGCCCTCGTACGACAAGCAGTTCGTCCGCGACTGGCTGACCTCCGCCGCGTCCGGCTGGGACCGCCGCAGCGAGCAGCCCCCGCCGCCCCTGCCGGAGCACGTGGTGGAGCAGACCCGCGCCAAGTACATCGAGGCGTACGAGCGGCTCACCGGCCTCGGCTGGTAGTCCGCCACGGCCCGCACGCCCGCCGGTCCTCCGTCCGGCGGGCAGTGCGGCAGCCGCGGCGACGGCGGACGGCCCAGCCGTCCCAGGAACACCGAAGGCCCCGGTCGTCACGACCGGGGCCTTCTCTTGAGCGGACGACGAGGCTCGAACTCGCGACCTCAACCTTGGCAAGGTTGCGCTCTACCAACTGAGCTACGTCCGCCTGCTCCGCGCGTTCCCGTGCGGTGCGTCATCCACTATAGCCAACGCCGGGGGCCTTGGGCACACACCCTGGCGCGGCGGGTTCCCCGCGTCGTGTCCCGCGGCGCACGCGACGGGGGCGCGGCAGCGACGAGGGCCTGGTCACGGAC
>NZ_JBEXSX010000044.1:0-83592 GCF_040613835.1 Streptomyces sp. NPDC006207 | reverse complement strand
AGTACCTGTAAGTGCAGTGCGCAGTACCCAGCAGTGAAGTCAGTGAGCGGTACCCCGGTGAAGGCGTCGGCTGCGGGCGCGCGCGCCGGGAGGTTCGGCAGAGGGGTTCCAAGCCGGAGCAGGTGCAGGACGGGCGACGGGGCCGGCTGCCGGACAGTGGCGCTGTGGTAGGTCACTGAGCGGTTCGCATCACCAGCAGTACGCAGGAGAGCAGTACCCGCAGTAGGTGAGTGATTGATTCCCGAGGGAAGAACGGAGGAGCCGAGCGCCATCAGGATCGCCCGGGCGGACATCGTGAGCCCGGGTACCGCAGGACATCGATAGTGAGGTGGTCTCCGGTCACGCATCCGCGATCCCCGCACCCCCGGCAGCATTCCGGTCGGGTGGGCGGAAACAGAAGGCCGGCGCAGTACCAGGGCCGGCAGATGGTGTAGCAGTTCCTTCGGGGCCCTGGTGCCATACGGCACCAGGGCCCCCCGCGCGCTTTCGCAGAGAGGTGCAATGACAGCAGACGACTCGTTCAGCCGGCTCGACGACGACGACTACCCCGCCTACACGATGGGCCGGGCCGCCGAGATGCTCGGCACCACCCAGGGTTTCCTGCGCGCCATCGGCGAGGCCCGCCTGATCACCCCGCTCCGCTCCGAGGGCGGCCATCGCCGCTACTCCCGCTACCAGTTGCGCATCGCCGCCCGCGCCCGGGAACTTGTCGACCAGGGGATGCCCATCGAGGCCGCCTGCCGCATCGTCATCCTCGAAGACCAGCTCGCAGAAGCGCAGCGCATCAACGCCGAATACCGCCGCGCCGCATCCCGGCCCGACAGCTGACCCGCAGTCCGGGGCGACGTGCCGAGCCGCGCATTCTTCCGCCGACTCCAGAATATGAGCGCATGATCGCCGAAGATTCTCAGCCGCCGGCACACGGGCGGGAGTCCCAGCCTCGCCCCGGCGCCAGAGTGAACTGTGCGCGACGGCAACTCCAGTCGGTCGACGCGTACATCGTCACGGAGGTCCGGATCATGATGATGCTGGCTCGTCGTCAGGAGCTGTGGGGATGGGTTGTTCGGCCCAAATCGTCTTGCCGTTGTCGTTGCAACGGCAGCCCCAGCGGGCGGTGAGCTGGGCGATGAGGAACAGGCCGCGTCCTCCCTCGTCGGTGGTGCGGGCATGTCGCAGTCGGGGCTGGGTGCTGCTGGAGTCGGTGACCTCGCACACCAGGACGTCGTCGTGGACGATCAGCCGCAGGTGCACCGGTGGGTGGGCGTAGCGGATGGCGTTGGTCAGCAGCTCACTGACGATGAGCTCGGTCGACAGGAGGAGATCGTCCAGTCCCCAGGTGTGCAGCTGGCGAGCCGTCGTTTCCCGAGCCCTGGAGACGGCGGACGGGGCGGCCGGGAACTCCCAGTCGGCGGTGTGTCCGGGTGGGATGGCGCGGGTGCGGGCCAGCAACAGGGCCGCGTCGTCACGTGGTGGCTGGTATGCCAGTTCGGTGAGCAGGGACCGGCCGGTGTCGGCCAGGGGTCGATCGGGTCGGCAGGCTGTGGCGAGGGCGTCGGTCAGGCGCTGCAGGCCCTGGTCGATGTCGCTGCCGTCCCGTTCGATCAGGCCGTTGGTGTAGAGCGCGAGGACGCTGCCCGGATCCAGGTTGATCGTGGTGCTCTCATACGGCACGCCGCCGACGGCCAGGGGCGGTCCCGGGCAGATCCTGACGACCTCGGTGGTCCCATCGGGCCTTACCACGATGGGGGGCGGGTGCCCGGCACTGGCGATGGTGCAGCTTCGGCTGATCGGGTCGTAGAGCGCGTACAGGCAGGTGCCGCCGACGATGTCGTGATCGCCGGGCGGCGCTTCGGCCGCGAGACGCTGGACCAGGTCCGCCATGCGGGCGAGTAGCTCGTCCGCCTCAAGCTCCAGGTCGGCGAGGGTTTGGATGGCGGTGCGCAGGCGACCCATGGTGGCGGTTGCGGGTATCCCGTGACCGACCACGTCTCCGGCGACAAGGGCTACCCGCAAAGAGGGCAGGGCGATGGCGTCGAACCAGTCGCCGCCGATCGCCGGGTCGCCGCCTGCGGGCAGGTGGATGCCCGCAGTCTCGGCCGCAGCGGTGTCGGTGGTGGCCGGGGGAAGAAGACGCTGCCGCAGCGCCACAGCCGCACGGTGCTCGCGCGTATAGCGGCGGGCGTTGTCGATGGCCAGCGCGCCCTGGGAGGAGATCTGCCGCAGGAGATCAGCCTCGTCGTCGGTGAAGGGGGCGGATCGGCCGGTGCGCCAGACCGATATGTCGCCGAGCGTGAGACCGCGGGTGTGCAGCGGGGCCACCATCACCGAATCGCAGCCTTGCGGGACAAGGAACTCGATCAGGCGCGGTTCGCCGATCGCAGCAGCGTAGTCCTCGAGGCTGAGAGTGAGCGTCTCGCCCTGCCGGAAACTGTGCCACAGGGGGTGGTCGGGCAGGGGCGGGACGAGACCGCCGGGCTTGATGCCGGCCGGCCAGAGCGCGGCGGCCGGGGCCATGGCAGCGTTGCGAAGATGAAGATCCCCACCGCCCCCGGGAGGTTCCTCTCCTTCGAACACCGCCTGGGCAAGGTCGACGGAGACGAGATCGCCGATGGCGGGGACGAGGACATTCGCCAGATCCTGCGCGGTGCGCACGACGTTCAACGATTTCCCGACATGCTCGGCCACCTCACGGGTGAGGTCCAGATGACGGCGAGCGCGCAGCTGATCGCTGTCATCGACGTACAGGGCCGCGACCCCCGTGGGATGCCCTTGTGCGTTCTCCAGACGGAAAGCCGACAGCGACAGGACCTGCTGGCGCGCGGGATCGTGCCGCCACCTGACGCGCTGATTCCTGCGGACCACCGGGACGCCCGTAGCCAGGACCCGGCGCAGTACGTCCTCGAGGTTCTCGGCGTCCTTGGTGCACAGCATGTCGCCCAGTCGGCTGCCCGTGCACACCCGGCGGCCGTTGACAGTGCCGGGCGTGGAATTCGTCTGCACAAGGGTCAGCTCCGTGTCGTGCAGGGCGACCATGACGCGGTTCTGGGCGGTCAGCGCGCGCAGGAGCGCTGCGCCTTGCTCGTGGTTGGCGACGTGATGTGCAGGTACTGCCAGGACCAGGACGTCTTGCGAGCCGTCCACCTTTGTGGCCCGGAAGGTGACATCGATGGTGTTGCCGCACCGGTGTCGCAGCCGTACCTGGCCGGACTGCGGCTTGTGGAGCGGCCGGCGCAGATCGGCCACGAGTTCGTGTACGGGGCGCCCGCACACTTCCTCGGCGGTGAACCCCGTCAGGTCCCTGGCTGTCCCGGTCCACTGCACGACCGTGCCGCGGTCGTCGAGCACGACGGCTGCCAGGCCGTCGAAGGCGTACGGCGTACCGCCGTAGCCAGGATCGCACCCGCTTGTCGTCGCTCGGGGGGTGCTCGCTGAGTAGGCGTTGTTGGCATCCTTCATATCCATTGTTCAAATCCTTTCTGTGCATGTGGTGGGGGCTGGCACCCGCCTTCGGCGGCCAAGAGACCAGCAGCAGTCATCGCCGGGTCGGCAGCGCGGGCTCGCGTGGTGTGGACGGCAGGTCTTGTTCGGCCCAGACGACCTTGCCGTCCGTTGCGGAGCGGGTCCCCCACCTGCGGGACAGCTGAGAGACAAGGAAGAGGCCGCGGCCGTTGTCGTCCAGGGCGCGGGGACATCGCGGGCGTGGGTGGCTGGCGCTGGTGTCGGAGACTTCGCACGTCAGCACGTGGTGCTGGATGAGCCGGAGGCGGCTGGGTCCCTTGCCGTAGCGGATGGCGTTGGTGACAAGTTCACTGACGATGAGTTCCACCGGGGGTACGAGGCGCTCCAGCCCCCAGGCGCTGAGCTGACGGGCGGCCAGGTTCCGGGCAGTGCGGACGGCGGCCGGCTCGTTCCGCAGGTCCCAGGAGGCAACGTGGGCGGGTTGTAGTGTGCGGGTTCGTGCCAGGAGCAAGGTGACGTCGTCGGCCGGTGCCTGGATCGGCAGGGTCTCGATCGCTTCGGAGCACAAGGTCTCCAGGGACCGGCCGGGCTGTGCCAGGGTGGTGCCCAGGCGGTGGAGGCCGACGTCGATGTCGTCGTTGCGGGACTCGACCAGACCGTCGGTGTAGAGCCCGAGCAGACTTCCTTCGGGCAGTTCCAGTTCCATGGACTCGAAGGCAACCGGCCCAAGGCCAAGGCCGAGTGGTGCCCCGGGCGGCAGGTCCGGAAAGTTTATCCGGCCCTGCGGGTCGATGATCACCGGCGGAGGGTGCCCGGCCCCCGCCATCGTGCACCGCCTGGTGACCGGGTCATAGACGGCGTACAGACAGGTGGCGCCGACCGGGCCCTGGTGGTCCGGGGTATCGGCGTCCTCCTCGTTCGCCCGCTGGACCGTGTCATCGAGGTGCGCGAGCAGTTCATGGGGAGGTAGATCCATGTCCGCGAGGGTGTGCACGGCGGTCCGTAGCCGGCCCATCGTGGCTGCGGCGTTGATGCCGTGGCCGACCACATCGCCGACGACGAGAGCGACCCGGGCGCCGGACAGCCCGATCACGTCGAACCAGTCGCCTCCTACGCCGTGGTCCATGTCGGCCGGCACGTAGCGCGCGGCCGCCTCGATTGCGACACCGCCTCGCAAACGATGCGGGAGCAGGTCGCGTTGGAGCGTGAGGGTTGCGGCGCGTTCGCGAGCGTATCGGAGAGCGTTGTCCAAACAGAGCGCGGCCCGGGTGACGAGCTCCTCGGCAAGGAGCAGATCATCCTCCTGGAACGGCGTCTGCTCCTCGGAGCGGCCGAACAGCGCCAGTCCCAGCACGCAGCCCCGCGCGCGGATGGGTATGACCATCAAAGAGTGGATTCCGGTGTCACGGACCTTCTGCGCCCGCACCGGGTCGTGGTCGACCCATGGGCCGGCCTGGGTGTCCAGCTCCGGTTCCAGGTAAGACCGGCCTGTTCGCAGGGCGGTGGCGAATGACGAGTCCGGGTGGACGTGGACCACCTCTTCGCGCGCCCACGGGACCTGCGGGAGCCCTGGATCGATGGTGGCCAGACCGGCACGGCGCAGCCGAGGGGGGCGGCTGCTCGGCGGGCCGATGCGTGCCGAAGCCTCCAGGCCGAACGGAACCGACTCCACCAAGTCCACGATGGCGTGATCAGCCAGCAATGGCACGACAAGGTCGGCCAGTTCCTGCCCGGTCTGCATGACGTCGAGGGTGCTGCCGATGCGTGTGCTGGCTTCGCTGAGGATGGCACGGCGCTCACGGGCCCGCCGGTTGCCGGTGACATCCGCACTCATGGAGCACACCGCCAGGGGCTGGCCGTCCGCGTCCTGGAGGCAGAAGAACGAAGCCGAGAACACGTGCTCCCGGCGCCGATCGGCCGGCGGCCACGCCCGGTATTCGTGGACCATGGTGGTGCCGCTCGCCAGCACCTGCCGCATGACCACCTCGAGCGCTTCGGTCTCGAAACCGGGCAGCGAGTCGCTAAGGCGGCGCCCGAACCGCCGGGCACGAGGAATACCGTCGCAGCGCTCCATGGTGTCGTTCACCCAGGTGCAGCGCAGTTGCAGGTCACGAACGACGATGCCGATCGGCGTGCGGGCAAGGAGTGACTCGCGCACCGGCCCGTGGGCCGGTCCTGAGGACAGCGAGCCGATGTCGGTCACGGACACCAGCCACCGGGCGCTGGCGTCCTGTCCCCAGAGCAAGGAGACCCGCAAAGTCATCCTGAGCGTGTGACCATCACGATGGCGGACCGTCACGGTCCCGGACCAGCCACCCTGGGCGCGGCACTGCTCGGCGTACGCCGAAGCCCCCAGGACGTCCTCGGAGGGCCGCAGCATCTGTCCGGCGGACCGGCCCACCATCTCGCGAGCCGAGTATCCGACGAGCTGCTGAGCAGCCTGGGTCCATCCCACCACGGTCCCCTCCGCGTCGATCATCGCTATCGCTGCGTCGGGTCCGTCCCGGCGGTTGAGCGGCTTGGCAAGTGGTGTGTGGTCCGTGTTTGTCATCGGGGATATCCCATCGGTGCGGTGATGTGGGAGAGGACGGGTGTGCAGCGGCGGCCCGGACTGCGGTCGAGCGGGGACGGCCGGGTCTGCACCTTCCCGGTGGCCCAGGCCCGGGCGTGCCTCCCGCACGCGACCCGCCTAGTCGAAGGCCTTGCCGGCGCCATCCATCAGGAGGCACCTTTTGTCCACTTCTGATGAAATTATCAGATACGATCGTTTCATCGTCAAGTGCCTCATATCTGATCTTTTGATCGGCTTCTAGGGGGCGGGAACTCAATGCGCACGGGCGGGTTCGCTCAGGCCTCGCGCAGGGGTGGACAGGTGCACCTCCTGCTGCGATGATGAATTCATCAGAACTGGTAGTTCTCTTTGCGGTGCATGCTGATGCCAGCCTCAGGCAGGAGCCGATTCGAACGCCGTCGGGCCGTGACCCGGCAGGCGCTCGTCCGCGCCGCCCGGAAGATCCTGGCCGAGTCCGGCGACACGAGCGCCAGCATTCGGGCCATCGCGGAGCGCGCGGACGTGGGCTTCGGCTCCTTCTACAACCACTTCACCTGCAAGTTGGATCTCTTCGAAGCGGCTGTGGCTGATGCGCTGGAGGAATACGCCGAAGCCATCGACGAAGGCTTGCGTGGCGTTGACGACCCCGCCGAGCGCCTTGCCGGGGGCGTGCGGCTCAGCGCACGTTTGGCCGAGTCGCACCCGGAGGTCATGCGGATCCTGTGCCACAGCGAGCTCGGCCGCATTTGCGCCGGCCACGGTCTGGCTCCGCGCGCGAAGCGCGATGTGGAGCACGGTATGGCCTCGGGCCGCTTCACGGTGGTCGACCCGGTCATCGCCCTGACCGCGCTGAACGGCAGCCTGCTGGCGCTTTTGGAGCTGTGGTTCAACCGGCCCGAGGCCGACCGGGATCGGGCTGCAGGCGCGTTGGCCGTGATGCTCTTGCACATGCTCGGCGTCCCCCCGGATGAGGCCCGCGACCTGACCCGGCGCCCCCTTCCCGCCGCAACCGGGAAAGGAGCCCCCTAGTCCAGGGTCCGCTGACACCGACCGCGCACGGTTTGTTGCCTTGGTCCGCGCAGCACGCTCCCTACAGGTGGATGGGCAGGTGACGCGGGCCTGGGCCTCAAGGCGGGCCAGCGGGCCGCCGTAGCACCGGTGGATACCGCTGCCGAAGCCGCGGTATCCGTTGTCCGGGTGGGCGGCATCGAACCGGTCGGGCTCGTGGAGAACCGCTTGGGGTCGCGGCTGCCCGCGGCCAGCACCAGATCACTTTCTCCGTTGTCACCCCCTCATGCCCAGGATGGGGGCAGCGCCGCAGGCCCGCACGGCCATGCCAAGACGGCGGGCTGGCCCCGTGCAGGGCCCAGTTCAGCCGAGGGCGCGGTCGAGGTTGAAGGCAGCGCTGATCAGGGCGAGATGGGTGAAGGCCTGTGGGAAGTTGCCCAGTTGCTGTCCGGTGTGGCTGATCTCCTCGGCGAACAGGCCGAGGTGGTTGGCGTAGGTGAGCATCTTCTCGAAGGCCAGGCGGGCTTCGTCCAGACGTCCGGCGCGGGTGAGGGCCTCGACGTACCAGAACGAGCAGATGGAAAAGGTGCCTTCGTCGCCTTCCAGGCCGTCGGGGCTCGCATTGGGGTCATAGCGCCAGACCAGGGAGTCGGAGACCAGTTCGTTGCCAAGGGCGTCGAGCGTGGACAGCCACAGGGGGTCGTCGGGAGCGATGAAATTGGTCAGGGGCAACATCAACGCCGAAGCGTCCAGCACGTCGCCGCCCTCGTACTGGGTGAACGCCTGCCGGGCCGGCGACCAGCCCTGGTCCAGGATCCGCCAGTAGATCGTGTCCCGGACCGGGCCCCAGCGGACGAGGTCGGCGGGCAGGCTGCGGTGCCAGGCGATGCGCATGGCGCGGTCGATGGCCACCCAGCACATGAGACGGGAGTAGAGGAACTTCTTGCGGCCTCCGCGCGTCTCCCACACGCCCTCGTCCGGCTGGTCCCAGTGCTCGCAGACCCAGTTCACCAGGTCGCGCACTCCGCGCCATTGGCCGCTGGTCAGGGGGCGGCACCACTTGTCGTACAGGTATACCGAGTCGAGCAGGGCGCCGTAGATGTCGAGCTGCAACTGGGTGACGGCGCCGTTGCCGACCCGTACAGGCGCCGAGCCCCGGTAGCCCTCGAGATGGGGGAGCTCGCGTTCGGGCAGCTCGGAGCGTCCGTCGATGCCGTACATGATCTGCAGTGGTCCCGAGGGTCCCTCGCGCCGGGGTATGTACCGGGTGAGGAAGCCCATGAAGGCTTCGGCCTCTTCGGCGAAGCCGAGCCTGAGCAGCCCGTAGACGGCGAATGCGGAGTCGCGTACCCATGCGTAGCGGTAGTCCCAGTTGCGGCCACCGCCGATCTGCTCGGGCAGGCTGGTGGTGGGGGCTGCCACGATCGCGCCGGTGGGCGCGTAGGTGAGCAGTTTGAGTGTGAGGGCGGAGCGGTGCACCATCTCCCGCCATCGGCCGCGGTAGCTGGACTGCTGCAGCCAACTTCGCCAGAAGGCGACCGTGGTGGTGAACGCCCGCTCAGCTTCTGCCTCGGCGTGCAGGTCGCCGCGCGGCGGGGTCTCGCCGCTGGTCTGGTCGAGGACGAAGACTGTCGTCTGCCCCTGGGACAGTTCGAACTCCGCCCATACGTCGCTCTCGTCGTTCTTCAGCGGCACTGTGGCGGTCAGCATCAGCGACAGCGCCTCGGAGGTGAAGAGGGCGGCCTGGTCGAGCAGCCGCACGGTGTGGGGCTGGGCGCCGTAACCGAACCGGGGGGCCACCTGGGCCCGGAACAAGATCCTTCCGCGGATGCACACCACTCGCCGGATCAGCCTGTGGCGGGCGCACTGGCCGGCCTCTGCCACGGGCATGAAGTCCTGGATCTCTCCCAGCCCGTCCTCGGTGAAGAACCGGGTGATCAGCACATTGGTGTCCGGGAAGTAGAACTGTTTGGTGTCGGCCGGTACGGCGGGGGACAGCTCAAACGCTCCACCCCGGTCCGCGTCCAGGATGGCGGCGAAGACACTGGGGGAGTCGAAGGTGGGGCAGCAGTACCAGTCGATGGTCCCGTCGGTGCCCACCAGGGCGGCTGTGCGCAGGTCCCCGATCAAGCCGTGGTCAGCGATCGGCGGGTACCGGATGGATTTGCGCTGGCTCATTGCTCCGAACATCGCAGCAGCCTCCCTTGCCCCTGCGTCTTCTTGTGTTCTTCCCGATCGCAGGGGCATCAGACCGGCCCGACAGGGTCAGCGCGGCGCTTCTTCCGCCGCCCGCGGGCAGCCGGCTGACCGGCAGGCGGTCCGGGGCGCGGGTCCGCCCCCCTGCGTGGGCACGCACGGAGGCGCTGAACGCGCACATCTGCTGCCGGTCGAGATGAGTGGAGCCCGCGGAGCCGTGCCTTTTCGTCGCGCCTGCTCGTGCGGCCTCTGGACTCGCACCCACGCGTCGGCCGGTGGGGACCGCGAGGCGAGGGATGCCGGACGGCCGTGGGCGCCGGTGCTCCGTCAAGCACCCGCGCCCACGCACCCCTGCCCGAGGTGGCTTGTGCGCAGCAGTCGTCAGGGCACGAGGATGAGACGGATCGGGTCGCCGATCTTGTTCTCCAGCCGGTTGACGGCGCCGGCGGCGTCGGCGAGCGGGATGTGGTCGGTGATGGAGGGGGCCAGGTCGAGACGGCCGGCTGCGGTCAGCCGCACCAGCTCGCTTACGGACTCCGGGAAGCCGCCGTAGTGGCCGCGCACCTGCTTGCTGAGGTAGTTGAAGGTCAGGCCCTCGCTGATGGTGAGCGGGTGCGGCGTGATGCCCACCAGGATCAGGGCGCCGTTCAGGCCGAGCACGGAGGCGGCCTGTTCACGGACGGCGGGCACGCCGGCGCAGTCGAAGGCGAAGTCCAGGCCCCGTCCGTCGGTGGCCGCGCGTACCTGGTCGGCGAAGTCGGGGGCGCCCGGGTCCAGGGCGTAGTCCGCGCCGAACGCCAGGGCGCGCTCGCGGGCGCTGGCCAGCGGGTCGACAGCGATGATCGGCGCGGCGCCGACCAGGCGGGCGAGGCGCAGGTTGTGCGCGCCGACTCCGCCCACGCCCCAGACGCCGACGGACTGGGCGGGACGAACGCCTGCGGTGGCGACGACGGCGGCGTAGGGGGTGGAGACCGCGTCGGGGATGATCGCGGCCTGGTCGAAGGGGAGGCTGTCGGGGATCGGGATGAGGGTGTCCTCGCGGGCGACGGTGTATTGGGCCCAGCCGCCGTCGTAGTCGATGCCGGCGGTGAGCATCTGGGTGCAGGGGCGGTGGCGCACACAGCCGGAGCACCGGCCGCAGGTCTTGCCGGCCTCCAGGGTGACGCGGGTGCCGACGGTCAGGCCGCGCTTGAGGCCGGGGCCGAGAGTGTGGATCACACCGGAGACCTCATGGCCGACGGTGACCGCATCAGAGGTGGCGAACAGCGGGACGAGGGAGCCGTCGATCAAGTGGACGTCCGACAGGCAGACGCCGGCGGCCTTGACCTCGACGAGCACCTCGCCCGGACCGGGCACGGGGACGGGGACCTCCTCCACGACGAACTTCTTGCTGTCCAGGTGGAAGCGTCCGGCGAGCATGGTGTCCATGAAGATCTGCTTTCTGTGAGCGGCATTTCCCGGCGGGCCGACGGGTGCCGATGGCGTCTGGCGGGCTTGTGGTGGCCGGAAGACATGCGGGGCGGCAGGTGCGACGCATGCCTCCCGGCGTCTGGGGGTCAGGCGAAGACGTCCTGCTGGTAGCGCTCGTCGGCCTCGAGCTGGGCGAGCCATTGCTGGGCGGTCTCGTCGTCGCTGCCGGTCCGCTGGCGGTAGATGGCGGCGAGGGCCTCGCGGACGGCGGGTGCCATGCGGCGGCCGTCACCGCAGACGTAGATGTACGCCCCGTCTTCGATGGCTTGCCACACCGTGTCGGCGGCGCCTGCGATGGCGTTCTGCACGAACCGGGCCGGGTGGCCGGTCACCGCCGAGTAGGCGGTGTGGATCTGCGCGATCCCGGCCTGCTCCCAGTCCTGCATCTCCTGCCGGTAGAAGTAGTCGTGCTCCGGGTGGCGGCAGCCGACGAAAACCTGCGACAGGCCGACCTGCGTGCCGTTCTCGTGCTGCCAGGCCCGCTCCTCCAGGAAGCCGCGCAGCGGCGCGATGCCGGTGCCGGGGCCGATCAGGATCAGCGGCGTGGCGGGGTCGGCCGGCGGGGCGAACGTCGGCGAGGGCACGCGGATGTAGCCGTACACGACGTCTCCGGGCTCCAGGCCTGCGATGTAGGAGGAGCAGGTGCCGCGGTACTGGCCGTCACCGGACAGGGCCGGCCCTTCCAGCAGGCCGACGGTCAGGCGCACATGACGCGGGTTGGCCTGCGGGGCGGAGGAGATGGAGTAGAAGCGGGGACGGATCGGGCCCATCATCTCCAGGAAGACCGCCAGCGGCAGGTCGACCGCCGCGAAGCGCTCCAGCAGGTTGAGCACCGAGACCCGCTTGCCGAGGATCTCCTCCTGGTAGCGCTCTTCGGCTTCGGCGGTGTCGGCGGTGTAGGCCTGCAGCTGCGGCCGGGTCCAGGGGCACTCGGTGTACTCGGAGAGGGTCTGGATCTGGGAGCGGGTAGCGATGTCCTGCAGCTCCAGGAACTCGGTGAGCAGGATTCCGGCGGTGACGGGGACGCCGACCGGCAGGTGCGTCCTGCCGCCGCCGGGCTGGTCGAGCCGGAGCACCTGGTCGTTCTCGACACCGAGCCGGGTCAGTACGCGGTTGACCAGGGCGGGTTCATTCTTGGCGAAGACGGCCAGGTGGTTGCCGGTGTCGTAGGTGACACCCTCGGGGAGTTCGACGGTGATGGACTTCGCGGACGGGCGCGGCGGCTCGATGCTGAAGTCCCACAGGCCGGTCGCGTCGGCCACGAGTTCCTCGTTGGCCACCACCGTGAGGGGGTAGGCCTGCTCGGAGACGATGGCAGGGCGTACGTCCGCCTCGGTGAGCAGCTGGATCTGGTAGCGCGGGCCGCTCGCCTCGGAGGTGTCGGCGGCGTACTCCTCGGCCAAGGTGGTCCACAGGGTGTCCATCCAGCGGGTGGCCATGCCGTCGAAGTCACCGGAGGCGTCGGCGATGCCGCGCTCGATGACGGGGGTGGCGCCGGCGGCTAGCAGGCCTTCCTCGATCCGCTTGGGGAAGGCCTGGTAGGTGGCTACCCACTGGGTGTTGCCGGCGCCCAGCAGCGCGAACCGCATGTTGGACAGCGAGCCCTCGGGCAGTCCAGCGGCGAGCAGGTCGTCGAAGCGCTGGGCGTTGTCGGGAGCCTTGCCGTTGTAGCTCGCGGCGACAACGGCGAGCAGGCCCTCGGTGGGCAGGTTGTCGCCCAGCTCGTCCAGGCTGAGCAGCGTGGTGCCGAAGCCGGAGCGCTCACTGCGGTCGGCGATGGTGCGCGCCAGGTCCTCGCACGAGCCCAGGCTGGAGCCGTAGGCGACGGTCAGGTTCACCCCGACACCGCTGACCGCGGTTTGCGCCTGCGTGCCGTCGGTCTGCCGGTCCGCGGCGCCGAAAACCGTCCGCTGGTGATCCTGGCGGCGACGGACGACCAGCTGGAAGTCACCGGGCTTGCGCGTCAGCGCCTCCCGCACGTCCATCTGGTAGTCGCCGGTGTCGGAGAACTTGAACTTCTGCAGCACCAGCGCCAGGGCCAGGCGGGCCTCGGTGAGCGCGAACTGCCGGCCGATGCAGGCACGTACGCCGTTGCCGAACGGCTTGTAGGCGTGCGGGTGCTGCTGGGCGCGGTTCTCCGGCAGCCACCGGTCGATGTCGAACTCCTCCGGCCGCTCCCACGCCTCGGGGTGGGAGTGCAGCGCGCCCATGAGGATGTTCGCCCTGGTTCCCTTCTTCAGCTCATAGCGGCCGCCGATGACGGTGTCCTCGATCGGCGCCTTGGCGATCAGAGGGATGGGAGCCCACAGGCGCAGGGTCTCCTCCAGGATCCGCGGGATCACGTCGAGCTGCATGATCGTGTCGTAGTCCGGCACGGTGTCGCCGGGCAGCAGCCGGTCCACCTCGGCGTAGGCCTGGGCCAGTACGTGCGGGTTGCGCATCAGCGAGTACGTGGCGAACGACAGCAGGCCACTGGTGGTTTCGTGACCGGCGATCAGGAACGTCACCACCTGGTCGCGGACGTTGTCGTCCGCCAGCAACTTGCCGGTCTCCGGGTCGGTGGCCTGGAGCATCAGGCCCAGCAGGTCCTCCTCACCGGTGCCCTTCCCCTCGCGGCGCTCCTTGATCACGCTCTCGACCAGCTCGCGCATCACCTGGATGTTCCCGCGGTACTTCTTGTCGTCAGCCTTGCGCAGCTTGGTCATCATCGGCAGCTCTTGCGAGCGCCGCAGTGACTCGATCAGCGCCTCCAGCAGCGCGTTGAGGAAGGGGTGCAGCTCCTCCTTGCCGAACGACTGGAAGCGGTAGCCGAAGCCGGACAGAGCGATGGTGTCCAGGGTGAGCCGGGTGTAGTCGTCGGTGATGTTGACCGGCTGCCCCTCACGGTTCTCCCACTTGCCCACCAGGTTCTCGGCGATCTCCAGCATCTGCCCGAAGTAGGCCTTCATGGCTCGCTGGCTGAACGCCGGCAGGAGGATCCGGTGCGCCATGGCCCATTCCTCCTCGTGCTGGTGGGCCGTGAACAGGCCCGCCCCCGTGAAGTCCCGCACGTGGCTCAGCGGTGTCTTGTCGATCTGCTTGAAGAACCGCGTCTCGTCGCAGACCTCGGCCACCAGGTCCGGGTCGTACACGAAGACCTGTTCGATACCGGCGATGTCCATGCCGTAGATGCCCTCAGGGAACTGCTTGGACAGCTTGCCGAAGTACTCCACCGGGTTGGTGCTGGGGATCTGCGGCGTATGGCCGAGCAGGGGGATCCCCCGCGGGGACCGGATGGGACGCAGATCGGTCACGGGTTGCGTGGCCATGACTTGCTCCTTTGTGCGAAGAGGGGGAGGGGCAAGGGCGTTGTGCGATGCGGGGGAAGGCCGACCGGCGGCGAACCCTCGTTTCCATACGCCGTATGGAACTGCTTCCAGTGTTACCATACGACGTATGGAAACCCCAAAGAAGGCTCCCCGGGGCACGAGGAAGAGGGACGTACCACTCACCCAGGACGGCATCTACGCCATGGCGCTGCGCCTCATCGATGCCGACGGTGTTGAGGCGCTGACCATGCGCAAGCTCGCGGCCGCGCTGGATGCGAACCCCATGTCGCTGTATCACCACGTGCCGAACAAGGACGCCGTACTGCGCGGCGTCGCCGAGCGCGTCGGCTCACATTTCCGCACACCGGAGCAGGAGGACGCTCCCTGGCAGGCGCGCCTGCGTCAACTGGCCCTTGACTTCCGTTCCCTGGCGCACCGTCACCCCAAACTGATGCAGTACTCCTTCGCGCGCACCGACTACATCCAGCCCGAGGACCCCTTCTGGCGTGGACTTACGGACACGCTGGCCGCCGCCAGGCTGCCGGCCCCCGAGATCCCGCGCGTCGCTGCAACCCTGTGCGCTGTCTTCACGGGTCTGCTCGTCAGCGAACTGACCGGAGCGCTCCAGCGGTGGACCACCCTCCCGCCGGCACCGGTCGGCCCCGACGGGGAAGAGGCGCCCGCCCCCTCGTCAGACGAGATCGACACGATGTTCAGCCGTGCGCTGGACGCCGCGATCGCAGGTGTGCAAAGCCACCCCGCACGGGCCTGCGAGGGAGCGTGACGGGAAGGCGCGGACGCCGCTGACCGACAGCGTGCAAGGAACACCACGCTTGCCGCGGAGCGGGCGCCTCCCGCAGGGGCCCTCGTCGTATCGCCGACGCGGGGGTCGGAGCCCCCGGCAGAAGATCGCGGTGCCGGTCGGCCGACGCGGGTCAGGCGAGGCTGGGAAGGGTGCGCCGGGTGATGTCGTGGGCCTCGTCGGCGGGGACGCCCAGCATGCGCAGGACCATCTCGGCCAGGTTCGAGGCGGCCTCGTCACCGTCGACGTCAGGCCGGGCCAGCCTCAGCGCCACCAGGGACAGCAGGGTTCCGCCCACTGCCGACAACGCCATGGTCGGCTCGGCGCAGGTGAAACGGCCCGAGGCGATGCCGTGCTGGATGTCGCGCAGCGCTCGCGGGGCGAGGCCGCGCTCGGAGTGGATGTGGGCGAGCCCGTGGTCGCGCAGGATCCGCATGAGTTCCGGGTGGGAGTCCACCATCCGTCCCGTGAGCCGGAACCCCGCCGCGACGAGTTCGGCCGGGTCGTCGATCCCCTGGACGCGCTCGTCGATGACCTGCCCGAACTCCTCCAGGGCGTCCGAGACGGCGGCGTCGAACAGATCGGTCTTGGACTCGAAGTGGTTGTAGAAGGAGCCGAAACCGACGTCCGCGCGATCGGCGATCGTCTGGATGCTGGCGCTGGTCTCGCCGGTCTCCGCCAGCAGCTGGCGGGCCGCGCGGACCAGGGCGTGGCGGGTCTCGGCGCGGCGTCGCTCGAAGCGGTTCCCGGGCGGGGCTGACGTCGGCATACGGAGAGTGTAACAACCGTGGCGATGAGTCCTACATGTCTGATGTTTTCATCAGTTACTTGGTGTCCCCCTATTGACGATGAAGTTTTCAAAGTTGATGATTTCCTCATTACAGCTGTGTTGCTTGGAGGGCACCATGTCCGAAACTCCCGTTAACAAGGCCGACCCGCCGACGGCCCACCAGGACCTTCACAGCGAGCAGGGCGCCCTGCGCGGCGAGCACCCCGGGCGCGCCCGCAATCCGGTGATCAAGGTGGCGGACCTGGCGTGGCTGGAGTTCGAGAAGCCGGACCTGGACCGGGCCGAGGTGTTCGCACGTGACTTCGGGTTCGCGATCGCCGCCCGCACCGAGCGGGAACTGTGGCTGCGCGGCACCTTCGCCGGCTCACCCTGTATGGTCATCCGCCGTGGACGCGCCTCCCGCTTCATCGGGCCGGCATTCCGCGCGGCCGAGCAAGCCGATGTGAACCGGCTGGCCCGCGCCACCGGCAGCACCGTCACGGACGCCGACGTACCGGGCGGCGGACAGTCGGTCTCCTTGCTCGACCCCTCGGGCATGCCGGTTCGGGTCGTCCACTGCGCCGAGCCGTTGCCCGCGCTGCCCGAGCAGCGCCCGCTGACCTTGAACTTCGGCACCGATCACCGCCGCACGAACGCCACCCAGCGTCCGCCCCGCGAGCCGTCCCGTATCCAGCGTCTGGGCCATGTGGTCCTGGAGACGCCAGTCTTCGCCCGGACCCTGGACTGGTACCTGGACACCCTCGGGCTGATCGTGTCCGACTTCCTGTTCCTCGACGGGCAGCGCGACCGTGGGCCGACCATGGCCTTCATCCGCTGCGACCAGGGCAGTACGGCCGTGGACCACCACACCCTGGCCATGCACCTGGGACCCGGAGCCGGCTACGTCCACTCCGCCTACCAGGTCACCGACCTCGACGCGATCGCCGCCGGCGGAGAATACCTGGCCGAGCGCGGCTACCGGCGCAGCTGGGGGATCGGCCGCCACATCCAGGGCAGCCAGCTGTTCGACTACTGGCGCGACCCCGACCGCTTCATGCTGGAGCACTTCGCCGACGGCGACCTGTTCTCCTGCGACGTCGAGCCCGGGTGGGCGCCGATGTCCGCCGGCGGGCTGGCCCAGTGGGGCCCGTCGGCCACCCGTGACTTCCTGGGCACGAGCCCGTCCCCCGCCAAGCTCCGCGAGGTCCTCAAGGCCCTGCGCGGCGACAACGAACTCGACCCCGCACGCCTGCTGGGCCTGATGAAAGCGATGAGCTCATGAGCACCAACGTCATGCGCACCGCCGACGGCTGGTGGGCGGTGCGCAACGAGCGCGCCGTCCCGATCGACACCAAGGCGGCCACCACCGCCGAGCTGCTCGCCGACCGCGACGCAGTCCGCGAGGCCGCCGCCTCCACCGAAAGCGGCACGTTCGTCGCCGACCTGGTGGCCCTGGCGCCGGTCACCACCCCCTGCCGGGTGGTCGCACAGATGGTCAACTACCGCAGTCACGCACGCGATTCGGGCTTCACCGGAGACATCCCGCCCACCTTCTTCCGCAAGGCATCCGGCTCGGTCAGCGGTCCGCACGAGGCGATCGTCCGCCCCGCGCACGTGAAGTTCCTCGACTACGAGGTGGAACTCGGCCTCGTCCTGGGCGCCCCCCTGCCCGTGGGCACCGTCGTCGAGGAGCGAGACCTGCCACGCTACGTCGCCGGACTCGTCCTGGCCAACGACGTCAGCGCCCGAGACGTCCAGCTGACCAAAACCCAGTTCTACGAGAGCAAGTCCTACCCCACCTTCACACCCACCGGACCGCACCTGGCCCTGCTGGAGCCCGAGGACTTCGCCCACCTGCTCGACCTGCGACTGCGACTGTCCGTCAACAGCGAACCGCGCCAGGACCACACGCTGGCCGACATGATCGTGCGACCCGCGCAGGCGCTGACCCTGCTCGCCCGCTTCCAGACCCTCGATCCGGGCGACCTGCTGCTGACCGGCACGCCCGGCGGCACCGCCTTGAAGGCCCCGCCCAAGGCGGTCGAGAAGATCGGCGCGCTGCTGCCGCCCGCACGGAAATGGAAGGCATTCTTCAACAGCCAGGCCAAAAATCCCCGCTACCTGCGGCACGGCGACCTGATCACCGCCACGATCGCCACCCCCGACGGGCGGATCGACCTCGGCGAGCAGCACACCCCCGTGACGGACGCCGAGTGAGCGCCACCGCATCCCGGAGACCAGTGGTGATCATCGGTGCCGGGCCCGTGGGCGTCACGGCCGCCCTCCTTCTCGCCAAGCGCGGCGTGCGCAGCCTCGTCCTGGAACGCCACCAGGGCATCTACCCCCTGCCACGCGCCGTCGTCGTGGACGACGAGGTCCGCAGGATCCTGCAGAGTCTCGGCATCCACGAGGAGTTCGCCGCCATCTCCCGCCCCGGGCGGGGGCTGCGGCTGCTGGATGCCCGGCACCGCCTGATCGCCGAACTCCCGCGGTCCCCGCACGGACACCACGGCTTCCCGCAGACCACCATGTTCGACCAGCCCGAGCTGGAACGCCTGCTGCGCGACGCCCTGGCCCGCCATCCCGAGTGCGAACTGCGGACCGGGACGGAAGTCACTTCTGTCACCCAGGACACCAGCGGACCCCACGGCCCCATGGGCCCGGTCCAGGTCACCTTCCGCCGCGACGGCAGCGACGAGGAGGAGCACCTGTGGGCCGATGCCGTCCTCGGCTGCGACGGCGCGAGCAGTCTCACCCGCCATGCCATCGACGCCGCCTGGGACGACCTGCACTTCCAGGAACGCTGGAGTGTCATCGACGTGCGCACCAGCCGCCAGGTGCGCACCTGGGAGGGCGCCGAGCAGATCTGCTGCCCCACCCAGCCGGCCACCTTCATGCGCGTCGGCGAGGACCGCTACCGCTGGGAGTTCCGGCTCCCCGAAGACGAGCACCTGGACGGCCCGGACGGAAACCAACGTCTGCGCAAGCTGGTCGCCCCCTGGGTGGACCTGCCCTCCGATGCCCCGTGGGACAGCGACTTCGAAGTGATACGCCAGGCGCAGTACACCTTCCGCGCCCGCCTGGCCGACCGGTGGCGCCAAGGACGCATCTTCCTGCTGGGCGACGCCGCCCACCTCACCCCGCCCTTCATCGGGCAGGGCCTGTGCGCGGGCCTGCGCGACGCCCACAACCTCACCTGGAAACTCGCCCGCGTCCTCCAGAACGAAGCCCCCGAAGCACTGCTGGACACCTACGAGCACGAACGCAAACCGCACGCCCGCCGCATGATCCGCCTCGCCGTCACCGTCGGCTGGGCCATGACCGGCGGCCAGGACCACGCCGCGGCGATCCGCCGGACCCTGGTGGGCGCAGCCTGCCGCATCCCCGGTGTGACCCAGACCATCAGCCGCGACCTGAGCCCCGCCCTGAAAGCCGGCCCCCTGGTACGGCGCCGCTGCCAGCTGGCCGGCCGCGTACTTGCCGGAACCCACAGCCCGCAACCCTGGGTGCTGCACGACGGCAAACGCGGGCGCCTCGACGATCTCCTGGGCACCTCTTTCGCCCTCCTGACCACTGTGCCGCCCACCCCCCAGATGACGGCCGTGACCACCGCACTGGGCGCACACACCCTCCACGCCGGCGCCCTGGGCGACGACGGCACCCTGGCCTCCTGGCTGGCAAGCGGCCGGGCAGATGCCGTCCTGCTGCGCCCGGACCGCATCGTGATGGACACCGTCCCCGCCGGTACCGGGAACTTCACCGGCACCGCCGCCTGGGCACCGCTGCTGCGCACAGCCCCGCCTGCCGTCCCCCTGCCAAGGAGCGCCACCCCATGACCACCCCGCACTCCGCGCCGTGTCCGGAACCGTTCTTCACCCCCGACCCGCAGGCGGCCGTCCGCAGCCGCATCGCGGACTTCGCCCGGCAAGCCGTCCGGCACCCAGGCGCCGAAGGCCTCCAGGACCCCGCCGACTACCAGGCTCTGTACCGGTGGTCCATCACCGACCTGGAAGGGTTCTGGGCCGCGGTGTGGCAGTACTTCGCCATCGACGCGACAACACAGTACGAGCAGGTGCTGGCCGCGGAAACCATGCCCGGAGCCCGCTGGTTCCCCGGCGCCACCCTCAACTACGCCCACCACGCGTTGCGCAACCTGCAGCCGGACGCTCCCGCGATCATCGCGCTGGACGAGACCGGAGCCGGCTACGAGATCACCGGCCGGCAGTTGCGCGCCCAGGTCGCCTCCGTCGCCGCCACGTTGCGCGACCTGGGCGTCGGGCAGGGCGACCGGGTGGTGGGCTATCTGCCCAACACCCCCCATGCGATCATCGCCTTCCTCGCCACCGCCAGCTTGGGCGCGGTGTGGTCGGTGTGCGGCCAGGACTACGCTCCCCAGGCCGCGGCCGACCGCTTCGCCCAGCTCGAACCGACGGTGCTCATCACGGCGGACGGCTACCTCTTCAACGGCACCACGCATGACCGCCGCGACGCCTCCCTCGAACTCGCCCGCGCTCTGCCCTCCGTGAAGGGCACGGTGCTCATAACCCACGTGGGCCTGGCATGGCCCGAGGACAGGCACCCAGGACAGACGGTTCCCTGGCAGGACGCCACCGGCCGCACCGAGGAACTCGCGTGCGCCCCGCTGCCCTTCGACCACCCCCTGTGGGTCGTCTTCTCCTCCGGCACCACCGGCCGGCCCAAAGGCATCGTCCACGGGCACGGCGGGGTCCTGCTCGAACACCTCAAGACCCTCGCCCTCCACACCGACCTCGACCGCGGCGACCGCCTGCTGTGGTACACCACCACCCACTGGATGATGTGGAACCTGGTCGTCTCCACCCTGCTGACCGGTGCCGCCACCTGCACCTACGACGGCAGCCCCGCCCCGCAAGCGCGCCCGGACATCCTGTGGGAGCTGGCGGCCCGCCACCAGGTCACCGTCTTCGGCACCAGCCCCCAGTACCTGCTGGCCATGGCCAAGCTCGGCATCGAACCCTCCAAGCACGACCTGGCCGCCATCCGCGTCATCGGCTGCACCGGCTCCACCCTGCCCGCCTCCGCCTACCCCTGGGTCCGCGACCACGTGGGGCCCGGCGTCCAGATGGCCTCCACCAGCGGCGGCACCGACGTCGTCTCCGGCTTCGCCGGAAGCGCTCCCACCAGTCCCGTCTGGGCAGGGGAGCTGTCCGCCCCCAACCTCGGCGTGGCACTGGCCGCCTACAACGCCGAAGGCACTCCGGTCCGCGACCAGGTCGGCGAACTGGTCATCACCCGGCCCATGCCGTCCATGCCGCTGCACTTCTGGAACGACCCCGACGGCAGCCGCTACCACGATGCCTACTTCGCCACCTACCCGGGCGTGTGGCGGCACGGCGACTGGATCACCCACACCTCCCACGGCTCGGTGATCGTCCACGGCCGCTCCGACGCCACCCTCAACCGCAACGGCGTACGCCTGGGCAGCGCTGACATCCACGACATCGTCGAACGCCTCCCTGAGATCACCGAGGCCCTCGTCATCGGCGCCGAGGAACCCGACGGCGGCTACTGGATGCCCCTGTTCGTCGTCCCCGCACCCGGCGTCACCCTGGACGACACCCTGCGCGACAAGATCCGCGACGCCATCCGCGCCGGCGCCTCACCACGCCACGTCCCCGACGAAATCCTCGCCGTACCGGCCATCCCGCACACCAAGACCGGCAAGAAACTCGAGGTTCCCGTCAAACGCATCCTCCAAGGCGCGCCGGTCGAGCAGGTGCTCAACCCCGCCGCCATCGACAACCCCGACCTTGCAGCCTACTTCGCCCGCGTGGGTGACGAACGTCGTCGGCAACGCGGCCTCACCGCAACCGCAGACCACCACAGCAGCAGGAGCAGCCGATGACGTCCTCAACATGCCCCGCTGGCGGCCAGCCGGGCCGCTCCACCCGGCCGCAGCAGCGCGCTTCCCCCGGTGAACACGGCCCACCATCCAGCCGCCCCCACACCGGTAAGGCCCTCGCATGAACCTCCCCACCGTCCTGCTCTGCCTCATCGCATTGATCTTCGCCCTGCTGGGCATGGCCAAGATGCTGGCCCTGGGCCCCATGCCCAAGATGGCCGCGCACGCCGGCTTCAGCACCACGGGCTACCGCGTCATCGGATCCCTGGAACTGGCAGGTGCCGTCGGCGTGACCCTCGGCCCCGTCGTGCCGCTGTTCGGAACCCTGGCCGCCACCGGATTGCTGCTGCTCCTCGCCGGTGCCGTGGCAACCCATGTCCGCAATGGCGACAGGCTGCCCAGCCTCATCCCCGCAATACTTGGCGCGGCACTGATCGCCGGGTACCTCGTGCTCCTCGCCGGGACCACGTGGTGAACCGGCCCGGGCGCCTGCCTCACGCACTCCGTGGTCCAGGACGCCCTCAGCCACTTACGACACCACGCTCTGACAATCAGTAACCGTAAGAAGGAAGGCGGAACACAACCGCCTTGGTGTACCGACATGCAAACTGGAAACATCGCCACCTGGGTCGGCATCGTAATCACCTTGTTGATCTCTCTGGCGACACGCCGCGACGCAAATCGCCAGGCGCAAATCGCCGAAGAAGCCAACATCGCCAGTCAGGCACAGGTTGAGGCCGCCGAGCGCAGAGCCATCGCCGTCGAAGACAACCTGGCCCAAGCCCTGAAGCTGCTCGCGCAGTCGCAGAACGCCACGACGCCCCTGCAATCGCTCGCTACACCTGACCCGGCGGGCCGACCCGCGGTGGGGTGGGACCTTCAGCGCCGCGGAACACACGCCTACCTGCTGCGGAACTGGGGCGCGTCGACCGCTACCGGGGTACATCTGGAGCGCAAACGAACGACAGCCATCGTGCGCAACCTGCCCGAGAATGCGACCGTGCGGCCCGGCGAGTCGCTGCAGTTCCTGATGGTTCCCACCTTCGGACACCCACTCCCGGGAGAGGTCTGGGTGAAATGGGACGGCCAGGCGGAACCCATGGCCGTCCCGCTGCCCCGCTGAGACCGCCTGCCCAGCGGCGCGTGGCCGTTTGCCGGCAGCGCTGGTAGGCCTGGGGCAGGGAGCGAGGGTGTATACCCGGTGCACCCGGGCGCCCCCCAAGTGATCGGCTGCACCACGAAAAGGGACGCCATTACCTCCCCCATTGTCGGGTTGATGCGAAGCCGCTTCGCAGGGGACGAGAGAGGGAGCACGGAAGTGACCACGGACTCGAGCGCACCGGCGCGTCGTATTCGGCTGACGCCCGAACGGGAGCAGGAGCTATACGACGCGGTGATCGACTTGCTGCGCGAGGTGGGATACGACGCGCTGACGATGGACACGGTCGCCGTCCGCACCCGCTCCAGCAAAGCAACCCTCTACCGTCAATGGAGGAGCAAGCCACAACTGGTTGCGACGGCGCTCAGGCGCGGTAAGACAGTCCACGTCGAGAACGTCGACACCGGTTCGCTCCGCAGCGACTTGCACGAGCTCGCCGATCGCATCGGCGACGGCTCGGCCGTGGATATCCCACTGATCCGGGGTTTGGCCCACGCCTTCGCCATTAATCCCGACCTCGCTGAGGCGATGCGCCAGCACCTGATCGAGCCCAAGCTCACCGCGGTGCGGCAACTGATGGGGCGAGCCGCCAACCGCGAGGAGATAGAAGCCGACGTGCCTGCAGCCGACTTCATGCCGCACATGATGCTCGGCGCCGTGATCACCCGACGTCTGCTGGAGGACGTAGAGGTCGACGCCGCCTTCATGCACCGCTACATCGACGCGGTGGTGCTGTCGGCGCTCGGCATCAGTCGCTAGTGCTCTGACCGGGAAGGTTCGCCGGGTTGGTGTTGGTGGCGGTTGGATGTGCGGTGACGTCCGTCCGATCGTTGGGGGTGTGGTGGCAGAACCTGTCCGGGTGCGCAGGTTGACCGACCAGGAGGGGCAGAAGCTGCAGCAGATCGTGCGCCGGGGCAGCACCAGTTCGGTGCGCAACCGGCGCGCAATGATGCTGCTGGCCTCAGCAGGTGGAAACCGGGTGCCAGTGATCGCACAGCTGGTGCAGGCCGACGAGGACACCGTCCGGGACGTGATCCACCGGTTCAACGAGATCGGCCTGGCCTGTCTGAACCCTCGTTGGGCGGGAGGCCGTCCCCGCCTGCTCAGTCCTGACGACGAGGACTTCGTCGTCCAGACGGCCACCACCCGCCCGACCAAGCTCGGCCAGCCCTTCACCCGGTGGTCCATCCGCAAACTCGCCGTCTACCTGCGGAAAGTCCACGGTCGCGTGATCCGCATCGGACGCGAGGCGTTACGTTGCCTGCTCGCTCGCCGCGGCATCACCTTCCAGCGCACCAAGACCTGGAAGGAGTCCCCCGACCCCGAGCGCGACGCCAAGCTCGACCGCATCGAGCACGTCCTGGAGCGCTTCCCCGACCGGATCTTTGCGTTCGACGAGTTCGGCCCGCTCGGCATCCGCCCCATCGCCGGGGCGTCCTGGGCCGAGCAAGGACACCCGGAGCGGCACCCCGCGACCTACCACCGCACCCACGGCGTCCGCTACTTCCACGGCTGCTACTCCGTCGGCGACGACACCCTGTGGGGCGTCAACCGCCGCAAGAAGGGCGCCGCGAACACCCTGGCCGCGCTGAAATCGATCCGCAGGGCCCGACTGGATGGCGCCCCGATCTACGTCATCCTTGACAACCTCTCCGCCCACAAGGGCGAGCGGATCCGGCGCTGGGCGAAGAAGCACCGAGTCGAGCTGTGCTTTATCCCGACCTACGCGTCCTGGGCCAACCCGATCGAGGCCCACTTCGGGCCGCTGCGGCAGTTCACCGTCGCCAACTCCAACCACCGCAACCACACCGCGCAGACCCGCGCCCTGCACGCCTACGTGCGCTGGCGCAACGCCAACGCCCGCCACCCCGACGTCCTGGTCGCCCAACGGAAGGAGCGCGCTCGCATCCGTAGCGAGAAGGGCCTGCGCTGGGGCGGACGACCGGCGAAAGTCGCGTGACCCTACCAATGGCACCGGCGAAACTGACGCCATGACTGGTTCTGCACTGCCTCAACTGCTTCGACCGCATCCCCTGAGGCCCGGAGATCTCGTTGTCATCGCATCGCTGTCCGGTCCGCTTCCAGCCGCTTACGAGCCCAACGTCGAGCAGACGATGGTTGTGCTTGAGCGGATGGGATTCCGCGTGCGTCGGGCTCCGCTACTCGAAGTAGGACGCCGCCATTGGTGGAGCGCGGCCACGCCGGCGGACATCGCCGGGGAGCTCAATGGTCTTCTGCGTGATCCTGAGGTGCGCGCGATCGTCGCGAGTGACGGCGGCCAGACGGCGCTCGGCTACCTTGACCTGATCGACGTCGAGGCGATCAGGGCCGACCCCAAGCCGATCCTCGGCTACAGCGACATCTCGCTGCTGCACCTGGTGCTCTATGCGCGCACGGGTCTGGTCGGGTTCCACGCCGACATGGCCGTCCCTGGCTTCGGCGGACACTGGCAGTCTGCGCCCGTGGCGCGCCAAGCGGAACTTGAGAAGCTCTACTCCAGGTTGCTGACCGGTACCGAGGCGATCGGTGCGCTGCCTGCGAGCTCGTCGTGGGAGTGCTGGCGTCCTGGTCGTGTCGAAGGTCGGCTGATCGGCGGGGTGATCAATCGCATCGTGCTGGCGCAGGCGACGCGTTTCGCGCTGCCGCTCGAATGGTTCGACGGTGCGGTGCTCTTCTGGGAGGAGATGGGCGGGCTGGCATCGTACGTGTGGAGCTATCTGCAGGTGCTGCGACACTGCGGCATCCTCGATCGGATCTCCGGCATGGTCGTGGGCGTTCCGCGCGAGATCAGTGGACTCGAGCCCGGCGCGTCCCCTACCCTGCCCGAGATCGTCCTCGACGTCCTCGGCGACCGTGACATCCCGGTCCTGGGCAACGTCGACTTCGGGCATGCCGGCCCGAATCTACCGATGCCGGTCGGCATCCGCGTCGGCCTCGATGCGCAGCAGCGGACGTTGTCGCTGCTCGAACCGGCGGTAGGGCCGCACGCGATGACGGGACCGGTCGGCTGAGCATCACGGATCAGCGAGCCGACGGCCCCCGGCAGCACCTCCTGGGGCCAACTCACGTTTTGGTGACCGCCACCCTGAGTCGCTTGTTCGGCCTGTAGGAGGGGCCATGAACACCTGGTGGCTCGTGTTGATCTAGAAGCTCAGCTCCTGACGTCAGAGATCACCAACCCGGTGAACGTATGCGGTCACAGCACTAGCTACTTGCCCCTGACGAAGTCTGGCCTTCCTCCAGGCACCCGTTCGGGCCTTTGGCTTCGGCGATGCCCAAACGTTGAGGCAGTGGTAGCGGCCGTCGGTAGGCGAACTCCTCGCGGCTGGGTTCGCGCTGACCAAGTGCCGTGGAGTCCTTTTAGAAGTCATCTCAATTGGCTGGTTCGGTAGTCTGCGGGCGTGGGGATCGTTGAGCGGCTGGTGCCGGATGAGTTGCGGGCCTTGTTTCAACGGGTGGTGCCGCCTGCGCCGACCAGGCCGCAAGGCGGTGGCCGGCGACGGAACGGGGATCGGGAGGTTCTGGCGGCCATCGTGTTCGTGGCGACGTCGGGCTGCACGTGGCAGCAGTTGCCGGCGCCGTCGTTCGGGCCGTTGAGAGCGACTGCGCATCGCCGGTTCACGGAGTGGACGAAGGCCCGGGTGTGGGCGAAGTTGCACCGCCTGGTGCTCGACGAGCTCGGCTCGCGCGGCGAGCTGGATTGGAGCCGGTGCGCGATCGAATCACTGAAGGCTCCGGTCTGCCCATCTCTATCGGGATCTCGGGAGCGAACACGCATGACAGCCAGGCCCTGATTCCCCTGATCCGCGGCGTACCGCCGATCCGCTCCCGCCGCGGACCGCGCCGGCGCAAGCCCTCCAAGCTCTACGCGGACAAAGCGTACGACTACGCTCACGTGCGACGATGGTTACGGCAACGAGGCATCACCCACCGCATCGCCCGCAGGGGCATCGAGTCATCAGCACGCCTAGGTCGGCATCGCTGGAAGATCGAACGAACCGTGGCCTGGCTCGTCGGATGGCGTCATCGCGAACCCGGCTTCGTCCTCAAAGGGTCCAGGCCCCGAGCGCCGCCGCGGTGCTTCCACAGGGGCCAGACCTCCTTCTTCCACAGCTCCACGGCGCCCTTCGTCCCGTTGCAGCGCCCTCCGGGCCGGGCTCTGCCATGACCAGCCGTGCCGTTGCAGCAGCCGCCACACCCCGGCCACCGACAGGGAGATCCGGAACCTGCGGTCGATCACCGTCTGGACCCCGGCCAGGATCCACCGCTGGTCTTCCCAGCCGTGCGCGGCCGGCCCCCTGCCCAGCTCCTCCTCCAGGACGGTGAACTGCTGGGCGGACAGCTTCGGTGCCTTCGCCGGGCCGGCCGACCGCAGACCCTCGATGCCGCCCGCACGCCAGGTCCGACGCGACCGCTCCGCCGGCCGCTCGCTGACCCGTAACTCCTTCGCGATCGCGGCGGTCTTCTCACCGCGGGCGAATCGCCCTGCGGCCTCAAGCCGGACCTGTTCACGAAACGCCCGCCGCTCAGCGGTTGGGCCCCCACCCTGTGCATACCGCATGGCAACGGCATACCGCAGGGATCATCACCCGTCACTACCCGACGCCCACACGAAAACCTCAGTAACGGAAGACATGCTTAAAGTTTAGCAAAGCCATTAAGAATGGATCATTTGCCGCAGTACGGTAGGTATCTGCCGTCCAATGCAGGCTCCGCGACCGGTTCAGGAGGAAGCCCGCATGGCAGATCAACTTGACGTAGCGTCGCTGGCTCCCGGCGATCGAGCGAATGCGATCCGTGAACTCTCGGGGTCCGTCGTCAACGGCCGCGCAGAGGTGGACCTTCCGTCGGACCCGAATCGCCAGCGGGCTTACGCGACCACCAGCGCATTGGGGTCGGTGAAAGTCTCGGAGATCGGCTGGAACGTGACCCGCATCCGGCGCACTGATGCCCCGGTGGACGGGGACATGGTGCCGCAGATTCTCGTCTCCATCCGGGAAGCGGGGGTTTCCCAGTTCCACCAGGCGGGCAGACACGGACTGATAAAGGCCGGGGATCTCATGGTGCTCGACAATGCGAAGCCCTACGAGGTTTTGTTCCACGGCCCAGTACGTGGAGTTCTAGTGAGCGTTCCCACGCACATCCTGGGGCTGCGGCCGTCCCTGCTCGATCAGATCACGGCTGGTCGACTCAGTTCGGAGCAACCGGCCGTGGGCGCCACAGCAGCGTTCTTCACCCGACTGGCTCGTCATCGGGGCGCTGCCGGTAAATCCGATACCGCCCTGTTCACGGAGCCCAGTGTCGACCTGATCAGGGCCGTGGTCACCATGGTCCTGCACGGGGACGACCTGGCCAGAACGCTCCTGAACAGCACACTTCTTGAGCGTGTTCAGGAATACGTGCGCCTCCATTTGGCAGACCCCGATCTGACTGCCGAGCGTATCGCAGCCGAGCACGACGTTTCCGTACGCTGGCTCTACCTGACCCTGTCCCGAGCGGGAATCACCCTTGGTGAATGGATCAGGACGCAGCGCCTCGAGGAATGCAGGAGGGAACTGGCGTCGCCAGTGCATCAGTTCATCACGATCGAGGCCATCGCCCACCGGTGGGGGTTCGCCAGCGCACCCCACTTCAGTCGCGTCTTCAAGACGGCGTACGGCGTGAGCCCCCGCGACTTTCGGTTGGGTCAGAGTGGGCTTTCACCGGAGACAAAACATCCCAGGCAGAGCACTTTGGACGGACCACCCTGACCGTTCCGGGCCCACCTGGAAGGCGACACCGGAGCCGCCTCGCGCCCCGCTCGGAACGTTCGACTGTGAGCGGGGCAGACGACAGGGCCCCCGCCGGCCGACCACATGAGATCCGCCCCCGATGAACGCGACAGCATCCAGACCGCGATGGACCGCATCCTGGGCGGCCGACCGGAACACTCCAACGGGGCGCTGACCATCGTCGCGCTCGCGGCGGAGACACAGGTGCCCCGCAACGCGCTCACCCAGCGCCATCCGGATCGGAAGAACGCCTTCTACGACCAGGTCCGCGCCCGCGACCAGACGCCGGACAGCGAGAAGCGGCTGCGCCAGCAGGTCCGCAAGCTCAAAGAGTTGTGGGCCGCCGAAGCCGCGGAAATTGCCCAGCTGAAGACCGACGTCGAGGCGCTGGTCGGCGCCCTGCACCAGTCGATGACGGAGAACCGTCTGCTGCGCCAGCAGCTCGCCGACCGCACCGGCGTCCTCCGCACGCTGCCCACGCAATCCCGCATCGGAGACACCACACACCCGCTGCCGTCCGACCTCATGTGATCGTCTACTTCCGCAATCTCACCCGGGGCCGCCTTCACCTACCTCACCGCGTGGATGGTCCGCCCCCCCTTGCCCGGGGCAGGTCACCAGCCGGTGATGCGGGGCCAGCGCGCATGGATCACCGGGGCGGGCTCCGTGCCCTTGCTGCTGTCGACGACGTGGTAGCCGTGGTGCTGGGCGGCGGTGGCGCAGGCGTGGTTGGGCAGGATGCGCAGCCGGGTGCCGACCGGCAGGTCGGGCAGGTCGGTGCCGTCGCGGGCGGTGAGGGTGCCATGTTCCTGGCTCGCGGCCGTCATGACCAGGTTCGGGATGAGGTGGCCGGCCATGTCGGTGACCAGACCGTAGCCCTGGTCCTGGGCCTGGGCGGCGGTGCCGCGGTCGCGGGACATGGCCATCGTCTGGTCCGGATCGCTGAGCACGCCGCTGACCAGGTCGACCTCGTCCGCATCGGCGACGTGCTGCAGCTCGTCGAGGTAGGCCACGAAACGGAAGTGTTCGTCCGGATTCTGCAGGATGTCGCGGACGGTCATGCGGCTTGTTCCTCTCGCTCGACCAGGACTCCGCTCTCGAACCGTGCGCCGGCGCGGACCAGGGGCACCAGGTGGGCGCCGCTGATCGCGCGCCATCTCGCCTGGCTGGACTCGGCCAGCTTGAACACCATCGCGAGCGCGGCCGCCGGGCTGCCCGCGCCTCGGGTGACCTTGGTTCGGAGCTTGACAGTGGAGAAAGTCGACTCAATCGGGTTCGTGGTCCGTAGGTGGATCCAGTGCTCGGCCGGGAAGTCGTAGAAGGCCAGGAGCTCGTCCCGGTTCTCGGTGATCTTCGCGACGGCCTTCGGGAGCTTGGCACCGTAGGTCTTCGCGAACGCCTCGATCGCCTTCTCGGCGTGGCCGAGGTCCTCCGCGTTGTAGATCTCCTGCATCGCCTTCGTCGACCCGGGCTGTGCTGACTTGGGCAGGCAGTTGGTGACATTGCGCGTTTTGTGAACCCGGCACCTCTGCGGCCGGGCGGTCGGGAAGACCTCGGCGAGCGCCCGCCAAATGCCCATCGCGCCGTCGCCGACCACCAGCTCGGGGTCGCGCATGCCCCTGCGGCGGCAGTCGCGCAGCAGGTCGGCCCACGACTCGGTGGACTCCCGCAGGCCCTCGGCCAGGGCGATCAGCTCCTTCGTGCCATCGAGACGGACGCCGATCAGGACCAGGACGCACGAGTGGGCCTGGCCGAGGCGAACGAACGGGTCCCGGTCCTGGAAGGCGGCGTGGTCGTCGCTCCACTGCTTGGTCAGCCGGGTGACGGTGGCCAGGGACAGGCCGGCGGTACCGCCGAGGAACTGCTCCAGCGCGGGGACAAAATCCCCGGAGGACAGTCCGTGCAGGTAGAGCAGTGGCAGCACCTCGGAGACCTTCGGCGGCTTGCGGCACCACGGCGCGAGGATCTTCGAGGAGAACCGCTTGCGCTCGCCCGTCGCGTCGTCGACGCGGCGGTCGTTCCCCCGCGGGGCCTGACCTCGACGGGACCTGCGGCGGTGACCACGGTTCGGGGCCGGTGGTGGCCGTTCGGACCACCAGGCGGTGCCCGCGCTCGTCAGTCTCGGCAACCAACTCGGCTATGTACTGGTTGACCTCTGCCTCCAGCGCGGCAGCCAGCATCCGGCGAGCGCCCTCGCGCACGATCTCATCGATCAGGGAACCGGACTGGGTAGAGCCGTCTTCGGTGACTACGCTGAGCACGTGCCTTGCCGACCCGCGCTGCAACGCGGGCCTACTCGGAGACCTTACGGATCATTCGGGAAGGTACGCCCTCTGCATGCCCCCCCGGAACCGAAACGATCCACAAGTTCTGAGCATTGCTCGCGACATCCCACCGAGATCATCAATAGTCCGCCCGGATTCGGCTCGGCAGGTTGTGACGAACGTCGCTTCCAGTGCCATGCGTGCGCCTGCTAGATGACCCGCCCCCGAGTGGGAGTGCCCCCTTGCGCTGGGACGGCCGCGAACTGGCCCTGGTACTTGCCGATCGCCTTGCGGGAGGGGTGCGGGTGAGAACGGCGTCGACAGTTTTTGACTCTACGGTCCACATCTGCTCTACTGCATGTGCGAAGTGCACGGGTTTCCCCCGAAAGCTATCGAGATTTCTTGTTTCGCACACAAAAAGCCAGGCCCGCAGTGACCCGGTCATTCGTGCATCAACCTCTCGTCCTGAACTGAGACTGCATGTCTCCTGCTCTGGAAGGTATTGATCATGACAACACGTGAGATTGTGGAGAAGTTCTTCGGGCTGCTGGCCACCGGGGACCCGGATGCAGTCACTGAGGTATTCGCGGAAGAAATCGACTGGTACGTTCCCGGATCTTCTTCGCTGCCCTGGACGGGGCATCGTCACAGGGGAAGCGACGTGGCGGACTATATGCGAACCCTCGTGGCAAACATCGTTCCTGAGAGGAACGTCGACCAGGTGGAAGCACTTCTCGTCGACGGCGACCATGCGGTCATGCTGGGCCGGTTCACGCGCGTCGCCAAGAGCACGGGGCGCATCTACGAGATGCCCATAGCCATGCACTTTCAGGTAGCCGGTGACAAGATCGTCAAGATGTATCTTTACGAGGACACGCTTAAGGTGTCCGAGGCCTACGCGAACTGACGAGGTCGAAGGGGAGTTGTCCACACCTGCTTTTCACCGCGCGCCCAGGGGGCGTAAAATGGGGGGAATTCCACGTAATGGAACGCACCCACACCGGCCTCATCCCCTCCGACAAGACTGGCTGGACGACTCCGGCCGATATAAGTGACCGTTGAGGACCGGCACGCCCCTTATGTCGCTAGATTGTCCGTCCATGGACGGTATGGCGAATCTGGGTATGCGCCGCCTACCTGTCCGCATGGCCCGAGTCCGGATTCGGCAGCACCTGCGGAAGATTGGTCTTTAGCCCAAGAGCACTGGGGCGCGGCGCCAAAGCGTGACCCACAAGGCCGCCCGACGCCTCTCGGAAAACCGAGGCGGTCGCATACGTCGACAGTGGCACTCCACCGAGTTCCCGCCGAAGACAGCTGCATCATGGCCTCTTGGAATCGGACCTCCCGGTCCAGCCGACGATCGTTCGGGAGTACTTGTCCACGGCGAACGCGATGTGGATGGTTCAGCGACCCACCGCTCGCTCGGACGGGACACGGCGTCGAGGCAGTTCAGGGTCCTCTTATGGCCGTCGTTGTGGATGGTGGTGCGCATGCACCAACCGCGGCGAGTGGCGTCCAGACCGAGGTCGCGCATCAGCCGCGCGACCGGTGGCGGGCTACCGGTATGCCGGCACGTTCAGATGCCGCCAGACCTTGCGGACCCGGTAGACGCTGAAGTTGCCGGCGTGCATGCGGCTGATCTGCGCTATGAGTTCGACGTCCAGGACCGACCGACTGTTTGCAGAAAGCGGACCTTGTCAGGGCGGGGTCCTGATCATGTGCGGCCCCACAGGTGTGCGCAGGGGGATGGGCGGTCGGTCCCCAGCGATGCTCTTTCAGGGCGAGGGCACGGGGTGCGTTCGTGTCCGGAGACCCAGTCTGGTAGCAGGGCTCAGGGACGACCTCATCCGGTCTCCTGGCGTCCGCCCGGCAGCTGGTTCAGCGCGGCTCGGCCGATCTGCAGAAGCGCCGAGGCGTCCATGTTGGTCTTCGCGAGAAATTCAATGCCCTGCAGGGCTGCCAGGAGTAGCCGGCCCAACTCTTGCGGGTCAGCGCTCGCGTCGACCGCCCCTTCTTTTTGTGCCTCCTTCACGCAGGCGACCAGGAGGTCTTCAACGCGTTGGTACGTTGCCCGGGCCAGGGCGGCGACGTCGGATTCTTGCCCATGAAGCTCAGAGGTGCTGTTGACCATGAAACAGCCTCGGCGTTGCGCATCGGCTGCGTAGCCGTTGGCCACGCCTTCGAAGAGTCGAGTGAGGCATTCCATGGCAGTGCCAGGACCGGTGAGTGTCTGCTCAACGTCACGCAGTTGCTCGCTGCAGTAAGTGTTCAACAGGTTCAGGAAGAGTTGACGTTTGTCCCCGAACGCTCCGTACAGGCTGCCCTTGCCCAGGCCTGTGGCGGCAACCAAGTCCTCGAGCGTTGTGGCAGCGTAACCGCGGTTCCAAAATTGCTCACGTGCCGAATCCAGGACCTGGGTCTCATCGAAGCTTCTAGGGCGTGCCATATCGCCACCCTATCAGTTCTTGACTCTTTGTTCCATATCTTCACTTTGAGTGGCTGTCTCGTCGCATGCTGCCTCCGTCCAAGTCTCTCGCGGAGACCTTGCGGGTCGCGACGCGTCGCCGTGATTGGGATCGACTTCTGACGGATGTCAGCCTTGCACCCGCGGCGCTCTGCACCCCCCCCCAGGCCCACACCCCGCGTGGGAGCGCCCGCAACGGCTCCACGTGCCACGGCTTTATAGGCCGTCTTCTATCGCGGGCTGTTTGCCGTTGCCATATCCTGAAACGGGGGCAGAATTTCTGCCCGCACAGTTCCGCGACGGGTTTGTAAACCATCGACGCCAGGTGCGCTTATGACTGGTCATCAGCAAGATCCAGCGTCTTACCATGCAGGCGAGTTGGCCGCTCAGACCCGGGCCGGGGTCCGTCTGGAGGCCAACCGTATCCGGCCGATGATCGGGCGCGCTCTTCCCTTGGGAGCATCGGATTTTCTGGCGCGTCAAAGGATGCTCATCATTGGTGGATCGGATCAGTCGGGACGGGTGTGGGCTTCCGCCCTCTACGGTGAGCCAGGATTCATCCGTGTTCGGGATCCAAATACACTCGAAATAGCTGCCGTACCCGTGGATGTTGATCCGCTTGCCGAAGCACTTCGCACTGGCACTCGACTGGGGACACTGTCCATCGATTTCGCCAGACGGCGCAGGCTGCGTGTCAACGGCCGTGTGACACCACTTCCCGACGGCCTGCTGCTTTCTGTCGACCAGGCATACGGCAACTGCCCCCAGTACATTCAAAGCCGGACGGCGGAGTCCGCGCCAAGGGCCGGCGATCGACTCGCGTCGAGAAGTACCGACCTCGGCGGTCCGCAACAGAAGATGATTGCTATAGCCGACACGTTCTTCGTCGCGTCACTCTCGACCGATGGCGATGCCGATGTGTCTCATCGAGGAGGGAACCCAGGATTCGTCCGGGTGGTCACATCGAACCACCTCATCTGGCCCGACTATCACGGCAACAACATGCTGATGACTCTCGGCAACATCGTGGAGAACCCGGCCGCCGGACTCTTGTTCGTCGATTGGCAGTCCGCCACATCGCTCCAACTGACAGGCGCAGCGCGAATAAACTGGGATCCCCAGGACGACGAGGCGTTCCCTGAAGCAAATAGAGTTGTGGAGTTCGAAAGCAACCAGGTAGTTCAGATAGAGCATCATTCCGACGGTCTGACATGGTCTGTGCCTGGCTTCTCGCGTTTCAATCCTCCGGTTTGACGGTGTGCGTGTGCATGGGAGCGCTAGATTCTGGCCGCGCCCGCAATATCTCTCGTTCCACCCGCTTAGGCGTCTTTCTGTAGGCGTTGAAACTACTTGGTGCCGGTGAATGAAAGATCAATCCAAACCGTCTTTCCTCGGCCGTGGGGGGATGTTCCCCAGTCGGAGGAGAGATTTTCTACTATGCCGAGTCCCCGGCCGTGTTCCGCGACAGAGTTCTCTTCCTCGCTCTCGATGAATGATGTGGGAACAGGGGGCCTTGCGTTCGTGTCTTGAACTTCTATGTGAATCCGATCTGGGTATCCTCGCAATCGCAGTTCCACGTCACTGTCCGCATGAATCAGGCCGTTTGTTATGACTTCAGAGACGATCACTTCGGCGTCGCCGACGATGTCGGATCGATCTCGGTCGAGGAGATAGTTCCTTACGAATTTCCGGGCTGACTTGACGCTCCGGATGTCACGCTTTCGGATCGACATGCGGGCCACCCTGCTGAATTCTCCGTGAGTGTCTCCCCCCTCATACAGTGCCAGCAGGAGAGCGAGGTCATCAATATTCCGTCTGCCGTTCGTGACATGTGAGACCATGAGGTCTGTCAACGCGTGCAGTGAGTGATGATCAGCGGTTCCGGCGGCCTCAAGGAGAGTGCGGGCGTCGGAGACGGGATCTACGTCGAAGAGAATGCCGTCCGTGTACAGCATCAAAAGGGTGCCCGGACGTATAGTGACCTCGGTGCTGCTGTAGGCGTAACCGGACGTTACGGCGAGCGGGATGTTGGCACGTGTTGGGGGGACCACGACTCCTGCATCGGGACACCGGAGGACCGGAGGGGGATGGCCGGCGAGTGCGATCTCGCAGACGTCGCTTCCGGGGTCGACGCGCACAAAGCAGCACGTGGCGTACAGATCCGTATCCAGTTCGGCCAGCAGGTCACTGGCGCGCGCCAATACGTCAGTGGGCCGGTGCCCTTCGGCAGCGTAGGCACGGCAACCGCTACGCAACTGTCCCATGATTGCGGCGCTGTTGACGTTGTGTCCTTCTACGTCCCCGACGATCAGGCCGACCTGGCTCCCGGGCAGGGGGACCACGTCGTACCAGTCACCGCCCAGGCCGGTGCCGGCCGACTCAGCGGGTAGGTAGCGCGCGGCTAGCGTGACCTCCGGAAAATCTGGGAGGGTGCGCGGCAGGAGTTTCTGCTGAAGGACATCTGCAAGGGCGTGCTTACGTTCGTGAAGGTGGGCCCGTTCGACAGCCGTGGCGAGCTGTGCCGCCATCATCATGAGGACGGCCTGCTCCTCTGCTTTGATGCGGCGTGGAGTCCCGAAGGCGAGGAGAAGGAACCCTTTCAGACCGCCACTGGCGTTGAAGGGCACAATGGCGGCCGCTGCCGAATCACTCATGAGAGCGCAGGAGTATTGCGCGAGTGTTTTAGTATCAGGAATAAAGATGGGTGCCCTCGTCCGCAGAGTGTCGGAGCCCGTGAAAGCATCTTCGATGCTGGAGCCATGTATCTCGCGTGCCGCGGCCGCGGCCTCATGGCGACCGACGATTCGGACCCTCCCCTCCTGAACTATCGCCACCAGAAATGCGTGGGCGCGGAACGGAACCATGATGCGGTCGCGGGTTGCTCGCATCACATCGTCCAGCTGGAATGCTTCGTTGAAGGCGGCTGAAAGTTTGTGTACTTGGTACATCATCGAGAGCGCAGAGGACCCGGGCGCGTCATTGAGTCCCCAGGGATTCTCGGTGGCGTCGTGACGCGGCGGTGGGTTGGAGAGCACCGGAATGATGATGGGAGTTTGCATGAACGATGCGCCAAGGTCTTCAGGCTGGCAGTCGACCAGCTCTGAACTCAGCCGTCGGCCTAGTTCTTCCATCCGCTCGAGCACCCACAGTCGATCGCTGGGAAAGGCTGGCGCCCACTGGCCGGTGAGTACTCCGTACGTCTCCCCGGCATCTGTCAGTGGTACAGAGACGACATAATGCGGGTAAGGCATGAGAGGCGGAGAGTCCCTGTCACTGTATTCGGAAGAGCAGGGATCGGGGCGAGACACGACACGTGCCGTGCGATACGCGACGGCAGGTGAGCTGTCACTGTCGTAGGAAACCCACTCGGGCACGGTGAAGACGCTGGGCGGTGCTCCTCCCACCACTGCCGAGAAAAGCTGGGAGCGTTTTGACTGCGCGAGGTAGACGACCCCATGGAAAGCGCCGAGTTCATTCACCAGGAACTGGAAGGCCTCAACCAGTAGCAGGCTCCTGCCGGTGGGGCCTCCGGATGCCGCCGCATTGGGGCGGCTGTCACCGAACCGCTGCATGCTGCCAGATTTCCACACTTGGTGAGACGCTGCGTCCGCTGCGGGTGATCTCGTGTCGCGGATCGGCCAGGCCGAAGACGAAGGCGCCGTCCGCGCCACCGCGGACGCGATGCCCTCGGCGGCCTGACCTGGGCACTTCACCACCGCGCGGCGATGGGGGCTGCCCTCCTTCCCAGTGGCCCGTCCTCAAAGTCGGGTCTAGCGTTTGAAGGGAACACAACCTGGAGCGTTGTTCCCGCTCCGTCCACCGTCAAAGGGGACGAAGCCTGCGGTTTCTTCGACGTTGTGTTGTCACGTCGAACTGCCGCTTGACTCCCTTCACAGACTCGGGTGCTTCCTCGGAGGGCCAGAATGCTCCCTACCCACCACCGCACCGCAACAGTCGACGGCCAGCAGGTCTTCTATCGCGAGGCGGGTCCCGCCGATGCGCCGGTCGTCTTGCTCCTGCATGGCTTTCCGAGCAGCTCCCACATGTTCCGTCATCTCATCCCTGCGCTTGCCGACAACTACCATGTGATAGCCCCGGATCACATCGGCTACGGCCAGTCCTCCATGCCAAAGGTCGACGATTTCGAGTACACCTTCGACAACCTCGCGACGGTCACCGGCGGACTGCTCGACAGTCTGGGAATCAGCCGTTTCTCGATTTACGTCCACGACTATGGCGCTCCCATCGGGTGGCGGCTGGCGCTCAATCCCGCGTACGACGTCACCGCGATCATCTCGCAGAGCGGCAACGCCTACATGGAAGGGTTCGCCAAGCCCTTCTGGGACGACCTGTTCGCGTACGCCACGGCCCCCGGAGCAGACACCGAGCCTGGCGCACGAGCCAAGTTCAGTGCCGAGACGACCCGTTGGCAGTACGAGAACGGCGCTTCGGACAAGAGCCTCGTCAGCCCGGACAACTGGTTGCACGATCAGACTCTGCTGGACCGGCCCGGCAACGACGAGGTCCAGCTTGCGCTCTTCCGGAACTACCCGACCAACATCGACGGCTACCCCCAGCTGCAGGAATACTTCCGCACGAGCCAGGTGCCGCTGCTTGCGGTCTGGGGCGAAAGAGACGAGATCTTCGGGCCGGACGGTGCACGGGCGTTCACCCGCGATCTGCCGGACGCCGAAGTCCACCTGCTGCCGGCCGGGCACTTCGCTCTGGAGACGCACCTGGACACCATCAGCGGCTACATCCACGGATTCCTCGGCCGCGTCCTCAGCTGAGGTGCAAGCCGGATCAGGTCCCCGCGTGGGAGGGCCGTGCGGTGGTCGCGACCTTGATCGCAGTCAACGTCGGAACCTCAGGACGTCCCCTGGCACGGCAAGACCGTCTACACGGGGGTCTACAAGCAGACCGTATCCGGACCCCGGATGGTGAGGAGACTCAACATCGATGGGGACGGCCAGGGCGACTTGGGTGGCCACGGCGGGGAGCAGCGGGCAGTGGTCTACCAGATGGACTCTTACCGGTTCTGGGCCGGGCGGTTGGGGCGGGATGATCTGAAGCCGGGCAGTTTCGGTGAGAACTTCACGGTGGACGGGCTCCCGGACAGTGAGGTGTGCATCGGCGACCGGTACCGCATCGGTGAGGCGCTGTTCGAGGTCACCCAGCCGCGTGTGACGTGCTACCGGGTGGGTCTGCGCATGGGAGAGCCTCAGATGGCGGCCTTGCTGGTTTCCCACCGCCGGCCGGGGTTCTATCTGCGGGTCCTCGAGGAAGGTGAGGTGGAGGCTGGTCAGGAGATCGTCACGGTTTCCACCGGCCCGGAAGCCATGACCGTCGAGGACATCGACGCGGTTCTCTACCTCCCGGGGCACACACGCACCCAAGTAGAACGGGCCCTGCGTGTCCCGGCCCTGAGCCCAGGCTGGCAGGCATCGATGCGCACCCTCCTGGAACAGGCCGATGGAGACAAGGCCGCATCCTCGGGCAGCGCCGGCCTCACGGCCGCGGCCGGCGCTCCGCCCCCTGCATGGACCGGCTTCCGTTCCCTGACAGTCACGGGCATCCAGCCCGAAAGCCAGAGCTGGTCTCCGTGTCCCTGGCTTCCGCCGATGGTGCCGCGCTGCCGCCCAATCTGCCGGGGCAGTTCCTCACCGTGAAGGTACGGATCGAAGGTGATGCCTCGCCGTTGATCCGGAGCTACTCCCTGTCCGGTGAACCTGGGACGGGCACATACCGGATCAGCGTGAAGGTCGAGCCGCATGGCGCGGCCAGTAACCATTTGCGGACTCACCTCAGGCCCGGTGACATCCTCGACGTCGCCGCACCTCGCGGTACGTTCTGCCTGTCCGATGGTGAGACCCCTGTGGTGCTGCTGTCGGCCGGGGTGGGAGTGACTCCGGTGCTCGCCATGCTGCATTCTCTGGTTCGCAGCCGCTCGGGCCGCCAGGTGTGGTGGCTGCACGCAGCCCGGAACGGCACTGAGCACCCCTTCGCCATGGAGGTCCGTGAGCTCCTTGCGGAGCTGGGAGACGCCCGGTCGATCGTCTATTACAGCAAGCCGGGCGTTGCGGACCGCGAGGGCGGCGACTACACGCAGGCCGGCCGGCTCTCGGCTGATCGGATTCTCGGTCTGGGTCTCCCGGCCGATGCCGATGCCTACATCTGCGGACCGGTGCCGTTCATGGACAGCATGAGCGCCGCTCTTGTCGAAGCCGGCCTGGACGCTTCCCGCGTGCACACCGAGATATTCAGCGGCGGTCCGTCTCTCACTCCCGGGCTCAAAGACGCATCGGGCACTCGCGCTCCTCACCTGCCTCCCGGAACGCCGGGCGCCGGCCCTTCTGTGTCGTTCGCCCGCAGTGGCCTGTCGGTCCCCTTCAACGACGAGCAGGACTCGCTGCTGGAACTGGCCGAGGCGTGTGACGTCCCGGTTCAGTGGTCGTGTCGCACCGGTGTCTGCCACACCTGCGAGCTTGCCTTGATGTCCGGTTCAGTTGACTACGCGCCCGATCCGGTCGAACCGCCGGCGGACGGCAACATCCTCATCTGCTGCTCCAAGCCCGCCCAGGACATCGTCTTGGATCTTTAGCATCTGCGTCATTCGGATGCCGCGGCCTGCGCTACCCCAGGGGCCGCCACGACCTCGAGGTCGCTGGGGGACAGTGCGTGTCCGTCAGCGCAGGAGAGCGCCACGTGCACAGGAGCGTCGCAATGCCTGTGCCGCAGGCGAACCGGTCCACCGTCGGCCGTGGCGTGGCGGTCTCCCCATTCCATCAGCGCGAAGTAGGCGGTCATGAGGTCCTCGCCCGGCCCGGTCAGCTCATAGCGGTCGCGTGTCCGCTGTCCCGCCGTCTGGTAGGGGGTACGCCGTAGTAGCCCGACCTCGACGAGCTCCTTCAGGCGCTTGGCCGCTGCGGGTTCACTCAGCGGGGTGTGACGGACGAAGTCGTTGAAGTAGGTCGTGCCGTAGAAGGCCTCGCGCAGTACGAACAGATTCGACGGCGTCCCGAGTACGTCCAGGGCCCGGGCAGCCGAGCAGCGGTGGTCACTCCAGCTGTCCCGGTCGGTCAGCGATCCAGTAAGTGCGGACATCACAGGCATCCCGTCTATCGAAGCACCAGACTTATGCTAGCTTAAGCCAGCCCTGACTTACGTACTGCTAAGTCAGCTTGTGATTTCCATCTGGAGGCCTGAGCATGTCGTCGTTCGCGCTGGAGACCACGCTCGACCACGAGGAGGTGGCGGTCCGGCAGGGCCGCCGGACCAGCCTGCCGATCATCATCGCCATCCACTCCACCCGCCTCGGGCCCGCCGTCGGTGGCATGCGGGTCGCCCGGTACGCCTCCCCTGTCGAGGCCCTGGTGGACTGCCTGCGCCTGAGCCGGGGGATGACGTACAAGGCAGCCGCCGTCCGCAACGGCACAGGCGGCGGCAAGAGCGTCGTCCCGTTGCTGCCCGGAGGTCCGCAGCATCTGGACGGCAGTTTGCGCGAAGCCCTGCTGCTCGATGTAGCCGAACTGGTGCACGACCTCGGTGGCGCCTACTTCGTCGCTCCTGACGTCGGCACCAGCTCTGCCGACATCCAGCTGATGCGACGCAGAACCCCCTACGTCGGCGGCTACACCTCCATGGAGGACGGTCTGGGTACCACCACCTTCGGCACTGCGGCCGGCGTCGAGCACGCGATGAACGCGGCGGCCGAGCACCTGTGGGGAGTCCCGCAACTTCGGGGGCGCGAGGTGGTGGTGATCGGATTCGGCGGGGTGGGGCACGAACTCACCAAACGCCTGATTGCACAAGGCGCCCGAGTGCGAGCCACCGACACGGACCCCGAGCGCCGCCGGGTCGTCGAGGAGACCGGAGCGCAGTGGGTCGACCTCGAAGGTGCTTACACCCTGGAGACCGACATCCTGGCGCCGTGCGCCCTGGGCGGCGTGCTGACCTCCCAGCTCGTCGGATCCCTGCGCTGCCGTGCGGTCGTCGGCTCGGCCAACAACCAACTGGCACACGATGGCGTCGCAGAGGAGCTGACAAAGGCGGGAATCACCTGGGCCCCGGACTTCGTGGCCAATGCGGGCGGAGTCATGTACGCGTCCGGCCTGGAACTCCACCAACTCACCCCGGCGCAGTCCCTGCATCGGCTCGCATCCATTGGAACCACCACTGCACAAGTCCTCCGAGAGAGTGCGAACGACGCGACAACCCCCCTAGCTGTCGCCAACCGCATCGCGGAAGCTGCCCTGGCCGCCGCAGGCAGCTGATCGAAGAGTCAAGGCAACCGGTCCGCGACAGGCCGTTGCCGTCGAACCTCCCCTGGGAGCCGATTTCTGGGCGGCCACGATCGCCAGCCCGGCAGGCCACCGGGCGGCCACTTGCGGCAATCGAGTGGTGCAGTCCGCCGGCCTTGCCGCGCCGTCGCACTCGAAGAGAGCGAGTGCGCATGGATCGGCCGGCCGTGGCCGCGCTGGCCGGGACATGCGTCACACCGCAGCCGACCCCTTTGCGGCTGTCGCAAGGGGACCCCATGTGCCGACCCTGTGCCGAGTCCAGCGTTTGCGGCCGGCGGCCGCTCAAGATGCTTTAGTCACTAAATTTAATTGATAGGCTCCGTCCGCGGTCGAGTCCCCCCACCTCGGCCGATCATGTCGAGGGGATCAAAGGAGCAGTCCTGATGACCACGTTGAAGATCATTGTTGCCAGCACCCGTCCGGGGCGCGTGGGCCTGCCGATCGGGCAGTGGACCCATGGGCAGGCGGTTGCTCACGGTGGCTTCACCAAGGTCGAACTGCTCGACCTGGCCGAGGTGAACCTTCCGTTCATGAACGAGCCCAACCACCCGCGGGCGCAGCAGTACGTCCACCAGCACACCCGTGACTGGAGCGCGACGATCGCCGAGGCCGATGCCCTCGTCTTCGTCATGCCGGAGTACAACCACGGCTACAACGCGGAGCTGAAGAATGCCATCGACTACCTGTTCAACGAGTGGAGCCACAAGGCGGTAGGCCTGGTCAGCTATGGCGCCGTGGCCGGCGGTACCCGTGCCGTCCAGCAGATCAAGCAGGTCGTCACCGCGGTAAAGATGACGCCGATCGTCGAATCCGTCGTGGCTCCCTTCGGCTTCAACCTCATCGATGCGGAGGGTAAGGTTGCGGCCGATGAAGCTATGACAGGTGCAGCCAAGGCCATGTTCGACGAGATCGTCCGGGTGGATGCCGCACTGCGTCCGCTGCGTGAGGGCGCTGCGGCCTAGCAATCGGAGCGATCGTGAACGAAGTGCGTCGGGTCTGCTCGCGCTACCACGCGGGGATCGAACTGATCGGTGCCCGCTGGACGGGTGCGATCGTGCGCGCTTTGTTCACGGGTCAGGCCCGCTTCGTGCAGATCAAGGCAGCGGTGCCCGGCCTGAGTGACGCCATGCTCACTCAGCGATTGCGCACCTTGGAAGAGGAGGGCATCGTCGAGCGTCGGGTTGTTCCCTCTTCGCCGGTGCAGGTCGAATACCACCTCACCGCCAAGGGACAAGACCTTGAACAAGTCGTCGACGCCGTGATGCGTTGGTCCCACCGCTGGATCCCCGCCCCTCCGTCAACCACTTCGGAAGCAGGGCCGGCGGGGGCCGAAGGCGCACAAGCCCCCTGATGCCGCGTGGAGCGTGTCCGGAGACACGCTCCACGCGGCCAGGCGGGTGTATGGGCATGATCCGCGGGCGGCACCCCGGCCCCTCGTTCACGCCGGCATTCTGGGGCCGCAGGTGCGTGGAGGTTTCCCGGTGCGCGCGAACCGGGCATCCGCCAGGTGTTCTGTGTGCCGCTGCGACCCCGGCCAGGCCACGCGAGGCGCTCGTGATCCTCTGCGGGACTCTGCCACCCGTAGCTGCCTGGCTCACGTCCGATTAACGCCGGGACCCGAGCCGACGAGATTCCGCAAGACCGATCACGACGAGGCCGGCGCGCGATCACAACTTCGGCACTTGTCCAGTGGCCCGGCACACATCAAAGTCACTGACCACATGGTTCACCACTCAGTTTCTACCGCATGGTCCATAAAAGAGGCCGCGGACCCATCACACGCGAGGTCGGTGCGGGGGCGGTGCCAGCGTTCGGGGTGGCGCTGCCAGCCGACGGTGCCGGCTGGCGACGTCGGCGCCGACTTCCGCGGGCTGCATCAGCGTGACTTCAGGTCTCCCGGCTCCGCATCCGACGGATGACGACCACCCCGACCACGGATGCCCGCGCGCCATAGAGAACAGTCCAGCGACCGCAGCGCCGGCTGCGGCGAGGGAGGGTGGTGGTGCGGCCGATGCACTGCGGCTGTCCGTGGTGGTCGCATCCGCCGAGCAGCAGCGTTCGCGGAGCCGGCGATGGCGCCGACGATCGCTTCGTGGTCTCGCGGAACCGGCACTTCAACTAGCCCCCACCCGCGGGCCGGTAGGGATCATCCAGCCGCTCTGGGTGCCGGTGAGGGATGGGGGTGGTAGGGCCGCGGACGGCGCCGCATGTGGCACACCCTGGATGACGCGGCGTTCAACCCGTCACGGTCGCTTCCGCCGGCGCATCGCCATCATCAGGCTTCCGCCGAGTGTCGCCGTGCCTACGGCCGCGCCTGCCAGCAACCATGTGGGGCGCCGACCGGTCGCGGCCAGAGATGGGGCCGTCTGGGATGTGGTGGCACGTGCAGCCGTTTCGATCAGGTCGGTGACTGCTTCGGGGTGTGAGACGGGCGCGACGTGGGAGGAACTCACCTCCACGGACACTGCATGCGCACGGTTGGCCATCCATCGCTGCACCGCGGCAGGGATGTTCTTGTCGTTGGCGGTGATCAGGTCGAACGCCGGGACGGTCCTCCAGGCGGCGCCGGTGGCCTTGTCGTCCAGTGCCCTGGCGTCCACCGGGCGCTGGGTGACTGCCATGATCGACGACTTTGACAACGGTACGTCGGCGGCAAACTGCTGCGGGAACAGGTCCTCCTTGACGTACACGTCCATGCCTGTACCGCCACCCATCAGCGGGTAGGGCACCTGCTTCAGCGTTTGGGCCAGGGTGCTGCCGGGGAACTTGCCCACCAGTTCAGCCGAGCTTTCCCCCTTTTGCGGGAGGAAACCGGCCACAGGCACGAGAGCCTTGACGGCGGGGTTCCCCAGGGCGGCCTCGTTGGTGACCGCGCTGCCGTACGAGTGGCCGACGAGCACAATCGGTCCCTTGATGCTGCGCAGCACACTCGCGGTGTAGGAAGAGTCGTACGGCAGACCCCGTAGGGGGTTGGCGGGGACGACCACGGGATATCCGGCATCGCGCAGACGCCGGGCCACCTCGTCCCATGAAGACGAGTCCAAGTTGGTTCCGTGCACGAGAACCACAGTTGGTTTGGAGTGGGCTCCACCCGAAGCCGCGGGCACACCGCCGGCGAGAGCTGGAACGGCCCATGCAGGGCCGACCGCGGTGAGCACCGCCAGCATGCCGGCACCACGTTTGATTCCCGCGCCGAGACGAGCGTGCGAGCGCATTTGGTGCCCTTTCCGTTGTCCTGAGGTCTCATCGTCGGGGGACCGAGGACGTGGTGGTACCGGAGCGGGGCGAGCGGGTGACGCGGAGCCACTCCAGCGGACGCCGGTGTAGCACGCCGTTGCAGCGGAAAACCGGCATGACCTGGCTGACGCTCCAGCCGTTTGGCGGGGCCGCGGCCATGGCCGGTGCTTCCCTGGCTTGGCGCGGGTTGCAAACGGGCGACACCGCGGACCTCTGCGCGGGTGAGACGCAACATCAATGGTGCGTCCGCGAGCACCTTGTCGTCAGGGCGTGCAGGGCGGGACCGGCTACATGCTGTCGCGCACCGATTCACCCCAGGCCACTCCGTCGGTGTGCGTACTGGCGAAATCCGGGTCTTCGTAGATGTGGACCCTCTTGATGAGGTCGCCTTCGAATTCGAATACGTTACAGAACAGTCCGTAGGAGGAGACGCCGTCAGGGAAGGCCACACCCGATGTCGTCGTCCCCTTCACCGAACCTTCAACCACCACATAGTTTCCAGACGACAACACGGTGAAACCGGGGATGTCGTGCTCAATCGCCGAAATTCCCCTCCCGAGACCCTGTGCAAATGCCCCGATCTGATCCTTCCCGGTTGCGAAGCCGAACTTCGGGAAGAACATCCGGGCGTTGTCCACGAAAAGATCCAACACGGCGGGATCGGCAGCATCCACCAATCGGAAGTAGTTGACGGCTGCCTCTTCGCGCGCCCTCTGGAGATCGCTAGTACCGTTCATCTTTTCCTCCTGGTGCGTTGCATCCTTGCGCAGGCGCGTTATGCGGCCCGGCGTGATGGCGACTGTGTCGACGAGTACCGCGGCAGCCGAGTGCTCGGGCCCGCGGGAGCGGGATGAAGGCGAGCCGATCGCGCCTCACGTTGCCTATCTGCCGTGAAGCGAAAGCCGCCCATTCCTTACCAAGCGGTCCATAACGTAACAAAATTGGACCAACCTGTCAAAAACCCGATGTCGCGGCTCCCGGCCGTACCTACCCTTCGGGTCGGCGATCGGGGCCGCGGCGGGGCTGCCGCTCGGGGGTGCCTACCGCCGCCCCTGGTGTAACCTACACTGTTACAACTGCGGGTGGTGGGGCGGACCAGAAGTTCGCCGCTGGGACGCCCGCCTTTTCTCAGGTCACACCGGTGTGACCGTTGTCCGCTTCCGCCTCTGCGAAGCACAGGCTCCGCGCCTTGGCGCGGCACGGATCAACAGGGCCCAGGGCCCTCCCAGGAGAGCAAGCATGAGCAACCCTTCCAGCGTGGCTTCGCCCATTCAGGAGCCGGCATCGATACAGGACTTGGTCGAAGGTGGGCCTTCCCCGCGGGGTGGCTGGTCTGCCGTCGTCTCCGTCGCGCTGATGTCCTTCGTCCTGGTGCTGTCGGAGTTCCTGCCGATCGGGCTGCTGCCCGTGATCTCCTCCAGCCTGGGTGTGTCCATCGGCACGGTCGGTCTGGTGGTGGTCGTGCCCGGTCTGACGGCCGCGGTGACGGCTCCCTTGGTCACCATGGCATCCGGACGGCTGGACCGGCGCAGGGTCCTGATCGCCCTCGCCCTGTTCATCGCCGCCTCCAACGCCCTGGCAGCCGTGGCCCCGAACATGGCCGTGATGGCGGCGGCGCGGGTGCTGCTCGGCGTCGGCGTCGGCGGATTCTGGGCCATGGGCGCCGGTGTCGCCGCCCGACTGGTGCCCGCCGAGGCCCTCCACCGGGCCACGTCACTGATCACCGCCGGAATCTCGGCCGGCACCGTGGTCAGCTTGCCGCTCGGCGCACTGGTGGGTCACCTTGCCGGGTGGCGGACCGCATTCGTCGTTGCAGCCGGTGCCGCTCTCCTCGCCCTGGCAACCCTGACGGTGCGGCTGCCCGCCCTGCCGCCCACCGGGGCAATCCGCCTGACCACGCTCACCTCCGCTCTGCGCAATCCCGCAGCCCGGATCGCCCTGCTGGCCACCGTGCTGATCTTTTTCGGGCACTTCGCCGCCTACACCTACGTGACCCCGTACCTGGAGGAGAAGGCGCACTTCGGGTCCTCCGCTGTGACGTCGGTCCTGCTGGCCTATGGTTTGGCGGGGCTGGTCGGCAACTTCGCCGCCGGAGCGATCATCGGCCGCCGTCTGCGTGCGGTGTACGTCGCCGCGACCGTTCTGGTCGCAGTCGCTGCCGCCCTCCTCAACGTCGCAGCAGGCACGGCACCCGCGGTGGTCGCGCTCGTCAGGGTCTGGGGCGCGGCATTCGGTGCAGTACCGCTGGCGTTGCAGACGTGGATCCTGCGCGCTACTCCCGACGCGCCCGAAAGCGGCATGGCGCTCCTGGTCAGCGCGTGCCAAATCGCCCTGGCCGCAGGGTCGTTCATCGGCGGCATCGTCGTCGACGGATACGGCACATGGGCCGGCTTCGCCGTTGGCGGCACGCTCGCACTGCTGAGCACAGCCACCCAGATCCGCCCCCGCCTTCCGCTCGGCTGACCTGGACCGTGGCAGGTGTGGGGGCGTAGTGGCACCCGCCCCTTCCCCGCATCCGCTCCAGACGGCTATTCGCCTCCCTCCTGCGGACCCCACCTCGCTTCAAGGCCGCCCGCAGACGGGAGGCGCCCTACCACGCAGGGTCGGCGATGAGCGTGAGGCCGAGACTGTCGTAGCGGCGCAGATCATCTGGCGTCCACGCCCCCTACGCTGCAACAGGGCCTCGTCGCGGCGATGTAACCTTCATTGTTTCGTAGGGAGCGGGGTAGGCAAGCGGCCCCGCCAGCCGGGAGGAGGTCAAGGATGAGCGCGAACAGCAGAATGACGATCGCAACCCATGTGCTGACCTGGATGTCTCTGGACCGGAAGAACAATGAGGTCGCCACCTCGGAGCGCATCGCGGGGAGCGTCAACACCAACCCTGTAGTGATCCGCCGATGCCTAGGCGACCTCCGCAAGGCGGGATTGGTGGGGTCAAAAAGGGGCGCAGGGGCCGGCTGGATCTTGAAGCGGGAACCCGAAGAGATCACGCTGCTCGAGGTCTACCTCGCCGTGGAGGGCGAGGGCCCGTTCGCCATGCATCACACGCCGCCGAACGCCGACTGCCCTGTCGGCTTCGGAATCCAGCCAACCCTGCAGCAGGTGTACAGCAGCCTGGAGCAGCAGATGCAGCAACAGTTGGCTCGCACCACGATCGCTGACATGCTGCAAGGTGTCCTCGCTCAGCGGGAACCGAGCGCCTACTCCCTCTGAACCTCGAACTCAGACGGCCCCCGGTCCGCATGGGCGCCAACCTTCGCGTGTGAACAGGAAGCACTGGGGCGCTGCCGGAGCATCGCGAGGGCGCGTTCTTCATCACGCTGAACATGCTGAGAGTCGGCTCCTCGCGAGCCGCAGTTGTATGGTCCAGCCGCTCCAAGCGGACCACGGCCGCCGCGACCGCATGCCGGAGGCTCGGACAACTGCGATCAGGGAACGCCGCCGGACACCGTCCACCGCGCACCGCTCGACACCGTTCGGGACCCTCCGGGATCGCCGAAAGCTTCGCCCCTCCGCTCGACCGAGCCAGAGCCGTCCACGAGCAGTTACTTGACCATGCAGTCCATAACTGGTGCAATGGACCTGCGACCTCGCGGCACGCGACTGAACCGAGCAACTACGGACCCTGCCCGTCGGTCAAGCGTCCGCCCGGGGCGACCCAAACGAAAGCGCGCCACCCATGATGAGTGCCCGCGAGCTGCTGCTCGCCTACACAGCCAACATCGCAGATCCGGAGATCGCCTCGTCCCTTTTCGCTGAGGACGGCGTCCTGGAGCTTCCCTACCTGGAGTCGCTTGGCATCCCGACCGGAGGGACTGGCCCGGAGGCCATTCGCGAGTTCATCACCGCACTGCTGCAGGTCGTCCCGGACTTCGGCTTCGACACGGTGGACATCATCATCGAAACCGAAGACCAGGTCTTCGGAGAGTGGTCGGTGGAGCGGACCACGGTCACGGGCCGCCCCTTCAGCCAGACCTACGCCGGACGACTGGTGGCTGAGAACGGGAAGATCACGCTCCTTCGCGAGTCGTTGGACGTGATCCGGGCTGCGCGCGCGATGCTGCCGAACGGAGTTGCCGACATCCCCGCCTGACGCGTCCCTGAGCTTTGTGCGGTGGGGTCGCCCGCCGTTCAGCCCTGCTGACACTGTTTGCGCACGCCGCACCGGCCATGTGCCAGGACCACCTCAGTCCGCCGTGTGTCGAGCCTGCACCCCGAAGCGTGGCCGGGGCGATCACTCACCTGCGCTCCCCTGATTTTCTGGACGTCCAGGCTTATCCTTACATCCACTTCGCCAGTGAGCGCTTCGTGCACCGCAACGGCAACAAGTGGACGCTGCAGGGTTCTTTGACCATGCACGGCACCACCCGCTCAGTCGGCCTCGATACGACCTACCTGGGCGCAGTCAACGGCGGATACGGAACGGAGCTGCGCTGCGCCGCCTTGGCAACCGCCGAGCTGCACAGGGAGGACTTCACGCTGAATTGGCGATCGATGCTCGCACGTGGCATCGCGATCGTCGGCCCGCGCATCAAATTGGAGATCGACGTGCAGGCCATGTACGACGTTCCCAACATTCCCACCCCACCCGAGTAGTTCCGTGATGGCGTGCCGACGCGATGGTGTGCGGTTCCGCCGCGTGGAGAGCCAGAACGACGCGAAGGCCGGAGTGGGCGAGGCCGGCAGGACCACGCGAACCGCAAGACCTCCGCCGACGTCCATGGCTACGTCCACTACCAGCCCGGCACCTCGTCCTCCCGATCCACGACGGAACCTGACCAGCCTTGCCGCCGAGCAGCAGAAGCAGCTCTCACCATGCGGTGATCAGACAGAGACGTGAGAGGCCCTGTCAGACGATGAGTAGCAGTACAAGCACTCCGACGGACCACACGTCCACGGTCGGATCGGTCGGCGTACCGACCCGCCGCAACACCGAACTGGCCTTGCTGGTTTTCGCAGTTGCCATTCCGGTGTTCGCCTACACCAACGTGGGTCTCGCCATCCACGCCCAGATGCCCACAGGGCTGCTGGGTTATGGTCTGGGTCTCGGCCTGCTGGCCGCCGTAGCCCACCTCGTCGTACGAAAATTCGCTCCGTACGCGGACCCGCTGCTGCTGCCGGTGGCCACGCTGCTGAATGGGCTCGGTCTCGTCGTCATCTGGCGCCTCGACCAGTCCAAGCTCCTCCAGTCGATCAAGCAGGCAGGAACCGCGGCGCCCCGCCAACTGATGTACACCGCGCTCGGCATCGTTCTCTTCGCGGTCGTGCTGGTCTTCCTCAAGGACCATCGCGTCCTGCAGCGTTACACCTACATCTGCATGGCTGGCGCGCTGGTGCTGCTGCTCCTGCCTCTGGTCCCCGGCCTCGGAGCCAACATCTACGGCGCCAGGATCTGGATCCACGTCGGCAGCTTTTCCATCCAGCCCGGTGAGTTCGCGAAGATCATCCTGGCGATCTTCTTCGCCGGCTATCTGATGGTGAAGCGGGACACACTCGCCCTGGCCAGCCGCCGCTTCATGGGCCTATACCTGCCACGCGGCCGCGACCTGGGCCCGATCCTGGCCGTCTGGTTCCTCTCGATCCTCATCCTGGTGTTCGAGACCGACCTCGGTACGTCGCTGCTGTTCTTCGGAATGTTCGTCATCATGCTGTACGTCGCCACCGAGCGGACAAGCTGGATCGTCTTCAGTCTGCTGATGTCGGTGGCGGGCGCCGTCGGCGTGTCCACCTTCGAATCCCACGTCCAGCAGCGTGTTCAGGCCTGGCTCGACCCGATGCGTGAATACAAGCTCAGCCAGTCGGGCGCTCCGGGCCACTCGGAACAGGCGATGCAGGCCCTATGGGCGTTCGGCTCTGGCGGCACCCTCGGCACCGGCCTCGGCCAGGGCCACTCCGAACTGATCCGGTTCGCCGCCAACTCGGACTTCATCCTCGCAACGTTCGGCGAGGAAATGGGCCTCGCCGGCACGATGGCGATACTGGTGCTCTACGGCCTGATCGTCGAGCGCGGCGTCCGCACGGCCCTCGCCGCCCGTGACCCGTTCGGCAAACTCCTCGCTGTCGGCCTCTCCGGCGCGTTCGCGCTTCAGGTCTTCGTGGTTGCCGGCGGTGTGATGGGCCTCATCCCGCTGACCGGCATGACGATGCCGTTCCTTGCGTTCGGCGGTTCCTCCGTCATCGCCAACTGGGTGCTTATCGGAATCCTGATCCGCATCAGTGATGCCGCGCGCAGGCCCCTGCAGCCGCTGGGGAGCATGGCTGTAGCGACTCGGACCCGAGCGCCTGAACCACCGCGCGCGGTGAGTCGTGAAGCTTCCCTTTGAACGTGGACACATGGAAATGGGACCTGAGGAACTGCGGCGAGCACCCCGCGCGCGGCCAGCCGGTCGGCGGCTTCGTGGATCTCCTGGGCCGAGAGGTAGCTGACCGGCATGAGCATCAGGCTGAGGACGAAGTTGCAGGGCGATGACTCTTCGGGCCGGAGCATGTCGGCCTCTGCCAGCGTCCGTGCCAGAAGGATGGCGATCTCATCCGGGGTACCGCACAGGTCCCGCAAGACTTCGGGGTGCCACGACAGGACCGGGGTGTCCGCACGGCCAGGGTCCCACTCCATCAACACACGGTCCTCTTCGGGCGGCAGGATACGGCGCGGCGGAAGCGGTTGCAGGGACAGGTGGGCGGCACGGATGCGGTCGCTGTGCAGCTGGGAGCGACCAGCGCGATCACGTGTGCATTTCTGCCCGGGTGCGGCGCGGCACCTCGGGCAGGTGTGCGCTCGGGCGCGTGCACGCACGGCTGGCGGCACGGCTCGGCCCATCTTGTCCCTTTCACCGTTTCGGTTCCTGCGGTCGGCTAGCTCAACGAGAGGACCGCGGTGGAGGGCACAGGAGGCGGGAACATCCGTCGATCGCCTGGGTCGGGTATGCAGCATTTGCGTCACACCAGGCGCGTGATCTGAGCCCAAATCGGCAGCTTTGCCACTGTCAATCGCGAACGATTGAGGCAGACCCCCGTAACACCTCGGTTGGGCTGACGTCTTCACGTCGATCTGGGCTGACTCCAGGACGGCCTCCGTGTCATTCATCGAGACCGCCGATTTTCGCCGGGCTATTCCGTGGTGTGCTCTCCTCGGCGGCTTGGAGCTGTCGACCGCCGCAGGCAGCCGGAAGGCCGGTCCACGGCCGGCGCCGCCGACTGGGCCCGATACGTCCGGTGGTGCACCGCGCCCCCATCGATCGGGTTGTCTAGCGGAGGTGTGGGCCGTCATCCCGTGCCGGCGGTAGTTTGTTCAGGAACGCCAGGTCCGCGATTGTTGGGAGTGGCGTGACGGTCAGTTCGATTCCGTGTCTCGGCGGTGTCTGGGTCACTCAGGCCACTATTGCTCGCGAAGATCCATCCACTGTGGGGTAGCACCGTGCCCATGGAGCTGGCGGTGTCGGGGAGGACGTATGCGTCTTCGCCGAACACCCAGTGGGCAAGGTTCATCAGCGCCCTCGAGTTGTACGCGGAGCTCGGGATGAACTTCAGCCCTGCTCCGCCAGCGTAGTCACGGTAGTTCTTGACGAGCATCTTGTAGATGAGGTCCTTGTAGCGATCGGCTGCGGGGGCACCAGCGATGAGGGCAGTGGTGGCGAACGCCCCGGGTGTCGTCCACCCGTTCCGCGACCCACGGCAATGCGGCCCCTGCCGTGCACAGGTGGCGTCCGCCGCTCGACGCCGTTCAGCCGGCGGTCGGTGTCTGTTCCACGTCGACGACCTTCACCGACCTGTTACCGGAGACCTTGCCGTTTGTGATCTCCGCCTCTGGCGGGACCGTGTTGCCGGTGTGGACCTTGCCGACGCCGAGCTTGTTGGCCGTCACGCCCGTCCCCCCGAGGTTGTCGCCGTCCTTGTCCAGCCACAGCACGCAGCAGGGCAGCCGCACGGCGCGCTCGATGGCGTCGGGCAGCACGGACTTGCCTTCTGGGGCGATGAGAGTGTGCCCGGGGAGCGCGGCCCGCGTCGCCCCGTGCGCGGCTCGGGTCTCCCGGCGCCGGACTCTGGCACAACTGGCCGGCCGCGGTATCCGGGTTTTCCCGCAGTTTCCCGATCGCATGTCTGGGGGTGTCCCGCAGTCTCGCCCGGGAGGCGCTCGGTGACCGCGGCTGGGCTTTACGTTGGCAGGGTACGGGCTTCCCGGCGTCGCGCGATGCGTGGACGCGTTGCGCAGGTCCCGGGAACGCAATGGCTCCCTGGCAATTTGCGAGGGCATCGTGATCCAAGCATTCCGCACTGACATCAAACCGCCCGACGAGCGGACCGAGTACTGGGCAGACGCCGTGGGCCAGGCATTCATCCAGATGGAGGTCCGTAGCCTGGGAGAGGCCATGATCCATGGCGCCATTCGACGGGCATGCGTGGCGGGCGTCCAAGCCGGCGTCATCGAGACAAGCCCGCAACGGCTGGCCCGGACCGCGCCGCTCATCGCCGCGGACGGCGACGAGTCGCTGGTGGTGAGCCTGCAACGATCCGGTGCCGGCGTCGCGCGTCAGGACGGCCAGGAGACCCCGGTCGCCGCCGGCGAGTTCGTCATCCTCGACACCCGCAGGCCCTACGCCGTCGAGTTCACCGGCCCGGTACGACGGCACCTCGTCACAGTCCCGCGCGAGATGCTGGATCTCCCCGACTCGGCACTGCGCCTGGCCACCGGCCGGACCTACTCAACCGGCCAAGGCATCAGTGGAATCCTCGCGTCGTACGTGAACGGACTCGTCACGATGACGGATCACTGCATCTACGCGCCGACTCCGAAGGACTACCTCAGACGGGGGATCGTCGACGTGCTGACGGCACTGGTCGCCCTGCAGGGCAACATCAAGGACGAAGCGGCCACGCCTGCGGCGGAGGTGGACCTGTTGCGACGCCTGCGCAGCTACGTTCGCGCCCACCTGCAAGACCCCGCACTCTGCCCGGCCTCACTCGCGGCCGCACACCACATCTCCGTTCGCTACCTGTACCAGCTCTTCCAGGACGAGCCCATGACCGTCGGCCGTTGGATCCAGCGCCTCAGGCTCGAGGCATGCCGAACGGACCTCGTATCCCCGGAACTCGCGGGGCAGACCGTGGCGGCCGTCGCACACCGCTGGGGCTTCGCCAGCCACGCGCACTTCAGCCGCACCTTCCGTTCGGTCTACGGCGTGTCTCCCATGGAGTGGCGGCAGACCGGCGTCCTGCAGACTGATCCTTTGCAGGCCTTCGATCTCCCCTCTCACCAACACGGCGGGTGATCGGTGCTGCCGTACCGATCCGCGCCACGCGATGCGGGCGCATGCGTGGATCAGGCAGGCTCGTCCTGCGGCCTTCGCCTTGGATGGCCCGGCGCAGCCCGGGGTCGGCTTGCCCGAACTGGTCGACGACATGCGCGCTGGACTTGGTGGCGAAGGAGGCGGCCCGGTGCCGCCTGAGCTGGTTGATCGCTCGCTCGACGGTGTTGCGCTTCCTGTACCGGATGTCGCCGAAGCCGGGTGGCCGTCCGCCCAGCCCTTGCTCAGGCGGGCGGCCACGGTCTTCTCGGGGATGGTGTGCGGGATACGGCGACGACGCAAACACGCGCGGATGGGTCCGTTGCTGCAAGCCTTGTCCGCTGCGAGGCTGTCGGACTTCTTGCGGGTCAAGGCCGGCCCGAACCGAGGGAGCAGGGGCGGGCGGCCGCAGCCGTCGGCGCTCAGGTGGAGCTTGCTGGTGAACCTGCCCCGGGAGCGGCCCGGGCCCTCAGCGGCGGCCCGCCGGTGTACCGCAAGGCCAAACAGAAATAAAGATGCACAATGCAATAAAATCTGCGAAATGGGTCACTGCCGCAGTACCACGGAAAATGTGCCCACTACGCAGGCTCCGCGACCTGTTCAGGAGGAAGTCCGCATGGCAGTTCGACTCGACGCCGCGTCGTTGGCTCCTGGTCATCGTGCGGACGCGATCCGTGAATTCTCGTGGTCCATCAACGGCCGCGTAGAGGTGGACCTCCCGCCGAATCCGCATCGCCAGCGGGCCTATGCGACCACCAACGCGCTGGGGTCGGTGAAAGTCTCGGAGATCGGCTGGAACGTGGCCCGCCTCCTGTGCGCCGCTGCCCCGGTGGACGAGGATATGGTGCCGCACGTTCTCGTCCATCTCCAGGAGGCGGGGGCCTCCGATGTCCGCCAAGGGGGTAGGCACGCACTGAGAAGGGCTGGGGATCTCACGGTGCTCGACAATGCCAAGCCCTATGAGGTCCTTTTCCACGGCTCAACAGATTCGGTTCTCGTGCGCGTGCCCACGCATGTCCTGGGGCTGCGGCCGTCCTTGCTCGACCAGATCACCGCCGTGCCACTCAGTTCGGAGCGCCCGGTCGTGGGTGCCACAGCAGCATTCTTTACCCGGCTGGCCCGCCATCAGGCCGCGGCCGGCGAAGCTGAGACCGCCCTGTTCACGGAGCCCAGTGTCGACCTGATCAGGGCTGTGGTCACCGTGGCCCTGGACCGGGACGATCTGGCCAGAGCGCCTTTGAACAGCACACTTCTTGTGCGCGTTCAGGAATACGTCCGCCTGCATCTGGCAGACCCCGACCTGACCGCCGAACGTATCGCCGCCGAGCACGACGTTTCCGTACGCTGGCTTTACGTGACCCTGTCCCGAGCGGGCATCACCCTCAGTGAATGGATCAGGACGCAGCGCCTCGAGGAGTGCAAGAAAGAACTGGCCTCGCCAGTGCATCAGTTCATGACGATCGAGGCCATCGCCCACCGGTGGGGGTTCGCCAGCGCGGCCCACTTCAGTCGCGTTTTCAAGACCACGTACGGTGTGAGCCCCCGCGAGTTGCGGTTGCAACACACGGCGGGGAGAGCCGACTCTCACCAGCCTGGCTGACGCCGGGCCCCGTGCCGGGCTTCAGTGACCCAGGGGGTTCCAACGCTAGTAGTGCTTGGTCAGGTCGGCTGAGTCTGTGCGTGTCCTTGTGGGTTGGTTGGGCGTTGGGAAGGTGTGAGTCCGGACGAAGTTGCTGTGGTGCGTGATGAGTTGGAGGCGTTTGCGGCGGAGGTGTTCGAGCCGTTCGCGCGCAAGGATCAGCTGCCGGTGGGGGCAGGTGTATCTGCGTGGTCTGATGACTGACGTGCGACGCAGGTCGGTCGAGCCGATGGCCGCCGGGCTGGGAGAGGACGGCAATCGGCAGGCGCTGGCCCATTCCATCACCACCAGCCCGTGGGATCCGGCTCATATCCGGGCTCGTCTGGCGTGGAAGGTGGAATCGGTGATCCGGCCCACTGTGCTGGTCTTTGACGACACTGGTTTCCTGAAGGACGGAAACGCCTCGGCGTGTGTGTCGCGGCAGTACACCGGGACTGCTGGCAAGGTCACCAACTGTCAGGTGGGCGTCTCGCTCCATCTGGCCCGTGACCATGCCTCGGCGGCCGTGAACTGGCGGCTGTTCCTGCACCCGTCCTGGGATCCCTCCTCGCCGAAAGCGGACCCGGACAAGTTTGCATGCCGCACCGCGTGCGGCATTCCCGAGGACGTCGGGCATGTGGAGAAGTGGCAGCTCGCCTTGGACATGGCCGATGAGACCCGCTCCTGGGGGATCGATGTGCCACTGGCGATCGCCGGCGCCGGATACGGCGACGCGGCGGCCTTCCGGCTCGGCTTGAACGCGCGGGGTATGCAGTACGTGGTGGGAATCTCCAGCACCATGTCGGCCCAGCCCGGCGATGAGGCACCGACTACTCCAGGTTCGTCGTCTTGCGGATCCGGCCCGCCGGACGTGAGATCCGGCAGGCCACCGACGATGTCGAGCTGCCGGCGTGCTGGCTGCTGGCCGAGTGGCCCGCGGGTGAAAAGGAGCCGGTCCAGTTCTGGCTGTCCGACCTGCCCGAGGACACCGCGCTGACCACTTTGGTCCGTCTCGCCGAGCTCCGCTGGCGGATCGAGCACGACTACCGGGAGATGAAGCAGGCCCTGGGCTTGGCCCATTTCGAGGGCCGGACCTGGAACGGCTGGCACCACCACGTCACCCTCGTCTCCGTCGCCCATGCGTCCTGCACCCTGCAGCGACTGGGGCGGGCCCCAAAAGACGCGGCGTCGGCCTAAGTCTCTACCAGGTCGTCCGTGACCTGCAGATCCTCCTCGCTACCTGGACCGGCGCCTGCCCAACCTGCCACCGCGACATACCCAACGCAATACCGACATGACCAAGCGCTACTAGGGCGGCGTCGTGCGTGACCGAGATCCGAATCTCGCGCTCCGACAGCCGAGATGGCTGCGCAGCACCCCCTGGCGGCGGCCTCCTGCGCTCACTCCCGGTGGCACGGCGAGGCGCCGACCTGCGATGTCGATATGCAGCCCCGGCGCAGAGAGTCGGTGGCCCTGCTGCGGATGTACCGGAGGGGTCACGTCTGGGGGAGTTGTTCTTCTACGGGATGCAGATCGGGACGCCCGGCCTGCCGGCCGGAAACTATGTCTCCTTCGGGATGCACCGCCAACGACCCGAAGGGCCGCTCAACATCCTCCAGGCCGACCGGGAGCCGGGCCCGTCCGGCCTGCTGACGGTCCTGGAGGCGTGCGGTGCGATGCAGGTCTCCCTGACTCGCACAACTCCCTCGTCGGCCCGCGCCCACCACACCTTCGGTACCTCGGACCCGGCTGGTTTCGCGGCGATGGGCATCGTCGAGACCCTTGTCCGCACTTACGACATCACAGCCGGCCTCGGCTTGGAGTTCACCGCCCCCGACGTCCTGTGCGCACTGGTCCTCGGAAGGCTCTTCCCGCATGTGGAGAGCGACGAAGAGCCGTGGCCGACGCTGCTGTGGGCGACCGGGCGGGGCGACCTCCCGGGGTGGGAGTACGTGGAGAAGTGGCGCTGGTACGGGGAGGTCTGTGAGGCGGAGTGAGGCTCCTCGCGCTCGGAACCACGGGGGTCGAGGAGCATCGCGCGTCAGCGAGGACTTCCGTGCCGAGCCTGCACCCGCGGGCCCCGACCGCGAGGGAGACCTTCCGGGCCGGGCATCCGTCGACGTGGCGCGTGGGTGACAGCCGGTCCGGCGCGGGGGAGCAGACCTGGACCCTGTGAGAAGCACTACCGATCATGGCTAGCGGGAGCTAGCATTGCTGCATGGCCAAGACACAGTTGAACGTCCGGCTGGACGAGGACACCGTGGAGGCGGCCCGCCAAGCGGCGGGCAACCGGCACATGTCCCTCCAGGAGTACATCGAGCACCTGGTGAAGTCCGACACCGATCCCGTCCGGAAGGCGTTCCTCGCGTCCGCGGCGAACGTGATCGAGGAGTTCGGGGACCTCATCGAGGAGCGCGTGCGTGAACCTCGCGGTTGACCTCGGCTGGATCCTGAGCGTTGCGAGTCAGGCGGGGGAGGACGATCCGGCCCCCGACGACTTCGGCGTGCCCCTGTCGGCGGTGGAGCGCCACAAGGCCCAGTTGTTCGACCGGGACGTCTACGACGGGGCGGTGGCACGGGCGGCAGCGCTGGCGCACTCTCTGGGGCGCCTGCGGTGGCTGGAGCGGTCGAACATGACGGTCGCCGTGGCGGTGACCGTGGCGTATCTGCAGGCCGCCGGCCGCGAGGTGAAACCGACCTGGGACGAGGTGCGGGCTTTGGTCGACGAGTTGCGCGACGAGGCGTGCACCGTGCAGAGCGTGGCGGCGCTGCTGCGGGCGTGGCCCGCCTGAGGCAGTGCCGAGGAGGACCGCGGCCCAGAGAGGGCTGCGGTCCTCTGTGCGAGGCGACCGTGTGACGGAGGCCTCGCAGGGGTATGGGTGGGCCGGTCCCCGACAACCCACCGGAGAGACCGAGATGGCATGAGCCCTCCACCCGCAGGGTCGCCACCGGCAACGCTCCACGGGGCCGGGCAGGTGCTCATCCGTGACCGGGAGGCTGTGTGCCGCCCAGTACCTGGGCGAGGAAGGCCCGGGCGGTCGGGTTGAGCGGGCGGTCGTCGGGTTCGGCCAGGCCGGCGTGGTAGACGGGGCGGTGCTGCTCCACGGGAAGGAAGCGGACCCCGGGAACGCCCTCGGTGACGGACTCGGGTACGAAGGTGAGACCGAGGCCGTGGCGGACGAGGTCGAGTGCCGTGGGGATGTCGTCGATCTCGAAGGTGGTCCTGCGCGGCGGCAGTCCCGCGCGGGTGAAGGCGCAGTCGACGGCGGAGCGGATGCCCCACCCGGCCGGGAAGTCGATCACTTCGTATGCCGTCGCGTCGGCGAGTTCGGCGCTCGTGCGGTCGGCCAGCGGATGGTCTGTGGCACAGGCGAGTGCGAGGTGCTCGGTGCCGAGCGCGTGCAGGCGCAACCCCGCCAGCGGGCGGCCGGCGGTCATGAGGACGGCCAGGTCGAGGACTCCGTTGCGCAGGTCTTCGGCGTGGGAGCTCGAGCCACGGTTCCCGGGGCCGCGCAGGTGTATCTCCACGGCGGGGTGCGCCTTGTGGAACGCGCTGAGCGCGCTGAGGATGCGTTTCGGGGTGAGGCCGTACAGGATCCCGAGTTCCAGGGTTCCGCTCAGGCCGGCCCGGGCTTCGTCGACCGCCTGCCGGGCCGTGCGCACCGCGCCGATGATGCGCTGGGCCTGGGGCAGCAACGTCTTTCCGGCCGCGGTCAGTTCGACGCGCTGGGTGGTGCGTTCGAACAGCGCCGCACCCAGGTCCTTCTCCAGGGCGCGGATCGACGCGGAGATGCCGGACTGCACCAGGTTCAGCCGCTCGGCGGCCCGGGTGAAGCTCCGCTCCTCGGCGACCGCGATGAAGTGCTGAAGCCGGCGAATCTCCATGGACGGTCCTTCCCGGTTCTTTCAAGGTTTTTCAGCACGGTTCTTGCTGAACCCAGCAAAGTTTAATGTTGGACAAGCATAGTGGCCGGAAAGACACTGGAGCTCCTGCACGACCAGAAGGAGCGGAACATGGCAAGCCATCCCATACTCATCAGAGGTGGGCATGTAGTGACGGGTGACCCACGACTCGGGGAACTGCCCGGTGGCGACGTGCTGGTGAGCGGCAACACCGTCGCCGCCGTCGGTCACGGACTTCGGGCCGAGGGCGCCGAGGTCATCGAGGCGGCCGGCCACGTGGTCATGCCGGGCCTGGTCGACTCGCACCGCCACGTGTGGCAGGGCGCCATCGGCGGCGCGGGCGGCAAGGTCTCGCTCGGCGGCTACTTCCAGGTCGTGCTCGCCGGTCTGCTGGACAAGTACGAGCCGCGCGACGTCTACGCCGGTGTGCTGTGGGGCGCGCTGCAGGCCGTCAACGCCGGTGTCACGACGGTCGCCGACTGGTCCCACATCGTCACCACACCCGAGCACGCCGACGAGAACATCCGCGCGTTGCGCGACTCGGGCATCCGCGCCGTCTTCCTCTACGGTCCGCCCGTCGGCGAGGGCGTGATGAAGTGGTTCGTCGAGAGTTCCGAGCGCCACCCCCTCGACGCCCGACGGGTGCGCACCGAGGTGCTGTCGGACGACGAGGCCCGCGTCACCATGGGTCTGGCGCTGCGCGGCCCCGAGTTCTCCACCGCGGACACCACCACCGACGACATCCGGCTCGCCCGGGAACTGGCCGTCCCGGTCAGCATGCACTCCGGAATCCCGCCTTACGTGTCCAAGTACCGCACGGTGGAAGTGCTCGAGGAGTCCGGCCTGCTGGGGCCGGACGTGCACCACGCCCACGGCGCCGCGTTCAGCGACGACGACCTGCGGCGGATCGCCGCGACCGGCGGGCACATCACCCCGTGCCCGACCGTCGACATGCAGATGGCCATGGGCACCTTCCCCATCACCGGCCGTGCTCTGGCCCACGGCATCCAGCCGGCCCTGGGCGCCGACACCGTGGCCGGCGCCGGAACGGACCTGTTCAGCGAGATGCGGCTGACCCTCGCCGCCGAGCGGGCACGCGCCAACGCCGACGCCCTGCGACGCGACGAGCCGCCGATGGAGGTGGAACTCGACCACCACGACGTCCTCGGCTTCGCCACCACCGCCGGGGCGGCGGCGTGGGGCATGAGCGACCGGATCGGTTCGCTCACCCCCGGCAAGCGTGCGGACGTCATCCTCGTCGACGCCCGCCGTCCGCATCTGACTCCGCTGAACGACGCCGTCACCACGGTGGTGCTGAACGCCGGCCCCGCCGACGTGGACACGGTGCTCGTGGACGGCCGCATCCTCAAGCGCCACGGTGCGCTGACGGGACAGGCGGCCCAGGCGCAGGAGCGACTGGAGGCCTCCCGCCGCCGGCTGTTCGCCGCCGCCGGCCTCAAGGACATCCTGGGCGCCGCCTGGGTGTGAGTGCCTTGCTCCCCGGTACGGGAAGCCCGGCTCACCAGGGGGACGAAGGCGGCGGCCGGTAGAAGTCGGCCCACACCCGGCACGCCCTGCCGTGGCCCGAGCCGGCACCCCGTCGAACACGGGGTGCCGGCCGTGGAGCGTGGCGGCCCATGCCGCGGCCGGGATGCGGCGGCTCGGTTACGGCCTCAGCACGGACGAGCGTTCGCCGTTCGCCGTATGCGCATGATGGTTCGGTCCGTCTCAGGCCGTCGCGGAGCGGTCAGTGCCGGGACGGGGCGACGCAGCGGAAGCTGGAGGCCCTGTCCGGGTCGCCGTGGCCGTCGTAGCGGGAGAGTGCCGGGTAGCGGCACAGGTCACGGCTGACCTCCTGCCCGGCGGAGTCGACCAGGGTGGCGGGCAGCGTCTTGGGGGCCTTGCCGTGCTCGACCCAGGTCCTCAGCGCACCGAGGTCGTCGATCGTGCCGTCGCCCGAGTTGAGGCCGCAGTGGACCGTCGCCGGGGCGAGGAAGAGGCGGTAGAAGTCGTCGACCTTCTTGGCGCCGTCCATCGTCCACTCGACGTCCTCGCGGTACGCGACCGTGCCCTGGGCCGGGATGAACTGGTCGGCCTGGCCGTGCCAGCTCAGGAGCTTGCCGCCGGAGTCACGGAAGGCGGACAGGTCGGGGTCGTCGGTGCCGATGACCTTGTCGTACTCGGCCTCGGACTGCCGGAACAGCCGGGTGAACCGTTCGTACGTGATCGTCGACACGTCGAACGACGGCTGCTTCTTCACCCATGTGGTGACCCAGAACTCGGGCACGGGGAACGGAGCGCCCTTGACGTCGCCGCTCGCGTCGGGGCCGGTGACGCCGGCCAGGGCCGACAGGTCGGCCCCGACCGGGACGCCGGGCCACAGCTTCTTGCCCGACGGGGTGCGGGGGCCGTCCCATATCTTGCGGACCACGGCCGCGTCGGCGGCCGTGAGGGTCAGCTCCTCGCCGGCGCAGACGACCTTGGTGCCGATCAACCGACGCGGGTCGAAGTCACACCGGGCCGGGTCGTTGACCAGGCCGTCCTTGAGGCCGTCGCGCGGGTCGCACGCCTTCACGGCGGCGTCGGTGAAGGCCTTGAACTCGCAGGCCGTCGGATAGGTCTTCTCGTTGTTCATGACGACTTGCGGCCACAGGGTGGCGACCTCGAACTCGTCCCAGTTGACGGCGGGCGCCTTGGCGAGGATGCCGTCGTAGTCGTCGGGGTAGCGCTGGGCCTCCATGTAGCCCTGGCGTCCGCCGGTGGAGCAGCCGTTGAAGTACGCGTAGGCGGCGCGCTTGCCGTAGACGTCGTCGACGACTTGCTTCCCGACGACCGCCGCCTCGTGCTGGGAACGGGAGGCGAAGTTCTTGAGCAGCGCGGTGTCGACCTGCCCGTCGTCGTTCAGCGCCCAGTTGACGTCGAGGACGTCGCCGACGCCCGCGTCGGTGGTCGTCACGGCGTAACCGTTCTTGACCGCGGTGGCCATCCCGGTGCCGTTGTCCCCGGCCGCGTACGCACTGCCGCCGAGGGCCTGGAAGCGGCCGTTCCAGTTGGTGACGGGCAGCCAGGTCCGCACCTCGGCGTGGTCGTTGTCGCCGGGGTGGGTCAGGGTGACCGTCACCTCGCAGTAAGCGGGCACGCCGGTGACCGTGCCGCCCAGGAGTCCGTTTCCGTGAACGGTGCCGCCCTCCTTGCGGGCCGCTGTCACGGACTCCGCTTCGGTGCCGGCCGGGGCCTTCACGGACGGCGTCGCGCAGGTCGGCGCCACGGAACCGGAGCCGTTCCCGGGCTCGGCGGACGCGGTCGGCAGGTAGACCGCCGCGGCCAGTGGCACGCAGGCGGCGAGGACGGCCAGAGCTCGTTTCATGGGTTTCCGTTCAAGTAGGTCGGCGTGCGCGGGAGGTGGCAGCGCATGGGGAGGGCGGGGGAGTGATGCCCGGTTCGGCGAAGCCCGAGACAGACCGTATCACCGGTTAAGCAGGTGACGGAATGAGGCGTGACGCGAACGGAGGCGGTGAAGGCTGGCGTTGGCGACGGAGGTCGTCGACAAGGTGTGCCTGTCGGGGGCGCTGGTGGCGCAACGGCGCGACGGTCCCGGAGCTCCGGCGCCGGTCAGCCGTCGCTCCCGTTCGTTGCCAAGACCTGCGGGCGCCGCTACGCAGTCGAACGCTGTTTCAGCGCCTGCGGCGGCTGGGCCCGACCCCGGCCAGCCTCGCGGCCTGCCGCCGTCACGGGCTGGCTCAGGGGGTGAGCGGCGCCGTTGCCCTTCCGGCGGCCTCGTTTACCGCGCGCCGGCCGGCATTCCGTGTCACCCTCGCGGTTCGCCTTGGTGGCGTAGCGTCAGAATTTGTTCTGCGGATTTCAGTTCGTGGCGGCGAGTGCGGACAGGATGTCCTTGGTGGTGCCCGTTTCGGAGATGCGCGGATAGATCCTGGCGATGGTGTGGTCGTGCGCGACGCCGTCGGTGTCGGTCACGGCGTCGAGCGCGACCGTGACGTTGTAGCCCTGCTCGTGGGCGTCGCGGGCTGTGGACTCCACGCCGCTGCTGGTGGCGATGCCGGTGATGACGACCTGCGTCACGGCCCGCGCGCGCAGCCACTCGTCCAGGCCGGTCTTGGTGAAGGCGCTGCGTGCGTGCTTGGTCACGAAGTGGTCGCCCGCGCCGGCGTCGAGCTCGGGGGCGAGTTCGGTCCACTCCGGGGTCGGGGTGGGGAAGCGCGCGCCGAGGTCGTTGCGTCCGGCAGGGCCGCCGGCGACGTTCACCAGGACGACGGGCAGGCCGCGGTGACGGAATTCCGCGAGCAGTTCGGCGTTCCGGGCGAGTACGTCGGCGGCCGGGTGCGCGAGGGGCAGCCCGAGGATGCCCTTCTGGAGGTCGACGACGATCAGGGCGGGCTTCGGGTCAAGGGTGGTGACAGGCATGTCTCTCCTTGGTGGGGTGCTTGGCCTGCGGGCGTTTCGCGGAGGCCGGGCTCCTGCGGGGAGGTCGTTGGCCACGCGCGTGCGCACCGGTCGTCCTTCGCGGGCCGTCCGGCGCGCAGGCCCTGCCGTGAACGGTTGGAGTGTCCCCGGGGTTCTGGGGCCGACCGCGGGGCGATGGGGCCCGTGAGGCTTGCGCTACCGATCTTGATCTGTCACTCGACTGTAGCACTTATGGAATGAGGTTCCACCCCTGTGGGACATCGGCGGTTGGGTTGCGGCGTGGATGCGTAAGTGTGGCGTGCGCCGCTTGCGGGCCCGCCCACTGGCTCCGCGCGGCCCGTCGGGCCGGGGCTGCCGTGTCGACGTGGTTGCGCAGCGAGCCGCTCGTGGACCGGCGGGCTTCGGCCACCCCGGCCTGGCGCGTCCGCGCGGAATCGCCGGCCGCGGATTCGCGGGAGCCGCCGGTGTGTCAGGACGCTCCGAGGCCGTGCAGCAGGGTGTCGACGACGACGTCCGCCGCCTGCGCGGGGCTCAGGTCGGGCAGTTGCCGGGCGACCAGGTGCATGAGCTGGGGCAGCAGCGCATTCGTCCATCCCTCTGCGAGACCGGGGCGCAACAGGCCTTCGCTGGTGGCGCGTTCGAGGAAGGCGTCGACCTCGCGGACCGAGGCCTCGCGGCGCGCGTGGACGCTGTCGTCGGTGAGCATGCGGGCGAGGTCGACGGGCCAGGTGCGGTTGACGGCGATGATGTTCTCGACGTAGCGGTGCAGGGCGACGGCTACGGGCGCCTCGCGCAGCCGGGCGTCCTCGATGGCGTGCTCGATGGCCGTGAGGCGGGCTTCGTAGATGGCCGCGAGGAGTTCGTCGCGGGACGTGAAGCGGCGGTAGACCGTGCGCCGGTCCACGCCCGCCTCGGTGGCGATGCTCGCGATGCTCACGCCCGGGTCGGCGGCGAGCATGCGCGCCCCGGTGGTCAGGACGGTTTCCAGATTGCGTGCTGCGTCGGCTCTCACCGGAACGAGTCTAACGGCCGAGTGTGAAACCTATGACATCTAACGCCTCTCAGACGTAGAGGCCTTCGCTGTAAGTGCTACATTAATGTGGCAGATGGCATTGGTAATGCCATCGCGATGGGCCCCATCGGTCAACGGCGGATGGCACAGCGTCCCTGCGCACCACTCCCGGAAAGGCACGTCTCGATGTCGAAATCACACGAGTCCCCATCACCCGCGCCCCGCGGCGTCGCAGCGCCGATGAGCGCGCTGATCCTGGCCGTCCTCCTCGCGGCCCTGGACCAGACGATCGTCTCGACCGCGTTGCCCCGCATAGCGCAGGACCTGAACGGATTCGACGACATAGCGTGGGTCAGCGCCGCGTACCTTCTCGCGTCGACGGCCGCGACGCCGCTGTGGGGCAAGCTCGGCGACATGTTCGGCCGCAAGCGGTTGTACCTGGCCGCGACCTCGGTCTTCCTGGCCGCCTCGGTGCTCTGCGGCCTGGCGCAGAACCTGCCCGAGCTGATCGGCGCCCGCGTTCTGCAGGGCGTGGGCGGCGGCGGCATGATCGTACTGACCTTCGCCCTCGTCGGAGACATCGTCGCCCCGGCCGAACGCGGCCGTTACCAGGGCATGTTCGGTTCCGTCTACGGCGTCGCCAGCATCGTCGGCCCCCTACTGGGCGGCGTCTTCACCGACCAGCTGTCCTGGCGGTGGGCCTTCCTGGTCAATCTGCCCGTCGGTGTCATCGCCCTGCTCGTCGCCGCGCGGTCGCTGCCCGCGGCCACCCGGGGCGCCAAGGCCCGCATCGACTATCCCGGGTCCACCATCCTGGCCGCCATCGCCACGGGCCTCGTCCTCGTCACGTCCTTCGGCGAGCGCTGGGGCTGGGGCTCACCGGCCATCGTCGGCCTGATCGCGACGACCGTCGCGCTGGCCGTGCTGCTGGTGCCGGTGGAGCGCCGCGCCGCCGCCCCGGTCCTGCCGCCGGCGATGTTCACCTCCCGGACCGTCGTCTTCTCCTCGCTGATCGGGTTCTTCGCCAACGCCGCGATGTTCGCCGTGCTGGTCTACCTGCCGACCTACCTCCAGATCGTCCACGGGGTCTCGGCCACTCTCTCCGGTGTCCACATGCTGCCCCTGGTCGCCGGCCTGGTCGCCAGCCAGTCCCTGGCCGGTCGCTGGGCCGCACACGTCGGCCGGCTGCGGATGATCCTTCTGGCGGGCCTGCTCGCCAACCTCGCCGGGCTGCTGCTGCTGGGCACCATCGGGGCGGCCACCGGCACCCTCGTGCTGAGCGTCTACTTCCTGGTCACCGGCGCAGGCATCGGCATGGTGCCCATGGTCGTGCTGACCACGGTGCAGAACAGCGTGCCCGCCACCGATCTCGGAGCCGCCAGCGCCGTGGTCACCTTCGCCCGCTCCATTGGCGCGGCCTTCGGTGTCGCCGTCTTCGGCAGCTTCCTCAACACCGGCTTCGCCGACCGCACCCGGGGCCTTCCGGCGGGCGGCGGCTTCGACGCCACCCGCCCCGACACCATCGGCCGGCTGCCCGTGACCCTGCGCGACAGCGCGCTGGACGCCTTCGCCCACGCCACGGCCACCGGGTACCTGTGGATCGCCCCGACCCTCGCCGTGGGCATCGTCCTCGCCCTCTTCCTCAAGCCGGCACGGAAGGCCGGTGACCGCGCCGACGTCCCCGGCTCCGTCGACGACGCCGTCCCGGCCGCTTGAGCCGGACGACGACGCGCCCTGGTCCGGGCGGTCGGGGAGGTCCGCGAGCGGATCTGCCTGGACACCTCTCTGAGCGGCCTCGCCCGAGACCGGACGGGCACCTCGCCGGAGATGACGTCGCGCATCAGAACCGCGGCGTCCTCCGGCCGGTAAATCAGGGTGTGGCCGTTGACGCCCAGGAACGCGACCGCGGTGAGCCGTCCGAACCGGGCCTCGGTCAGCGCACGCGTCCGAGGTGGATGACGCTGATGCGGATCTGCTGTTCGCTGATCTCGTACATCACGCGGTAGGCGCCGATGTGGATGCGCAGCAGGTCGGCGCTGCCGAATGCGCCGTCGGGGCGCGGGTCGACGGCGAGGTGGTCGACGGCGGCGAACACCTGGCGTACTCCGTCGGGGTCGTCTTTGGCGAGCCGTTCTGCCTGGGCGAGGGCCTCGGGCTCCCAGATGACCTCGTAGCTCACGCCGTGCCCTCGCCGAAGATCCGCCGGTAGGCCTCGTCGTGCGGGACACCGGCGTCGTCACCTCGCGCCTGGCGTGCCCGGTAGGCGGCCAGGGCCCGCAGCTCCTGGAGTTCCAGGGCGTCGGCGGGGCTGACCAGTATGGCGACGGTCTGGCCGTGGTCGGTGATGGCGACCGGCTCGCGGGTGGCGCTGACTTCGCGGGCGATGGCACCCAGGCGGGCCCGGGCTTCCACGATCGAGTACGTCGTCTCCGTCATGCACACCACCTTACATAAGTGTGCACATCGTGGGGGAGGCCGTGCCAGGACACACGCGGGTGCTGCCCCTGGGGCAGCACCCGCAGATGCGTGGTCGAGGGCGCGCTGTTGCGTTCACGCGGTCCGGTTCGCGCGGCCCCGTAGACCGTCGATAGGCCGCCGCACCGCAGCCGGATGCACCAGCAGGCGTTGCCCGGCCAGGTACCGAAGAGCCCGGCAGGCAAGGCCAAGCCGCGCCGCCACCACGTTGCAGTGGTTTCTGTGTTGTTCGAGCTGGATCGATTCGCCGAGGCCCGGGACGAAGTGGATGCGCTGGAGCCACGCTTGGCCGCGACACTGGGCGAGCTTCACACCCGGCCGGGACGGTTTCGGTGCGGCCGCCGGACGGGCCGTGGTCGCGTGGACGTTGCGAAACCCCCGCCGCACCCGGGCGGGGGTGAGGCGGCGTGGTGCGGCGGGACGTTCCCAGGGCCGGCGGAGGTCCTCGGCAAGGGGACGGGCGAGGCGAAGCTGGGTGTGCGCGGCGATGATGAGCCAGGTCCACAGGTCGGCGCTGTCGGCGTGGCGGACCTTCGGGGCGGTCCAGCCAAGGCCGTTGCGGTAGATCACGGTCGTCAGCTGGTGCTCGGCGGCCAGGCGGTCAGCCATGGCCTTCGCGGCCGGCAGGGCCGTGGTCTGGCCGGCGGCCAGCAGCGGCACCTCGCGCCGTGCGGCGTCCCGCACGGCCCGGTAGAACGCGCCGGCCATGCGCTGTTCCTCCTGCGAGCGGCGCAGGAAGTCGGCGTAGGAGTCGGAGGCCAGCGACTGCAGGGCCTCGCGGTGGATGAGCGTCCACGAGAAGTGCCCGCCGACCGCGCGCGCCGCGGCCCGGGCCCCTTCCTCGTACAGGTGCGGCAGCTGCACGGACACGAACGCCCGCGCTTCGCTGTCGACACACTGCTGCAAGTCGGTGATGGCGGCCTGGAACTGGGCGAGACGGCCGGCGGCCTCCCGGGACCGGGCGTTGTCGCCGATCGCCGCAATGACGGCGGCCTGCTGGTCCGCGAGGCGCTGCCAGGCGTCCTGCAGCACCGCGGCGACCCTGGCAGCCACTGCCAGCCATCGGCGGGCACCTGGGCCGAACCTCTCGGAGCTCTCCGCACGGAACACGGGCGTCGTCGCTCTCACGAGCACGGCAGGACAAAAGATGCCCCGCGGCATCGCGCGGACCAGGCCGGACGGTGGGGAATCGCGGCTGTTCCACTTGGCGGTGCCGCCACCGTGCCCGATCCCGGGCCGTCCGCTGCCCACGGCACGCCATCCAGGCATGAAGATCACGCACTGCGGCTGGAGCGCTGGAAGGCCAGTGTCAAGCACATGAACTTCCGTGCCACGCTCGCCGGGAGGCCACCCAAGCGTGGATGCCGCCCCGAGCGTCGACCGCGCATTGGATCGCGACCTGCGACTGAAGGGCCTCACCCTTTCTGCGAATGCGCCGTCCAGCGACGTCAGGCGTGATGTGCCGATTCCGAAACTGGGCCAGAACGTCGCGGGGGGAGGGTGAGTCATGGCCGAGTGAAGGAATGTGCGGCTGTGGCGGAATTTGGCGTAGTGAGCGCTGTCCTGCCGGACTACCTCCTGAGTCGGGCAGACAATCCGCAACCCTCTTAGGGGGGGGCCGATGAGTGAAAGACCTCGTCGGCGGCATCGTTCGGACCCTTGGGGTGGCGCCACTCGCACGCGGACAGTTCCCAGTCGGGGGCGATCGTGATGGTCGCGATGCTTCTACCCGGCGGCGGAGTGTCCCCGGACTCAGAAAATGATCAGGCGGCCCTCGGAAATGACCTCGCTGGACTCGCTTCCGCGTTTTCCGTTCGGGGCAATCCTCATGAGGCCCCGGTCCACAGCTCCGGGACATCCCAAGCCTCATGGAAGCTGCGCAGGAATCCTCGCTCCACGCCTGCGAACCATTATCGAGAGCCCCAAAAACGGAGCCGCGCTGATCTCAGTTCCCATCCGCCGAGGCTGCACGTCGCACGCCAAAGGCGGCCCGCCGCCCTGGCAGGGCGTCCCTATGCTCTCGATCGCAAGATCAGCAAGCATCGGGAGGTGCTCCTTCATGTCCATACCCCGCATACCCGCCCGCGCAAGGCGAAGGCGGGTGCGTGCCGGCGTGGTTGGGCTGGCCATGGCCGGACTCATGGCGTCCCTGCCCGCCAACGCCGTGGCGGCGACGGCCGCACCGTCCGCGACCGTCGCGGCCCCGGTCGCGTCGACGGCATCCGCGTCCGACTGGCCGTACGCGGGTGGCGACCTCGGCGACACGCACAACGCGGCCGCCGAGCGCACCATCGGCACGGACAACGTGGCCAACCTGAAGACGAAGTGGACCTTCACCACAGGAGACAGCGTTTCGGCCACGCCGACCGTGGTGGACGGCTACGTGTACGCGCCGGACTGGGCAGGCAACCTGTACAAGGTGCAGGCGACGACCGGTCAGAAGATCTGGAGCCACCAGATCAGCGAGTACACCGGGATCGCCGGCGACATCTCGCGGCTCAGCCCCGCGTACTGGAACGGCGAGATCGTCACCGGGTCGGGCGAGCAGCGCAGCGACAGCACGGACGGCGCGTTCCTCTTCGGGATCGACGCCCTGACCGGCACCAGGCTCTGGAGGACCCAGATCGACGCCGACCCGGCCGCCATCGTGACGTCGTCGCCCGTCATCGCCGACGGTGTCGTGTACGTCGGCGTGTCGTCCAAGGCCGAGAAGTTCGCCCCGCCGTACACGTTCCGCGGCAGCGTTGTCGCCCTGGACGCCGTCACCGGCAAGAAGCTGTGGAAGACCTACGTCGTTCCCGAGGGCTACACCGGCGGCGCTGTGTGGGGCAGCAACCCGGTGGTCGACGAGAAGACGGGGCTGGTGTACGTCGGAACGGGGAACAACTACACCGTGCCGCCCGGCGTATGCACCTCGCCCGACGAGACCGACTGCGATCCCGGGGCGGCCGACAACTACCAGGACTCCATCGTCGCCTTCGACATGCACACCGGCGAGATCGTCTGGGGCACCAAGACCCTGACCGCCGACACCTGGACCGTCGGCCAGCGGTTCGGTGACGACTTCGACTTCGGCGCTGGTCCCAACCTCTTCACCACCACCGTCGACGGCAAGACCACCGACCTGCTCGGTATCGGCCAGAAGAGCGGCGTCTACTGGACGCTCGACCCGGCCACCGGAAAGATCGTCTGGGCCACGGCGGTCGGCCCCGGCGGCAACCTCGGTGGCCTGCAGTGGGGCTCGGCGGCCGACGGCAAGCGCATCTACGTCGCCAACACCAACACCAACCACCTGCCCGTGACTCTCACGTCCGCGACCGGGCAGAAGTCGACCACCACGGGCGGTTTCTGGGCCGCCCTCGACCCTGCCACTGGGAACATCCTGTGGGAGACCGCAACGCCCGACTCGGCCTCTCCCATGTCCTTCGTGTCCAGCGCGAACGGCGTCGTCTACGGCGGATCCACGAATCCGACCGGCAACAACATGTACGCGCTCGACGCCGCGACCGGCGCCATCAAGTGGGGCTTCCCCAGCGGAGGTGCGGTCCTCGGCGGCGCGTCGATCGTGGACGGCTCGGTGTACTGGGGCTCCGGATACCACACCCAGAATCTGGGCCCGTTCTTCCCGTCCAAGGGTGACAACAACAAGCTCTACGCGTTCTCCCTTCCGCAGACCCTCCCCCAGACGGTCTACGTCTCGCCTACCGCGGTCGCTTCCGCAGCGAACACCAGCTGCAGCACTCCCGCCTTCACCTCGATCAATGCGGCTGTCAAGGGGGTGGCCGGCGGTGGTCGAGTCGTCGTCTGCAACGGCACGTTCCACGAGGACATCGCGGTGTCCAAGCCGCTGGCTCTCGAAGCCCGTTCGAACGTCACCATCGACGCAACCGACCTCATCAACGGCATCGAGATCAGCGCGCCCGACGTCACGGTGACCGGGTTCACGGTGAAGAACGCCGTCGGCGAGGGGATCCTGGTCAACAGTGTGAAGAACGCGACCATCGCGAACACCATCGTCACGGGCAACAACACCGGTACGGGCCCGAACGCCGTCGCCAACTCATACGCTCCGTGCCGGCCGACGCAGGACAAGCCCGGTGACTGCGGCGGAGGCATCCACTTGCTCGGCAGCGCCAACGCCACCGTGCTGGCCAGCACCGTCAGCGGCAACGGCTCCGGGATCGTCATCAGCGACGAGACAGGTCCCGCCTCGGGCAGCACCTTCAGCGGGAACTCCGTACACGGCAACGCCCTGGGCTCCGGCTTCACCCTGGTCTCCCGCAACGGGGCGGCGGCTCCTGGAGGCGTGCGCGCCCCCAGTGCCGGTGGCGTCTTCGGCAACAGCATCACCAGCAACAACGTGTTCGACAACGGACTTGAGGCGGGCGGCGGCGGGATCACTATCGCGTCGGCCGTGGCCGGCGGCGCGGTCTACGGCAACACCGCGCAGAGCAACGTCGTGACCGGCAACGGCTGGGCGGCTGTGGCTGTGCACGGTGGCGCGTCCGGCCTGGACCTGGGCGGCAACGTCGTCAGCAACAACCAGATCGGCACCAACAACGTCGTGGGGGACACCTACACTGGCACCACGCACGATCTGCAGACGACGGGCCTGCTTGTGAGCACCGTGGAGCCGATGTCCATCCAGATCACCGGAAATACGATCTCCAACAACGTCCTCGGCATCTGGACGCACGGCCCGGTCACGGCGGCCAACGCCGCCGGAGCCAACAACTTCAGCAACGTCACCACCCCGGTGTCCGCTCAATAGAGCCCGCCCACCGCCACGGCTTGCCGTGGAAGGCACGCCGAGCCGCGTCCTGCCGAAGGCCCATTCGGCAGGACGCGGCGGCGCGCCGCTGAGAGCCGTCGATCCTGCATCGAGGCGAGCAGCGACGGCCGGCGAAGTAAGGTCCACCCGTGGACGAAAGCCCGGTTGTGGACCGGGAATCGTCCGCTCGCGGCCCGGAGCGGGAAGCGCCCGCTCCTTCGCGGCATCAGTGAACGAGCGAGCTCGGTGTCTCGCCGAACTGCCGCTTGAAGGCCCGGCTGAAGTGGCTCACATCGGCGAAGTGCCATCGAGCCGCTACGGCGGATACGGTGTACCTCCCGCCCAGTGCGACGAGTTCTTCGCGCGCTCGCTCCAAACGGCGCCGCCGGACGTATGCCATCAGGGACTCATCGACTTCGGCGAAAGCTCGGTGCAATGTGCGAACCGAGACCGACAGGGTCCTTGCCACCTCGGCCGGAGACAGGTGAGGGTCCAGGAGCCGGGCTTCCACACAGTTGCGGGCAGCCGTGCGCAGCGAAGGGCGGAAGGCAGGGTCGGCGGACACCCCCCGGGCCATGAGCGCGCCTGCCAGCAACTGCACGACGGATTGCTGAGCGGCGTGGACGCCTGCCGGACTCAATTCACCCCGCATCCTGCGGATCAGATGAAGCTGTCCCAGCAGCAGCCGCGCCTCGGGAGCTTTCTGGGAGATGACCGTGAGCGTCGGCAGCTGGTCGAGTCCGGTGCCGGTCAGTGTTTCCGAGGGCAGCAGCAGTACCCGCGCCCGTGTGCCGGGGCGATAGGAGAACTCCCGCGGCACCTGTGCATCCCGTACGCACATCGTGCCCGGTGGGACCTGAACGGTACGACCTGCTTCGGTGAGGCTCAGCCCGCCACTGTGCATGATGTGAACCACCGTGCGTCGCTCCGTGGCCCGCTTCATGCCTATGACGCCTTCCACCGCGTCGCCGTATTGCTCGCTGACGGCAATGTCCCCGATCTCGGAGGAGTCCACCCAGCACCGGTAATGGCCTGTCGTGTACTGCCGCGGAACTCGCAACGAGTGCACGTGCCAAGGACGAGCGTCGTTCAGTCTCCGCCACCGCTGTCTCAGCAACTCGTCGCGCTGCGCGTGAGCCAGTGCAACCTGGATGTGCATGCGCGGTGAACTGGAGTTGGACGGCGAGTCGACGCCCGAGATGCCTGGCATGATCACATCCGGAGTGTATATGGTCACCTGACTGCGATCGTGCGCCGGGAAACCACCGGGAACCACACCCACGCGCCAAGTCCGTCGGCATGTAGGTCGGTAGCCGGATCAAGCAGTCCGATTGTTCCGGAAGAGCTGGTACGGAAGCGGGCGGAGATGCGGTGCGCGTGCCGGTCCGTGCCGGTGACTCTGCTGATATGTGCGCCGACCTTCGAGGTAGGACAGGCCGTGCGAGCCCGTCAAGCTTGATTCACAAGTACCGCTGGCCATGCCAAGACGCGTAGCAGCCGTCAGTCGGCCGTGGCAGGGCCGGCCCCGCTCGCCCTGGGTGCGCGGCGAATTCGGGCGGCCTCAGCTGAGCCGCTCACCGTGTCCGACGGCGATGCCCTCGGGGCCACGGACGTAGCAGAGCCGGTTGACGTTCTCGTACTGGTGCGCCAGACGTGCTGTTTGCAGCAGCAAAGGGCGGTGGCGAGACCGAGGAAGGCCAGTCATCGAGGGGATCGCGGTCCAATCGGTGGTTGAGCCGGCGGTAGTCGGCCCGCCAGGACACGGTGCGCCCGGGCTCACCTTCGGCGCCGGAGGAGGAGCCGACCGACGCGGCGTGGCCCGGCAGCACGGACGCCTCTGGCATCACCGCGGCGGGCACCACCTCAGCCCGCTCCAAGGCGCAAGGCACCACTGCAGCCGTCCGCTGCTGCGGGACGGCCGACACCACCCCCGGCACCTTCAGGCCCAGCACCTCCCGCTCCTTCCGCGGCACAGGCCTGAACCGGTCAGCCGGGCTCTGCATATCGACCGCCTGATGCGGACGTACTCAGTTGTACGTCGCGGTCGCGATGACTGGCTGAGAGCTGGGGACTCCCCAATGCCGGTATGACCTGCGCACCCCCGATGACCATGACCACCAGGCCTACAAGGCGGATGTCGGCGTTCAAAACCGTCCACGCCCACCAGTGAGAAGACCCCCAGCCGGTCATGGCTGCCCTGGTGCTGATCGTGGGCGCCGTCGACGAGCCGACCCTGAGCGCGGGACCGGCGCCGTGGGAATGGGCGCCCGGCCGCCGCCGGGGCAGAGTCCCCGTGAGCCGACGCCACGTGGTCCGCACCACGGACGCAGGAATCCGCACGGCGCCCTTCGGCTGGTCATGCCCATTCCACCGTTTCGGCGAGGCGGCAGGGCGACGGCAACCGGTTCACCGAAGAAGGATGACGGGGGCTGCCCCACGGGAAAACAGGTCATGTTACTCATGTTCGGCCACGCGTCGATGCGTACGCTCACCTTCGCGGCCATCACCGGACTGGGCTTCGAACGGGATCTGGTTCGGATATGTCGTATCCGCACATGACGACAGGCTCATGGCGATTCGGAAGGTGAGAGGTCTTGCATGCCCGCCCATGAGCTGTGGGAACCCGCCATGACGGATCGTGGTGGGGTGTGCGCGGACCGGCGTGAATCAGACCGCCGGAAAGCCTGCTGGCATGCCGTGTCTGCCGTCCGGATTCCATCGCGTGCATGCGTTCAGTGCGGTCCCAGGCCGACCGCGTGGGATCGGCGGGCGCACCGCGGGAAGTAGCGGCGCAGCCTCTGTGGCCAGTGCCTGTATTTCGGCGGAAGCCGGCGATGTGGTGACCCGTTCCGGGTGCCCTGCATGACGATGGGCTCGCTCACCGGTGGATCCGGACACGGGCGGGCGTACAAGCCGTCGGAGAAACGAACATCAAGGAGTGGACAGCACGTGGCAGCGCATAAGAGGCGGACCTTCTTCGGGATCGCGGGAGGCGCCGTGGCCGGCGTGGCCGGCTACGGGGGGATGAATCTGCTGGCCGGTGGGGGCGCCGAGGCCAAGGCTGCGGTGGACACGTCGGCGCGGCTGAGCGGTGGCAAGGCCCTGGACCTCGAGGGCCCCTCCTCGCCGCGGGTGACCGAGCTGACGCCGTTCAAGGACGAGCTGCCGATCCCGCCCACTCTGAAGCCCTCGAGCCGGGACACCACTGAGGTGCGCCTGGTCGAGATGAAGATACGTCTGCACTCGCAGCTCCCCGCGACCCGCATGTGGACGTACGAGGGCTACTTTCCCGGCCCGACCATCGAGGCCCGGCGTGGTCAGCGGTTCCGGCTGGCCTGGCGGAACGAGCTCACCGGCACCAGCCCCGTCAAGGGCGTCTTCGTGGAGCCCGAGGGGCCGCCGCCGGGCTTCCTGTCCCTGAACACCCCCGGCTCGCGGGGCGCGAAGGAGCGGCCCGAGGTGGCCGCGCTGCCCGCTTGGACCTCGGTCCACCTGCACGGCGGCCGGCAGCACGCGATCTCCGACGGCGCCCCGGACTCGGGTGTGACCCGCGGCAGCGCGCAGCTCGCCGAGTACACCAATGACACGGCCGCGGCGCACCTCTTCTACCATGATCACGCCATGCCGGTGACCGCGCTCAACGTGATGGCGGGCCTGCTCGGCAACTACATCATCCGTGACGAGAACGAGGACCGCCTCGATCTGCCGCGCGGCCGGTACGAGATCCCGCTGACCATCGCCGATGTCAACTTCGACACCGACGGCAAGGGGCGGATCAACGGGCAGCTCCTCGCGAAGCGGATCCAGGTCGGCCCGTCCATCCCCGGGGTGATGGCGGCCGCCGTGCAGTTCCAGGGCCCCTACACCATGGTCAACGGCCGGGTGTGGCCCTACCTCGACGTGGAGGCCACCGCCTACCGCTTCCGCGTGGTGAACGCCTCCAACGCCCGGGCTTACATCCTCGCTCTGGTGGACGAGGAGACCGGGCAGCCCGTCAAGGGCGCGATCAAGGTCATCGGCACCGACATGGGCCTGCTCGACAAGCCGCAGGGCGTCGAGGGGAGCCTGACCCTCGCCCCTGCCGAGCGCGTTGACATCGTGATCGACTTCGCGGCTTTCCGCGGCCGGCGGCTCAGGCTCGTCAACGTCGCGCCCGGCGCCCCCGGTGCGCCTCCCGCCCCAGCGGGCACGCCCGTGCCCGCGGCCGGCGTGCCGTACCCGCAGGTCATGCAGTTCCGCGTGGGCAGGGGGCGGAAGCAGTCCTACGTCGCGCCGAAGAAGCTGGACCCGCGGTTCAGGCGCCTGACCGCGTCCGACATCCCGCAGGACGCGGTCGAGCGCTTCGTCATGCTCTCCTTCGACCCGATGGGCATGCCGACGATCATGGAGCTGCAGGAGGCTCCGGCGGGCACGGGCACGGGCACCGGCAAGGGCGTCGTGCAGCTCGCCCTGCCCGGCGGAACCCGTACCTTCCGCGTCGTGGGCAAGCACTTCGAGGACGCCACCAACTTCTTCGCCGCGGCGGGGAGCTGGGAGAAGTGGACGTTCATCAGCGTGGGTCCGGTGCAGCAGCAGATCCAGCACCCGATGCACATCCACCTGATGAACTTCCAGCTCCTCGAGCGCCGCATGGTCGACGGCACAGCCTTCGACACCGCGCTGGGCGGCACCACCCGGCCGATCATCATCAAGGACGCGATGCCGATCGCCGTCAGTGAGTCAGGATGGAAGGACACCGTCAACATGCCGGCGAACTCCATGGTGACCGTCGCCGGCCAGTTCGGACGCGAGACCGGCCGGTTCATGTATCACTGCCACATCCTCGACCACGAGGACGAGGGCATGATGCGTCCCTTCGTCGTCATGCCGCCGGAGGTGCTCACCCTGCAGAACATGATGCTGAAGATGATGAACACCCCGGGCAAGCCCGCCGCCGGCGGTGGCGCCGTGCCGCCGATGGACCACGGGGCGATGGACCACGGGGCCATGGGCTGACGGGCTGGGTGCGGCGGGCCTCCCTGTCCAAGGCCCGCCGCACGGTGGCCGCGACCGGAGGAGCACGGGAGGAGTCCGGCAGCGGTCAGGAGAGGATGGAGAGGGCAGGGCCGTTCCCGGCTGTTTCCCCTCGGATCCTTCCGTGATCGTGCCGCCGCTCAGGAACGGTGCCCCCCAGCACACACCCGCCGGGTCTCCGTCGGACCACCTGGGCGGCCGACCCAGAGTACGCGACGAACCCGTCTCGGCGAACCGGCTCGAGATCCCTCCCAGGGCCCCGCGTTCTCGCGACCGGCGCTGAGATGTCACGTGAGTCCGAGGTGGCCGGTGGACGCAGCGTGGCCACACGCCGGCCGGCGCACGCGTGCGACGCCTCCCCGCCTGGGCGGTCCTGCCGACACCGACCGATTCGGGGCCGCATCACGCCAGGAGGCGGACGAGCCGCCAAGGCCACAGGGGCCGTGAGGGGCCCGGCACAGCTGCCGCGCCTGGAACGAAACGCCGGCAGTGGGCGTTCAAGGAAGACGGTGGGCGCCTTACGGCCGGCTCGGACAGCGGTCCGGTCCGGGGCCCGGTCCCCGGCAGCCGTCCACCGCGGTCTGGACCCGCTGCCGCTCCCCCGGCAGCGGCCGAACAACTGCACCACCGGGGCGGACAGACGCTGTGCGCCGTGTGTGATCCAAGTAATTGGGAGACGTTCGTGAGCCGCGATCACCGTTCGCACGACTGCGAACCGGGGGAACTGGTCGGGCGTCAAAAGGACCTGGAGCTGATCGACGACCTTTTCGACCGTCCGGCGGGCGCCCTCGGGGCGCTGCTGCTGTCGGGCGAGCCCGGGGTGGGCAAGACCGCCCTGCTGGACGCGGTCGCCCGGCGCGCTGCGGCGGCCGGTGTCCGCGTCCTGCGGGCGGCGGGCGCGGAATTCGAGACGGGTATGACGTACTCCGCGCTCAACCAGCTGCTTCTCCCTCTCCATGAGGAGATCGAGGCGCTCGACGACCTCTACCGTGAGGCACTGCGGGTGGCGCTGGGGTTCGGCGCAGGTGCAACACCGCAAAGCCTCGTCGTCGCCAATGCCGCACTGGCGTTGCTGCGTCGTGCGGCCGCGGAGCAGCCGTTGTTGCTGGTCGTGGACGACCTTCCCTGGGTCGACCGGGCCAGTGCCGTGGTCCTCGGGCTTGTGGCCCGCCGCCTCACCGGCACCGGTATCACCTTCCTGGCTGCGGCCCGCGGGGGAAGCAGGGGCTTCTTCGACGGCACGGGCCTGCCCACACACGAGGTCCTGCCCCTGGACCGCCGATCCGCGTGCCGACTCGTCGGGCTCCGTCATCCGGGCCTGGTGTGGAGCGTGGTGGACCGGGTCCTCACCGCCGCCCACGGCAATCCGCTCGCGCTGCTGGAGCTGCCCACCGCCTTGACCGGGCCCCAGCGTTCCGCGCTGGAGCGCCTCCCCGAGGTCCTTCCCTTGGGCCGGCGCCTGGAAGCCCTCTTCGCCGGGCGCGTAGCCGGGATGCCGCCCGCCTCGCGCCGTCTGCTCCTGATCGCCGCGCTGGACGGGACCGGTGACCTGGCCGTCCTGCAACGCGCGGGACAGCACCCCTCTGTCCAGGCCACGCTGGTTGACCTGGGCCCCGCTGAACAGGACGACCTGGTCCGGATCGACGACAGCGGCCACCGCCTGGGTTTCCGGCACCCGTTGATCCGCTCGGCGGTCGTCGGAGCCTCCACCACCGCGGAGCGCCGTGCGGCACACTGCACCATCGCCGACGTGCTGCATGACCAGCTCGAACGCCGGGCATGGCATCTGGGCGAAGCGTCCGTGGAGTCCGACGAGGAGGTCGCGGCCCTCCTCGAACGCAGCGCCCACATGGCCGGCACACGCGGTGACTCCTTCGCCGCGATCCGGGCCCTCACGCGGGCCGGGCACCTGAGCCCCGCGGCGCCCGACCGCGCCCGCCGACTCGCCCAGGCAGCCTTCATCAGCGCCGACGCGACCGGCGAACTGGTCAGCGCCTCCCACCTCCTCCAAGACGCCCGGCAAGCCGGCACCGACGACCACGCCTCCCTCTACTCGGCGGCCACCACGGTCCACCTCATGCTCAACGGCACCGGGGACATCGACCCGGCCCACCAAGTGATGGTCAACGCCATCGAGAAGACGCTCCACCGGCGTGGCTCCTACGATCCCGCGCTCGACGAAGCCCTCTACGTGCTGATCCTGCTGTGCCACTTCGGTGGCCGGCAGGAACTGTGGCAGGCCTTCCACAGGATCGTGGCACGCCTTCCCGACGTGCCCGCGGTGATCACGGTGTCCGCGGTGGCGCTCGGCGATCCCGCACGGGTCGGCGTCGCCGCGCTGCGCGAACTGGACGAACTGCTCGCTGGGCTTGCCCATGAGAGCGATCCGACGAAGATCGTCCGCATCGGCACCGCGGGCGTCTACGTGGACAGGCTGTCCCGTGCGCGCGACGCTGCCCGCCGTATCCATGGCCAGGAACAGGGCGCAGGCCTGGCCGTCAAGAAGCTCGGGGTTCTTCCGCTCCTGTGCCAGGACGCGTTCAACACCGGCCGTTGGGACGAGACGATCCGCCTGGCCGACGAAGGACTGCTGCTCAGCGGGCAGGTCGACTACCCGTCCTACACTTGGTACTTCCGGTACGAGAAGGCACTGGTCGCGGCGGCACGCGGTGATGTCGGTTCCGTTGTGGAGACGGCCGACGCGATGACGTCCCAGGCGGCGTCCCGGGGCGTGGGCCACATGATGAGTACTGCCGCGCACCTGCGGGTGCTGGCGGCGCTGGCGGAAGGGGACTTCGAGAGCGCGTTCCGGCACGCGGAGGCCATCAGCCCGGCCGGCTCGCTGGCGCGCTACGTCCCGCACGCGGTCTGGGTGGTGATGGACCTGGTGGAAGCCGCCCTGCGCACCGACCGCCGGGCGGCGGCGACCGCCCATGTGCGGGCCGTTCAGGAAGCCGGGATCGCACACATCTCGCCACGCCTCGCGCTCCTCGTCGGCGGCGCCACGGCCTTGGCGGCCACGGACACCGACGAGGCGACGGCACTGTTCGAGCGGACGCTGTCGCTTCCCGGCATCGACGACTGGCCCTTTGAGCGGGCCCGGGTGACCCTCGCCTACGGCGAACGGTTGTGGCAAGCGAGGAAGACCAAAGCCGCCAGAAAGACGTTGGTGACCGCGCTGCACATCTTCGAAGAGCTTGGCGCGCGTCCATGGGCCGACCGGGCCGTACGCCACCTCAAGGCAGCCGGGTGGGCGACCCGGCACAAGTCGGACCCCGCCGGGCTCACGCCACAGGAATCCGAGGTCGCCCGGCTCGCTGCCTCCGGACTCACCAACAAGCAGATCGCCGAGAAGCTCCACCTCTCCCACCGCACCGTGAGCGGCCACCTCTACCAGGTCTTTCCCAAACTTGGGATCACCACCCGCGCCGCGCTGCGCGACGCCCTGGCCGACCTGGACCGGCCCTGACCACGTCGCCGCGGTTCCGTCCGGCCTGACCCGGCAGCCGCGCCGTCACCCCCCGCCCCAAGCGCCCCCGCCGTCTCGACGGCACCGGCCGTAGGGCGCCGGCCCCTCGGGCTGAACGAGAGAACGACAAAGCCCTCGAGGCGGATCCTCGGCACCCGGTTCAGTTGAGATTGCTCCGTCATCCCTTACCTGGGCCGCGTGGTCAAGTCATCTGGCCGATGCACGGGGATGCGTCCTCTTGGCATGCTCCTCTGGCGGCTGCGGCCCGTTCTCCGTTTCCGGCAAAGCAAGCGCCTTGATTCGTAGCGCTTGGCCTGCCGGAAAGCCCCGCTCGGCAGCCTTCTTCGACGGCGACGGTATCGCAGCCCACCGGGCGGTCCGGTCCTACACGACGTCGTGCCCGGTCGACGAATACCGGCCGCATCCCGTGGCGGGATGTGCTGCCGCGATACAAGGGAAGAGAACATGGCTCGACTCGTCAATGAACCTATGGCCGACACGCGCGACATGTACATGGCCCACGCGGGGCTGCGCCGGGAGTTCCGGCTGCTGCCCGGCCTCATCCGGTCCGTCGCGCCGGGAGACATCCGGCGCGCGGAGGTTGTCGGCGCCCACGCCGCTCTGGTGTGCGCCGTCCTGCACCAGCACCACGAAGGCGAGGACCTGCTGCTGTGGCCCAAGCTCGTGGAGCGCGGGGGCGCGGAGGCGGCGGCCATCGTGCCGACCATGGAGCAGCAGCACCGGGCCATCGAGGACGGACACACGGAGGTCACCGGGCTGCTCGGCGGCTGGCGCTCAACCGGGCAGGGCGGCGAAGCGCTCGCTGACGCGTTCGAGAGGCTGACGGCCGCTCTCGTGGAACACATGGCGCTGGAAGAGGAGCAGATCCTGCCGCTGGTCGAGAAGCATCTCACCGCGAAGGAGTGGCACCAGCTCGCCGAGCACGGCAAGGCGGTCACTCCGAAGAAGGTCATGGCGCTCGTCTTCGGAATGGCGATGTACGAGGGCGACCCCGAGGTCGTCAAGGCCGTCCTCGCGCTGGCCCCCCTGCCCGTTCGGCTGCTCGTCCCGGCCATGGCACGCCGCCAGTATGCGGCCCACGCCAAGCGGGTCCACGGCACTGCCACACCGCCCCGCATCGGCGCCTGAATTCCCCTCTCGGAGGCTGTGGTCTGGGATGCCGGGCGGGGGCCAACTCCGCCCGGCGTGATCAATTCATCTACGAATGAGGCCGCAGCCGGCGGCTCGCGCACACGCAACAGGGCCGGGCGCCCACGATGACGCCCGGCCCTGCTGACGCTTCCCGACTACTTCTGCGGGAGCAGCACGTCATAGACCTCGTCGATCTCGCCGGAGCTCGTCCATCCCTTGGCGAACGCCACAGCGCCGGTGCCGTAGCCCAGGGCGTCGCCCAGGACCTCCACCACGTCTTCGATCAGCCCTGCGGGCACGCCGACCGCATGACATGGCGCGCTCCACACAGCCTGACCCGCGTTGTCCCGGACAGCGCGCAGGGTGCGACAGTGGCGTCGAAGGAGATGGCGGCCACACTCGGCAGGTGCGGCCGCAGGAGGCTGCCCACGTACGCCGCAGCCAGGACCCGCCATGGATCTGGACCTGCGCAAACTGCGATACTTCGTCGCCGTGGCCGACCAGTTGCACTTCGGCCGCGCCGCCGATGAGCTTCACATCGCACAGCCGGTGCTCAGCCGGCAGATCCGTGCGCTCGAGCAGGACCTCGGCGCCTCGCTCTTTACCAGGGATCGCCACGGCGTAGAGCTGACAGATGCGGGCCGGCAACTGCTGGCCGACGCCGGTCCGCTGCTCGCCTCAACCCACGCGGTCCGCCGCCGGGTGTCCGCGGCCGCCGGCGGCAAGCGGCGGCTGATGGTCGGTTTCCGGGCCGGCGTTGCAGTCACCCCGGCGACCCGTGCGTTCGAGGACCGGCACCCGGACGTGGTCGTGGACGTGCAGCGGATCGAAGGGGACGACCAGGCTGCGATGCTGCTCGACGGCCACATCGACGTCGATTATGTGCGGCTGCCCATCGACGAGGCCGGCCTGCGCGTCACCCCGCTGTACACCGAGCCGCGGGTAGCAGTACTGCCCGCCGGACACCGGTTTGCCGGCAAGGAGCAGGTCACCGAGGCCGACCTGGCCGGCGAACCACTGGTCTGGCACGGTGACCCGAGCACGCAGCCCACCAAGCGCCCGCTCCCCAATGCCGGGTACCTGGTGCGCGGGGTGGACGAGACGCTCGAGCATGTCGCGGCCGGACGGGGCATCTCCTTCCTGGCCCGTTCGGCGTCCGTGTTCTACCCGCATCCGGACGTCGTCTATGTGCCCATCCCGGATCTGGCTCCCGACCAGGTGTGCCTCGCGGTGGCGGCATCGCACAACTCGCCGGTAGTAGAGGACTTCGTCACTGCGGCTCAGTCGGCGGCCGAGGTCACGGCAGAATGCGGGAACTATGAGATGTGGCAGCTTGGAGGCGATGTCGTCTCAAGGCACGCCTGAGTAGTTCGGCTGACCCCCGCTCACCATGCGCTGGAGAGTGAAGTGGCCGCACGGAGTGGTGCCGTTGCGGGTGTCCTCTGAGCCGGCCGTTCTTCGGCCGGCAGTTGCCCGAGGGGCCCGAAGCACCTGAGACCGACTGGACGTACGTGCTGCGGACGCGGCTCAAGTCGGCTGATCGCCGGCGGTCCGCCGTTCGTAGTGTCGGGAGCGGTCCATGGGATCCAGAACCCGACGGAGGGTTACAGCCGGACGTGCTGGCTGCCCGCCTGTTGGCCTTCGTTTCGGGCTGGCGTGGCCCAGATGGGCCACTCGCTGATGATCAGCGTGGATGGTTCAGCTCACTCGGTCCAGAAGTCAACGCCGTGCTGCCCCGCGAGGAGAGCGCCGCGGTGGAGTGGATAAGAGGGGTGGCAAGTCTCCGGCTCGTTGAGGTTGTGAAGATGCGGGTGGCCCGCCAGCGACGCTGGCGGGC